>CAYNED010000268.1:0-3943 GCA_964396135.1 uncultured Neorhizobium sp.
ATATGGTAGGGCAGCAGGGAGGGGCTGATCGTCCCGAGGTTCTGAACCGGGCCCGTTTTTGAAGACCAGACGACAAGCGGTGTCTCGTGCTCCCGTTTCATCGTCTCCAGCGATGCTCTGCGGGTGGCGACGGCGTCCCTCATGTAACCGCTCTCCATGTAGACCTGCCCGAGCGGCGGCAAGTGATCGCCAAAAAACACGATGATGGTTTCTCTCTGGCGACCCTCCGCCCACCGCATGAGCCTGGACAGGCTCTCATCCGCCTGCCTCACGCCTTCTGCAAAGGTGGCAAGCTGCTGCGCTGCGCCCGCGCTGAGGTTGCTGTCCAGCGCGATGCTCTTTTGCGCATAGCGGTCCGCCTCGTACGGGCCATGGCCCTGAAGCGTGACTGCAAACAGGAATAGCGGCTGCTCAGCGGCGTCTGCGGCTTGGATGATCTGTTCTGTCAATGCTGCGTCGGATGCGAACATCCCGCGCTTTTCCAGTTCCGGAAGCTGGTCCTGCGACAGGAAGCTGTCGAAGCCGAGATTGCGGTAGACATTGTCCCTGTTCCAGAACCATCCCGCGAAGGGATGCATGGCAATCGAGGTGTATCCCTTTTCCTTGAACAGCGTGGCCAGGGATGGGAGGGGGTGGCGGACATATTGCTGGTAGGGAATGCCTCCATAAGGAAGGAAGGCATTCGAGAAGCCGGTCAGCGATTCGAATTCGACATTCGCGGTCATGCCGCCGAATTCGGGTGAGAAGACATGACCCGCCTGCATGCTGCGGATCGTCGGCATCGGGTCCGTTTGAAACGTGACGCCGGGCAGCCTGGTCGGGTCCCAAAGCGATTCACTCATGATCACGATGACGTCTGGCGCCGGCTTGCGCGCCACCGTGAACGTCGCAGGATCCAGAGAAATGCTGTCGATCGCCTGTTCCGAATATCCAGGCGGCGCGAAGACCTTTGACATTGGCACGTTCATGCCGAAAGCCAACAGGAAGCCATTGTGACGGTAGTTTGCCGTCTGGTCCCACATCATGGGGACGATGCCAAGGCGATCACGTAGCCATGTGGAATTGCTCGCGTTCATGATCGGTGTGAAGCCGACGAGGAAGGGGAGCACGACGAGAAGGCGCGAGATCCGCGCTCGCGACGACAGGACCGGGAAACGGTTCCAGGCAATGAAGGCAATGTAGACGAGCGCGACGGCCGCCACGATCCCCGCCGTACCCATGACCAATGCAACCGCCGGATGGGCCTTGACCATCACCGGTAGAAGTTCGTTGATCTGGCGCGCAAACAACAGATCCGACGGGTAGAGCGGATCGGAAAGATAGCGCTGTTTCTCTCGGGAGATGGCGCCCAGGATGAGTGCCAGCGGGACCAGCAGGATCATCGACCGGAATGCGCGCCCCATCATCACGTCGAGCGCCAGGACCGTAGCGAGGACGAGTGCGACCGTGCTGAGGCCCGGCCCCGACATCAGAAATGGCAGGATGTCGGATCCCGCGCGGCCGGCGACGGCTTCTACGCCGGCAACCAGGATGAGCGACGCAGCAAGCAGTGTCGCAGCGAGGAGAATGTGATGGAAGGCCGCGGAAAATGCTGTGGTGCGGGATGCCGGAATCAATCCTTGTCTGACGGTCCGGCTCACTGAGTTCACTCCACATTCTTACGCTGTCATGGAAGTGTCATATATCTGTCATGAACGGGATGTGAACCATCTATCGCGCGTAAAGTTGCATACGTCTCTGCGGGTGTTGAAGTGCCGCAATGGTTGCCGAACTTGCTCCCTGCTGCGAAAGAGGGCGCAACGGCACGTTTATCGAATTGGCCGGTGTCGACCACGGAGCAGATAGTGAAAACGAGAAGCTCGATTGAGATCTACGACCTTGCCAGTTGCACGAGCCGCGTGGTCTGGGAGACGCCGGCGCTTTTCGAGGCCCCGAATTGGTCGCCCTGCGGGCGCTATTTGCTGATCAACAGCGAGGGGCGGATGTATCGGCTAATGCTGGAAGGCCAGACTGCCCCAGAACCCATCGATACGTCTTTCGCCGTGGAGTGTAACAACGACCATGGCATTTCACCGGACGGGCGCTGGGTTGCGATCTCGGACAAGACCAGGTTCGGAAAGTCCGCCATCTACGTGCTGCCAGCAAAGGGAGGAGAGCCGCGGCTGGTGACGGAGACGCTTCCCTCCTACTGGCACGGCTGGGCGCCGGACGGGCGCAGCTTTGCCTATTGCGGCATTCGTGATGATCTCTTCGACATCTACACGATCAGCACCGACGGCGACGAGGAGCGACGACTGACATTTGGCGAAGGGCGCAATGACGGCCCCGACTATTCGCCGGATGGTCGATGGATATACTTCAACTCCAGTCGCAGCGGCCGCATGCAGATCTGGCGGGTTCCTGCAGAGGGCGGCACGGCGCAACGGATCACGAACAACCCTTTTGCGGACTGGTTTCCACATCCGTCACCGCATGGAGACAAGATTGTCTTCCTTTCCTATGACGGTGACGTATTCGATCATCCACGCGATCATCACGTCCGTATTCGGCTGATGGATATGGACGGTGGCAATGTGGAGACGCTGCTGGAGCTCTTTGGAGGGCAGGGAACGATGAACTCCCCGAACTGGGCGCCCAACGGGCAGCAATTCGCGTATGTGCGCTACTTCCCAAGTGACTGACTGCTTGCTCAAGCCCATCGGCTGCGGCATGGGTAGCACAGCCGGTGGCGGTGCGGCCACTAGATGTAAGTTCTGGTGCCGAAGCCAGCTTGGTCGGGAGGGCTCATGCGACATGAAGAGGATAGCTGTGTAGGTGGCCTGGTGGCCGCTTCTTCATTTTCCGAGGATGAACGCGCCGCAGTCTACAAGGCGATCGAAACCCGTCGTGACGTGCGGGATCAGTTCCTACCCGATCCGCTGCCGGAGGACCTCATCGCACGATTGCTCGGCGCGGCTCATGCCGCACCGTCTGTGGGCTTCATGCAGCCATGGAATTTCCTGCTCATTCGCGACCCGCAGACGTTGGAACGTGCCTGGCATGCTTTCCAGCGCGCCAACAAAGAGGCGGCAGCCATGTTCGCCGACGATCGTCAGGCGCTGTACCGCAGCCTGAAACTGGAGGGCATCCGAAAGGCGCCGCTCAGCATCTGCGTCACGTGCGACCCGGATCGCGCCGGACCGATTGTCCTGGGGCGGACGCATAATCCGCGCATGGATCTCTATTCGACCGTGTGCGCCGTGCAAAACCTGTGGCTTGCCGCCCGCGCCGAAGGGGTCGGAGTCGGCTGGGTCAGCATCTTTCATGATCCCGACATCCGGGCGTTGCTCGGGATTCCCGACCGCGTGGAAATCGTAGCCTGGCTCTGCCTGGGCTATGTTGACGAGCTATACGATCAGCCGGAGCTTGCGGTGAAGGGGTGGCGGCAGCGCCTGCCGCTGGACGAACTTATCTTTCGCGACCGCTGGGGCGAGCGGTAGTTTCGGCCGGTGTTATCGATCGCTGGAGGCGGGGTTGGCGAGGTCGATGGAACTCTCGTCGGGAAGAAAGACAGGACCTACAGAACGGACCTTCTTCGACGGGTTGTATGGGCGTTCCGGGCCCGGAGGCGGAGGTGAAGCCGCCGCAGCGGTTTCGGCAGCTACCGGCCGCCTGAGGAGCTTTGGCGTGATCCTTGTGATGCTGGAGCTTGATCCAGCGGCGCTTTCCCGTTCAAGAGGAGCCAGCGTCTCAGTGGCCACTGCTTGAGGAGCGGCTACAGCCTGGTTGCAGCCGTTCTCCCGCATGGCGTTGACAATGGCGTTGCGTTCCCCATTGGGCCGGACGATGGACAGCGACGCCGTGCGCTGCGATCGGATCTTGTCACGCTCCGCCTCAGCCTCCCGCAGGGCAGTGGCCATTCCTGCGCACATATCCTCGGACCGGCCAAAGGAGACGATGCTCC
>CAYNED010000269.1:0-3936 GCA_964396135.1 uncultured Neorhizobium sp.
TCTCACAGATGTCGCAAGCCATAAGGACGAAGAGATCGCGCGGTGGCCCAATGTCTGCCTCGCATTCGCGGATACCAAGGGGCAGAAATACGTCTCGGTCTCAGGCACTGCACAGGTTCTCAACGACCGCGCTCTAATTCGCGAAATCTGGTCGGTCCCGGCAAAGGCCTGGTGGGACAGCCCTGAGGACCCCTCGATCCGCGTGCTGAAGGTTGAACCTGCATTCGCGGAATATTGGGACAGCCCCGGCACCATAGTCAGCTATATCAAGATGGCGGCGGCAGCTGTTTCCAGCTCTAAGCCCGATATGGGCGAGAATGAAAAGGTGGATCTGTAATCTGCGATTTCCGCGACGGCGGCGCGGCGTTGCGCCACCGTCGCTCCACCTATCAAAAAATTGCTGCTGGCACGCAACTTCCAAGGCCAGTGATCGTTCAAGCTGCCCAAGTACAGGGTACGGCAATGAACATGACAATCCAAACCAGCGACATCCGCTGGATCTCTCCAGTCCGCGTCAAGATTGGCTACGGCTTTCCGGAAACCATCAGGAGCCCGCGAGAAGCCTTGGACTACCTCCAGTTTCGCTGGCCGGCCGTGGACGGTCCGCACTACCGCCTTGCAAAGACGCTCTGCACAGACGTGCTTGAGCAAAGCGCCTCACCAGAAGTCGCGCGCACAGCCTTCATCGAAGCCTGCCGGGAAGCCAGGATGCTGGACGGGATCGCCGCCTAGGATGCACTACACGCGATGAACGTGCGGAAGTTGAACTCACTGAGCGGTACAGCACCGGACACGATTGAGGCGCCGCGAGCTATCGCTGCGGCGCCTCAAGGATCGGTCATTAGAGAAGATCACGAAAAGCTGAGCGGACGCTCGCCCTGCTCGTCACGAATCCAGGTGGGAAGTCCAATGTGGTTGAGGATGTTGAGGAAGGGCTTCGGCGCCAGCTCTTCGACGTTCGCCATCTTCTTCACATCCCACTCACCCGTGGCAACCAGCATGGCTGCGGCGACCGGCGGAACGCCGGCGGTGTAGGAGATGCCCTGGGAGCCAACTTCGTTGTAGGCCTCCTTGTGATCAGCGACGTTGTAAATGAACACCGTGCGTTCCTTGCCGTCCTTGATGCCCTTCACGAAGTCGCCGATGCAAGTCTTGCCTTCATACTCCGGCGCTAAGGACGATGGGTCAGGAAGACATGCCTTGACGACCTTCAGCGGCACGACTTCCGAGCCGTCGGCCAGCTTGACCGGCTGCTCGGACAAGAGGCCGATCGACTTCAGGACCGTGAAGACGTTGATGTAGTGATCGCCAAAGCCCATCCAGAACCGCACATCCGCGCCGTCCATGTTCTTGGCCAGCGAATGCACCTCGTCATGGCCGCAGAGATAGGCGCGGCGCGTGCCGACCACCGGCAGATCGTAGTCCTTGCCGATCTCGAACATCTTGTTGACCTGCCATTCGCCGCCCTGCCAGGAATAGACGACGCCTGTGAATTCGCGGAAGTTGATTTCAGGATCGAAGTTGGTGGCGAAGTACTTGCCGTGGCTGCCGGCATTGATGTCCACGATGTCGACATCGGTCACCTTGTCCAGGTATTCGTCCTTGGCGAGACGCGCATAGGCGTTGACGACGCCCGGATCGAAGCCGGCGCCGAGGATTGCGGTGATGCCCTTCTCCGCGCATTCGGCCGCACGCTTCCACTCGTAGTTTCCGTACCACGGAGGCGTTTCGCAGATCTTGTTCGGCTCTTCGTGGATTGCTGTGTCAATATAGGCAACGCCGGTATCAATGCACGCGCGAAGAACGGACATGTTGAGGAAGGCGGTGCCAACATTGATGACGATCTGGCAGCCGGTCTTCTGGATAAGTGCCTTGGTGGCCTCGATGTCGAGCGCGTCGAGTGCATGGGCTTCCAGCACGCCCGGTTGCTTCATCGCCTTCTTTTCGTGAACAGACGCGATAATTGCGTCACACTTGCTCTTTGTGCGCGAAGCGATGTGAATATCGCCCAGTACGTCGTTGTTCTGAGCGCACTTGTGCGCCACCACCTGTGCGACGCCGCCGGCGCCGATGATGAGGACGTTCTTCTTCATGATAGGGACTTGCTCCTTCGTGTCCAATCGTCAGAAGCCTCAGGAGAGGCTTTGCTCGTAGTCCGCGTAGTCGAACTCACGTACCGTTCTGATGCTGCCATCGAGTTCACGAATGGCGATTGCGGGCATCTGCACGCCGTTGAACCAGTTTTTCTTGACCATCGTATAGCCGGCCGTGTCCTGGAAGGAGACGCGATCACCGACCTTTAGCTCCTGCGGGAAATCAAACTCCCCGAAGACATCGCCGGCAAGGCAGGACTTGCCGCACACCATGTAGCGGTGTGCCCCTTCGTTCGGCAGCACCTTCGCATTTTCGCGATAGATCAGCAGATCCAGAAGGTGTGCCTCGATGGAGGAATCCACCACAGCCAGGTTCTTGCCGTTGTAAAGCGTGTCGAGCACCGTGGTCTCGAGAGTCGTCGATCGCGTGATCGAGGCCTCTCCCGGCTCCAGGTAGACCTGCACCCCATACTCGCCCGAGAACCGCTTCAACCGTTCGCAAAAAGCATCAACGGGATAGCCATCACCGGTGAAGTGAATGCCCCCGCCGAGGCTCACCCAATCCGCCTTCCGAAGCAGCGGCCGGAACTTCTCCTCGATCTGCCCCAGCATCTTGTCGAACAGCGAAAAGTCGGTGTTCTCGCAGTTGTTGTGGATCATGAACCCACTGATCCGGTCCATCACGGACTCAACCTTTGCGAGGTCCCATTCGCCCAGACGGGAGAAGGGACGGGCCGGATCGGCAAGGTCGAAGCTCGACGACGACACCTGCGGATTCAGACGCAGCCCACGCACAATCCCGGCAGCGTTGTCAGTGTAGCGTTCCAACTGGCTGATCGAGTTGAAGATGATCTTGTCCGCATGGGAAACGACTTCATCGATTTCGTAATCGGCATAGGCGACGGAGTAGGCGTGGGTTTCCTTGCCGAACCGCTCGTGGCCAAGGCGCACCTCGTTGAGCGATGAAGAGGTGGTGCCGTCCATATAATCGCGCATGAAGTCGAACACAGACCATGTCGCGAAGCATTTCAGCGCCAGCAAGGCCTTGGCTCCCGAGTGCTCGCGGACATAGGCGATCCTCTCCATGTTCTGCAGCAACTTGGACTTGTCGATCAGATAATACGGTGTCTGGATGCCGCTGGTCACGCGTAACCTCGGTACTTTCTCGTTGAAGGGGGGCGAATACATCGGATCTGCGAGAGACTCAACCCGAGCCGAGGTCTGCATCGGATGCGCAACCACAACCTCGCCAACGCTAAGATAGGAACGCGCTAGGGGATATTGAAGGTCTCAGAAGCAGATGGCCCCTCCATACGGAGAGGCCATCTAGCAGGTCTTCGATTCGTGATGCCGTTTAGCTGGCTGGCGTCAGGGTCATCGAGGTGCCGGTCGCTGCAACATTCAGACCAAGCTGTCCCTGAACGCTGACAGTCTGCAGATGGATTGAGCCGGAGGTTCCACCCACTAAGATGTTTGCACCAACACCCGCACCAACTGTGGCTTCGGCCGTGGCCCCCTGGTAGAGGCCGCCCAGTGAGCCGGTGTGATAGCCGGCGGTCGGTGCGAATACGGCCCATACCATCTTGCCGCGGGTCGTGAAGCCGAGGTCGATCCCCATCTTGCGGATGTTACCAACATAGGCGTCGTGCCGATCGCCATCCGTGGAGGTGAACACGCAGCTGACTTCCTTGGCCGAGCCAAGCACATAGCCAACGCCTCCTCCGATGTCGCACGCAAGATAGCCAATCTTGACCCCGTTGCGGGCATCCGTTTCTTGATAGACGGGTGCCTCCTCGTAGCGAACGGCATCGGCCGAGAAAGCCGCAGGCGCTGCTGCGAACGT
>CAYNED010000270.1:0-3896 GCA_964396135.1 uncultured Neorhizobium sp.
AGAATACCTATACCGCCGGCGTCATCTGCGACAAGGTTGCGCGCTACAGCGAACGCAACTACCACCCGAAGCGCCTGCTGACGCCAAAGCGCAGGCTAGGAGCGAAGGGCGAGGGGGCGTGGCAGGAGATTTCCTGGGAGGCGGCGCTTGACGAAACCGCCGATGCCTTTGTCAAGGCAGAGGCACGCCGCGGCTCGGAGGCTGTCTGGCCTTATTTCTACGCCGGCACCATGGGCCAGGTGCAGCGCGATTCCATCGAGCGCCTACGCCACGCCAAGAAGTATTCCGGCTTCTTCGGCTCCATCTGCACCAACATGGCCTGGACCGGCTATGTGATGGGGACCGGCGCCCTGCGTGGACCGGATCCGCGCGAGATGGCAAAGTCCGACTGTGTCGTCATCTGGGGCACCAATGCGGTCTCTACCCAGGTCAACGTGATGACGCATGCGGTCAAGGCGCGCAAGGAGCGCGGCGCACCGATCGTCGTCATCGACATCTACGACAATCCGACGATGAAGCAGGCTGACATGGGCCTGATCCTGAAACCGGGCACCGACGCCGCACTCGCTTGCGCGGTGATGAATGTGGCCTTCCGCGACGGCTATGCCGACCGCGACTACATGGCCAAGTTTGCCGACGATCCTTCCGGTCTCGAGGCACATCTGCGCACCAGGACGCCTGAATGGGCATCGGCCATCACCGGGCTGACGGTGGAAGAGATCGAAGCCTTCGCCCGCCTTGTCGGCACGACGAAGAAGACCTTCTTCCGCCTCGGCTACGGCTTCGGCCGCCAACGCAACGGCACGGTCTCCATGCACGCTGCGCTTTCGGTGGCGACTGTCCTGGGCTCCTGGCAGTACGAGGGCGGCGGCGCCTTCCACAACAACGGCGACATCTTCCGGCTGAACAAGTCCGAACTTATGGGCACCGCTTACGCCGATCCCGACATCCGCATGCTCGACCAGTCGCAGATCGGCCGCGTGCTGACCGGAGATGCGGAAGCATTGCGCCATCGTGGACCGGTCACCGCACTTCTGATCCAGAACACCAATCCGGTCAACGTGGCGCCCGAGCAGCGGTTGGTGAAGCAGGGCTTTGCCCGCGACGACCTGTTCGTCGCCGTTCACGAGCAGTTCCTAACCGAGACGGCGGAGATGGCCGACATCGTCCTGCCTGCGACGATGTTCCTGGAGCATGACGATCTCTATCGTGCTGGTGGCCAAAACCACATTCTCCTCGGCCCGAAGCTGGTCGAGCCGCCGGAGACGGTGCGCACCAATCTCTTCGTGATTGAGGAACTGGCCAAACGCCTCGGCGTCTCGCATTTCCCGGGCTTCGGCCTTTCAGAGCGAGAGCATATCGACCGGATGCTGGCCGCTAGCGGCTGGCCCGGCTTCGAAACGCTTGCCCTGCAGCGCTGGATCGATGCGCAGCCCGACTTCGAGACCGCACATTACCTGAAGGGCTTCGGCTACCCTGACGGTAAGTTCCGCTTCAGCCCCGACTGGGCGAACGGACCGTCGCCCAACCGCCCGCCGAAGAGTCTCGGGCCGATGGGTCCGGTTGCGCAGTTGCCGAAGTTTCCGGACTACGTCCCGGTAATCGAGGAGGCGGATGCCGAGCATCCCTTCCGCCTGGCGACCTCTCCTGCGCGCAACTTCCTCAACTCCACTTTTGCCGAGACGCCGACCTCGGCGCAGAAGGAGGGGCGCCCGGAGGTGATGATCGAGCCTTCCGACGCGCTTCGCCTGGGTATTCTGGATGGCGATATCGTCCGCCTCGGTAATACGCGCGGCGAAATCCGCCTGCATGCGCGCATTGTGTCCGGCGCCAAACCGGGCGTGCTGATTGCCGAGGGTCTCTGGCCCAACAAGGCGCATCTCGACGGGGAGGGGATCAACGTCCTCACCGGCGCAGACGCAGTCGCGCCCTACGGCGGCGCGGCCTTCCACGATAACCGCGTCTGGCTGCGCAAGGACCCTGCATGAGCAAACTGGAGAACGCGAAGATCGAGATCGTCGAGGACAAGACGCTCTCGGACAACTGGTATCACCTGCGCAAGGTCACCTTCGACTACACCAGCTCCAAGGGAGAAACCAATCGGCTCTCGCGGGAAGTCTATGACCGCGGCAACGGCGCCACCATTCTGCTGTTTGACCCGAACCGTGAGGTCGTCGTCCTCGTCAAGCAGTTCCGCATGCCGGCCCATCTCAACGGCCATTCCGGCTGGATGATCGAAACGCCGGCCGGTCTTCTGGATGGCGATCATCCGGAGGAGGCAATCCGTCGCGAAGCCGTGGAGGAAACCGGCTACGAGGTGCGCGAGGTCCGGTTCCTCTTCGAGTGCTTCATGTCGCCCGGTGCTGTGACCGAACGCATCCATTTCTTCTATGCGCCGATCGACATCAGCCACCAGGTCCATGACGGCGGCGGCCTGGATGAGGAGCACGAGGACATCGAGGTGTTGGAGATCCCGCTTGATCAAGCGCTCGCCATGATCGGCACCGGAGAGATCTGCGACGGAAAAACCATCATGCTGCTGCACTGGGCAGCGCTGAACCGGGCTGAACTTTTGCAGTGAGCCGAAGCGCCTAAAGGCCACCCGAGAGAAGCGTCTGCTCGCCAAGTCCATCTGAAGGGCCTGGGCTTGTCATCGCCCGTCCATTCTCCATCCGGACCTTGCCTTCCGCCACGAGCTTCAGCGCCAGCGGATAAAGTTGGTGCTCGACCGTCAGCAGACGTGCTGCCAGAGTTTCGGCGGTATCCTGGGCCAGAACCGGCACGGCCGCCTGGGCGATGATCGGTCCTTCGTCCATGCCCTCGGTCACGAAGTGCACGGTGCAGCCGGCAATCTTCATGCCCGTGTCAATCGCGCGCTGGTGCGTGTGGAGGCCGGGAAAGAGCGGTAGCAGGGAAGGGTGGATGTTGAGGATGCGCCCTTCATGGCGACGGATGAACTCGCCTGAGAGCAGGCGCATGTAACCTGCAAGGCAGATGAGGTCCGGGCGGATCTTATCGAGGGCCGACAGGATGGCCGCTTCGTGTTCGGCCTTGCTGCTATAGTCCTTGCGCTCGAAGACCTGTGTCGGAAGACCGAGACCTTCCGCCTTCGCCAGCCCGCCGGCCGATGTCTTGTCCGAGATCACGCAGGCAATCTCCGCCGGCCAGTCTTGCGCCTGGCAGGCCTTCGCCAGCGTCAGCATGTTGGAACCGCCGCCCGAAATGAAGACGGCAACGCGCTTCCGCTTTCTCCCGGCGTCGGCTTGGCTCATAGGGCAAGCGTGCCTTGGTATACGGTGCCGGCAGCCCCTTCCGCGCGAGCAACGACCCGCCCAAGCGGTACAACCGCTTCACCCTCGGCCGACAGGGTCGCGGTCACGGCATCCACATTCTCGGCGGCGACGACGGCAATCATGCCAATGCCGCAGTTAAAGGTGCGCAACATTTCCTTGGCCTCGACACCGCCCGTCTGCGCCAGCCACGAAAACACCGGTGTCACCGGAATGGAGTCGAGATCGATCTCGGCTGCGAGGTTTGCAGGCAGTACCCGCGGGATGTTTTCGGGAAAGCCGCCGCCGGTGATGTGGGCAAGCGCTTTGATGGCGCCGGTCTCACGGATCGCCTTGAGCAGCGGCTTCACATAGATCCGCGTCGGCGTCAGAAGCGCCTCGCCCAGTGTCTTGCCTTCGGCAAACGGTGCCGCGTCCTCCCAGCCGAGCTTCGACACCGAGACGATCTTGCGCACCAGCGAGAAGCCGTTGGAGTGGACGCCGGAAGAGGTGAGGCCGAGGATTGCGTCGCCCTCGGCAAGATCGCCGACCGGCAGCAACTGGCCGCGCTCAGCGGCTCCGACGGCAAAACCCGCCAGGTCGTAATCGCCGCCCGCATACATGCCC
>CAYNED010000271.1:0-3895 GCA_964396135.1 uncultured Neorhizobium sp.
TGAACTGCGTCATGCGGTTCATCCAGCCGATCCGCGCGACGCAGTTGAAGATCCATGCCAATTCCGCATGCTGCGGGACTGCGGACTGATTGAAGACGATGTGCTTGACCGGGTCTATCCCGGAAGCAATGAACGCCGCCGCGATTGAGCGTATCTGCCCCTTCAGATCCTCGTGTACGAGCTGGGCGGTAATGGCATGCAGGTCCACCACGCAATAGATGCAGTCATTGTTCTCTTGCAGCGCGACAAACTTGCGGATTGCGCCGAGATAATTGCCGAGATGCAAGTTACCCGTGGGCTGAACGCCGGAAAAAACGAGCGGCTGGAAGGTGTTCATGTTGTCCTCAGTAGGCTGGTGGAGGGCCCTCGGCCATCAGGCGATATAGCTAGCGGTCCGGCTTATGCACCTCCCTAGGCAGGCGATCAAGAGGAGCCGCCTGTCAAGTACTGTCAATTCCCGCCTACTTTTTGCCTTATTTTCCCTGAACCCGCGGCTTGTTGCATCGTAACAAAGCACCCTAACCTAGGCATGTTCTGCCGAATTCTTGAGCAGACGAGACCGCGGATCCACATAAATTGCATAGCTTTCGATCTACCGTTAGGAATTTGATTCGCAAACTGTTTTAGAACGATCTTCTTCTTGTTCTTCAACAAAGCGCGCCTTCTCGCGCGTTTGATCAGAGACTTAGCCAGCATCCTACGAAATATCCGTCCTTATTTGTGCCTGATTGTGGAACGAGTTTCCTGCCATCACACCGGCTCGCGATGATCGCGAGGTTGTTTTGGGGGATAACATGCGCATGGTATTTCGTGTCGCGCTTGCGTCTCTACTTTCGCTCAGCATGAGCGGGATCGCGGAAGCTGACAGCAGCCAGAAACGGCGCGGGAACATCTTTAAACACGACTACACTGCCGCCTACACCGTTCAGAGGGTGAGCGTCAGGACAAGCTGCTTTCCCACCAAGTTGAAGGCCATCCTCGCCCATATCGCGGTCCAGACCGGCAAGAAGCCAATGGTCACGTCAGGGCACAGGCCTCGCTCTGGCCGCTCGCAACACAGCCATTGCTACGCAGCGGACATCCGTGTCCCCGGCGTTTCAGAAAAGAAGATCCTGAACGCCGCAGCGTCCGCGCCGGGGATCGGCGGCATTGGCCGCTACTGCAACGGCATTGTTCATGTTGACATTGGCCCCCAACGGCGCTGGGCCCATTGCGGGCGAAAGAAGCGGCGCTAACCGGTTTTCGGCTTCCGCTTCAGGTTTCTGCGGATCATGCCCGTGTCGGCTCCGCCGAGTAGGAAAGCTACCGGAAAGTAGATGGCCATTGCTATGGCAACCAGACAGCCTAAGGCGAAGACCTGCTGCAGAAGCGAGACCTGCGGCAAGAGGTAAGGGCGCGCATATGGCAACGCGTAAACGAGCCCTCCCGCCATCAAACCTGCCGACAGCACGAGCAGCACGGCACGCTTCAGCAGCACCCACTCCCACTGCAAATGGCCACGCCACAATAGCGTCGAAAACAGAAGCGCCGCGTTGATCCAGCCGGCTGCAGCCTCGGCAGTCGCAATTCCCCGTTCCGCCAGGTGCGGGAAAAGTGAGATCGCGAGCCCGGAGTTTACGACCACCGACACCATGGTGAAACGCATTGGCGTGCGCGTATCCTCGCGGGCATAGAAGCCAGGCTGCAGAGCCTTGATCATCACGAAGCCCGGCAGCCCGATGCCATAGATCGCCAAAATAGAGGCTACGACGGTCGTGTTCTCAGCCGAGAAGGCTCCCCGTTCGTAGAGTACGCGAATGATCGGCTCAGACAGCACCCAGAGCCCGGCGGCGGCCGGCAGCGTCAGAAACAGCACGAATTCCAGAGAACGGTTCTGAATGCCGGCAGCTTCCTTCATATGCCCTCCCTTGAGAGCACGCGACAGCTCCGGAAGAAGCACTACGCCGACTGCGACACCCACGACCCCAAGCGGCAACTGGTATATCCGGTCGGCATACTGCAGCGCGGCGATAGCCCCATCCTTGGTCGAGGCAATGGCTTGGCCGATGACCTGGTTGATCTGCGTGACGCCGCCCGTGATCGCTGCAGGCACCGCGAGCACCAACAGTCGCTTGACGTTTGGCGTCATCCTCGGGCGGCGAAAGCCCATCTTGATGCCAGCGTGGCGTACTCCGAAGTAGACTACCGATAGCTGAAGGATGCCAGCAACCAGCACGCTCCAGGACAGATACCACGCCGTCAAAAGCGGATCCGCGCCATCCCACCAGGCGTAGCCAAGCGCGGCAATCATCACGACGTTGAGGAACACCGGCGCGATCGCAGCTGCAAAGAAGTGATGCAGTGAGTTCAGCATGCCGCTCATCATCGCCGTCAGCGACATGCACATCAGGTAGGGGAACATCACTGCCGCGAGGCGAACCGTAAGCGCCGACTTCTCCGGATCGTTGGCGAAGCCAGGCGCTATGATCCAGTCGACCAGCCACGGCATCGCCAGTTCCATGCCGATGGTGATCAGCAAGAGGGCCGAGAACAGGACCCCGAGAACTTCCTCGGAGAAGCGCTTGGCGCCCTCGACGCCATTGGTCTCTATTTCCTTTGAAAACAGCGGGACGAACGCCGCATTAAATGCACCCTCGGCAAAGAGGCGGCGAAACAGATTGGGAAACCGGAAGGCAGCGTAAAAGACGTCCGCCATGGGGCCGGTTCCCAAGGCGGCTGCCATCATGGTCTCACGGGCGAAGCCGAATATGCGGCTCCCGAGCGTGGCGCCGCCAACGGTTGCAAACTTCCCGACGAGGCTCATGCTTCAGCTTTCGATCTGCGTGGCCCCGACTGGGTGCGGCGCCCGGGCGTCGGCGCCGGCGCGATCATCCCTGGCGGCATCCCCCGCCTCAGTTCATCCTCCTGCTCCGCCATGACCGCCTTCAACCGAGCCGTGATGTTGCTTTGGCGGTTCTCATTGGTGATCTTGGCGCCGAGGAGATCGGTGACATAAAAGGTGTCGATGACCTTTTCGCCGAAGGTGGTGATCCGCGCCGAATGGATGTCGAGCGAGAGGTCGGCAAGTACAGCGGTGATCTCAGCGAGCAGCCCCGGCCGGTCAAGGCATTCCACCTCGACGACGGTGAACTTATGGGAAAGACCGTTGGACAGCACGACGGAGGGCGGGATGTCGAATGCCTTGTTGCGCTTCTTGCCTTTGGTACGAGTCGCGATGACTTCGGGAAGCCGCTTCTTCCCCGACAGAACATCCTCGATCATCCGGCCTATGGTCGCCGCGCGCCGCATCTCATCGTCATCACTTGGGAATTCGCGGTTGACCAAGATCGTGTCGAGCGCCCGGCCATCGGTCGTGGTGTAGATCTGAGCATCGGCGATGTTTGCACCGGCGGCCGCACAGGCGCCGGCGATGATCGACAGGAGGCGCGGATGGTCCGGCGCCAGAACGGTGATCTCGGTAATGGCATGGAAGGAGTGCGTCCGCACGATGGTGGCGAGCGCTTGGCCCGCAACGTCCGTATCCCGGATGAACCGCGCATGACGCACCTGGTCCTCAAGCGGCACCGATAGCAGATAAGGCTGGTAATGCAGCTGCGAATAGACGCGGCGGTCCTTCTGGCTCCAGTCACCGAGAGCGGCGAACAACTCCTCCTCTGCCTGCTTGGCGCGCTCCTTACGGGAAAGCTCGGAGAAGCCACCGGACAGGAGAAGCTCCGTCTCGTAGTAGAGCGTGCGCAACAGCTGGCCCTTCCAGCCATTCCAGACGCCCGGCCCGACACCGCGAATGTCGCACACGGTGACGATCAGCAACAGCTTCAGCCGTTCGACCGACTGCACGATATCGGCGAAATCCTGGATCGTCTTGCGGTCGTTCAGATCGCGCGTCTGCGCCGTC
>CAYNED010000272.1:0-3846 GCA_964396135.1 uncultured Neorhizobium sp.
CGACTGCACCGGCAGATGCAGATAGGGCATCAGTGTCCGCAGGTCGCGATGTGCTTCTATCAGGCGCTCGTCCATGTCGCGGGGATGGCTGGTGGTATAGCGAAGCCGCGCCAGGCCGGGGATCTCCGCTAGCCTGTAGAGAAGGTCCCCCAGGCCCCACTCGCGGCCATCCGGGCCTTGCGAGCGCCAGGCGTTGACGTTCTGGCCGAGAAGCGTGATCTCGCGCACCCCACCATCGACAAGACGCTGCGCCTCTTGGAGAATTTGATGGAGCGGCCTGGAAACCTCCGAGCCGCGCGTGTACGGCACCACGCAGAAGGTGCAGAACTTGTCGCATCCCTCCTGAACCGTCAGGAAAGCGGTCACCCCGCGCGAGCGGACCTGCGCCTTTTCCGCCATCGGCAGGTGCTCGAATTTATCCTCGACCGCGTAATCGGTATCGACCACGCGATCACCCAAACGGGCCCGCCGGATGGCTGCCGGGAGGCGGTGGTAGGTCTGCGGTCCGATCACAACATCGACCGATGGCTCGCGCCTGAGGATCTCTTCGCCTTCCGCCTGTGCAACGCAGCCGGCAACACCGATCATCAGTTCCTGACCCTCGGCATTGCGCGCCTTCTTCATGTCGCGCAACCGTCCGAGGGCAGAATAGACCTTGTCAGCAGCCTTTTCGCGGATGTGGCAGGTATTGAGCAGGACCAGATCTGCCTCTTCGATTTCCTCCGTCGGGATATAGCCTTCACTTGCCAACGCGTCGCCCATTCGGACGGAATCGTAGACATTCATCTGGCAGCCATAGGTTTTGATGAAGACCTTGCGGGTATTGGCGCCGAGCTGGTTCTCGGCCGGGGGATCGACAATGACGGTATCGGTGCTCATGGCGGCTCTTTAGCGCAATACGTCCCGCATTAGAAGGATTTCTTAGACGTCGTCACGGCCGCGCAGCCGGGCGAGCAGCATGCGGCGAATTTTTGCTGCCACAGTCGCACTCAAGACCTTGCGACTATCGCCGGGCCTGAACTCAATGGCGTCGCCGAATGTAATCTCGACATCGATTGCCTCTGCCTTGAGGACGCCGATCAGATGAGGAACGAGCTCAATGTCTCCCGGCCAGGCCGCAATAGGGCGGTGATACCGGCCCATCGTCATGCCGTAAACTCGGGTATAGGCGATCGCCACCGGCTGGACATGGACCACCTTGCCCGGCACCTGCGGTACGGCCGCAGCGGCCGCGCCGAACAAGGATGATTTGATCTCGAGCACTCGGTTGCCATCGGACGTGGTCCCTTCCGGAAACAGGACGACAATTTCGCCAGCCGTCATCCGCTCGGCGATCTCGTTGACCTGATCACCGGCACGTCGCCTCTCCTCACGCGCAACGAAGATTGTTTTCTGCAGCTTTGCAAGAGGACCGAACACTGGCCAAGAGGCCACGTCCGACTTTGCTATGAAAACCACGTCCGCGACGGCGCCAAGAACGAGAATATCCTTCCAAGAAGCGTGATTGGCGGCCAGCATCAGCGGGCGGCGCGCATCCAGGCTACCATGGACGTGAATTCGGATACCAAGCAGGTAACAGGCGACGCGATGCCACCAACGCGGGAGATAGCGCCTGATCCTCCAATCAAGTGCAAGACCCATAAGCTGGAACGGCAGCAGCACCAGGGTGAAGGCCGAGAGCACGACGACGATGAGGCCGATCCGCAGCCAGGTGATCAAGCGTCGTCCTTGTCGAGCGGGATGCCATAGAGCTCAAGACGGTGGCCGACGAGACGAAAACCATGCTCACGTGCGATGCGCTCCTGCAGAGCCTCGATCTCCGGCGAGTGAAACTCGATGACGGTACCCGACGCCACGTCGATCATGTGGTCATGATGCTCTTCCGGTACCGTCTCATAGCGTGAGCGCCCGTCGCGGAAGTCATGTTTTTCAATGATCCCCTCGTCCTCGAACAGTTTGACGGTGCGATACACGGTCGAGATCGAGATCCGGGGATCCACTTTGGAAGAACGGCGATATAGCTCCTCGACATCAGGGTGGTCGTCGGAGGTTTCGAGGATGCGGGCGATGACGCGACGCTGGTCGGTCATCCGCATGCCTTTCTCGGCACACAGCTCCTCCAGTGTTCTGGAAAGATCGGTCATGACCTTGCCGCCTTTGATCAATTCAGTGTTGGACCGGACTAGCGAAGATCGCGCTTCATGACAAGCGCAGAGGATCTTGCGCCGTCGGGCCCGGAGTAATAGGCGGGTCGCTCTGCAACAACCTGGAACCCGAGCTTGCGATATAGCTGGACCGCAGCCTGATTGGCAGCCTCGACTTCAAGAAAGATCGTCTCGCCACCACGCTGACCGGCCTCGCGCAATGCCGCCTGCATCAGCCGCCAACCAAGCCCCGCCCTGCCATATTTTTCGGAAACAGCGATGGTGAGGATTTCCGCCTCTCCGGCCGTTTCGCGAGCCAGCACGAAGCCCCCCACCGGCTGTGAGAAGAAGGCATTGGTTTGACGTGCGATGAAACCGAAGACATTGGCCTGCACAAGCAAGCTCACAAATTCCGTGTCGCTCCACTGCCGAGGGAACCGCTGCCCGTGGATCTCGGAAATCTCATGAGCGTGATCCGCAGTCAGCGGGACGATCTCGAAATAGGGCTTCCATTGCAGATACTGGTCGATCATCGCCTTCAGACTCGGGCGAGAGCATAGCCGATCTGCGGCTTGGCGTCGGGGCCACGCAGGTAAAGCGGCTTTGGCTTCGTCGCCGCTGAAGACTTGGCTGCACCCAATCTGGCTACTGTTGAAATATCGAACCGGTCAACAGCGGCCGAATCCAGGGTCTCGTTTAGGACGATGTGTCGACCGGAACCTAGGACAACAGCAGACAGAGAAGCGACCAATCCGGCAGCCTCCGACGGAGAAACCGCAGCGGGATCTCCCAAGCTCGAGCCATCGGCGGCGAAGGGCTGCACATAGAGCTCGCCGCGCTTTGCATCCATGGCGACGACTACGGGCCGTGAAGGCTCACTCTCGATATGTTTGGCAGCGATGCTTTCAAGGGTCGTGACGCCGACACATTCGGCACCCAAAGCCAGTGAAAGACCACGGGCAGCGGCAACGCCTACCCTGATCCCGGTAAAGGACCCGGGCCCCGTCACCACCGCGATCCGCCCAACCTCACTCAACTGGCGTCCAGCCTGCGACAGGGCTTCATCAATGACAGCCATCAGACGCTCGGCATGGCCCTTGCCGATCATTTCGCTCACGGCCGACAGCACCTGCCCCGTCGCGCTGTCGAAAAGAGCAGCGGAGCAGTCCACACCAGCCGTGTCGATTGCCAGGACAAGCATCAGTCTGCAGCGGCTTTAGAGGGCTTCTACAGCCTGCACTTCCGGAACGAAGTGGCGTAGCAGGTTCTGCACCCCGTGCTTAAGCGTAGCGGTCGAAGACGGGCAGCCGGAGCAGGCGCCCTTCATGTTGAGGTAGACGGTCCCGTCCTTGAAGCCCTTGAAGGTGATGTCGCCACCGTCTTGAGCGACCGCCGGTCGAACGCGGGTTTCGAGGAGCTCCTTGATGGTCGCGACGATTGTTTCATCGCCCGCCTCGAAGAATTCGCCTTCCTCGTCGGAAATCTCAGCTGTCGTGGTGCTCCCGCCCATGACGGGCTGGCCGGACATGAAGTGCTCCATGATAGAGCCGAGTATGGCGGGCTTCATATGCTGCCATTCACCGGCACTCTTGGTCACGGTGATGAAGTCAAATCCGAAATAGACACCGGTGACGCCGGGCACGGCAAACAGCCGGGATGCCAAAGGAGATTGTTCGGCCTCCCCAGGATCGCGGAAATCGGC
>CAYNED010000273.1:0-3832 GCA_964396135.1 uncultured Neorhizobium sp.
GGTCGTCGTGGTGGTGGTGATGATCGTCCATCCGCATTCCCTCACTTCAGCATCGGCCAAAGGCTGATGACGAGCAGCACGGCCATGGTAATGTTGAACCACTTCAGCCGCACCGGCACCGACAGCCACTCGCGGAGCGCCGAGCCGAACCCGGCCCAGGTGGAAACACTCGGCAGATTGACCAGCGCAAAGGCGAACCCGACGATCAGTACGGTCGCCGAATAGGCGGCCGGGTTGGTATAGGTCGCCATTGCGGTCACAGCCATGACCCACGCCTTGGGGTTGACCCATTGAAACGCGGCAGCGCCGATGAAGCTCATCGGTCGGGCGCCGGCTTTCCCTTCCGAAAGGCTGCGCGAACTGCCGATCTTCCATGCGATCCAGAGGAGATAGGCGCCCCCGGCAAATTTGAGCACGGTGTAGACGAGCGGCACGCTCTGCATCAGCGCACCGAGGCCGAAGCCGACACCGATCAGCAAGGACAGGAAGCCCGCTCCGATGCCGAGCATGTGCGGAATGGTGCGGCGGAAACCAAAGTTTACGCCGGATGCAAACAGCATCATGTTGTTGGGGCCAGGCGTGATCGATGTCGTGAACGCAAACAGGACCAGGGCCAGAAATG
Source organism: uncultured Neorhizobium sp. (assembly GCA_964396135.1). Taxonomy (GTDB): domain Bacteria; phylum Pseudomonadota; class Alphaproteobacteria; order Rhizobiales; family Rhizobiaceae; genus Neorhizobium. Next base: position 623 of record CAYNED010000273.1, read on the forward strand.
TCTCCAGCGGCATGAATTCTCCAGGTGCCAATGCGTTGCACTGTATTGCGGCCATCTCGTTTTTCTTGGAGGGCCTGCAGGAGGTTTAGGCTCAATTGCGAGCCTCATCAAGCGGACTTGGCAGCACCGCGGTACGCCTTATCTAGACTCTCTCGAGCAGGAGCCGGCACACATGATCGACGACAGCCTCCCCACGGTCACCCTTTCCTCAGGTGCCACGGTACCAGCGCTGGGGCTTGGCACCTGGCAGATGGGTGAAGACCCGGCGCAGGCCGCCAAGGAAGTTGAGGCGCTGCAGGCGGGCCTGGACCTCGGCCTGACGCTCGTCGATACTGCCGAGATGTATGCCGAAGGCGGCGCCGAGGAGATCGTCGGCAAGGCAACCAACGGCCGCCGCGACGAGGTCTTCCTTGTCAGCAAGGTTTATCCGTGGAACGCCAGCCGCGAGGGCACCATCGCCGCCTGCGAGAGGAGCCTTGAGCGGCTGCGCACCGACCGCCTCGACCTCTACCTGCTGCACTGGCGGGGCGAACATCCGCTTGCCGAAACCGTGACCGCCTTCGAGGAGCTCCGCCACCAGGGAAAGATCGGCGCCTGGGGCGTCTCGAACTTCGACCTCGACGACATGCAGGAACTGATGGATGTGCCGGGCGGCGAGAACTGCGCCGTGAACCAGGTGCTGTACAACCTCTCGCGGCGCGGCGTCGAATACGATCTGCTGCCCTGGTGCCAGGAGCGTGGCATCGCCGTCATGGCCTATTCGCCCATCGAGCAGGGCCGGCTGATCCGCAGCGAGGCGCTGGCACGCATTGCAAAGGCCTACCAGGCAACTCCGGCGCAGGTGGCGCTTGCCTTCCTGCTGGAGCGGGAGGGCGTCATCGCCATCCCGAAATCGTCGAACGCGGGCCGCGTGGCAGAAAACCGCGAGGCGGCAAGTCTTGACCTGACGGATGAGGACCTGCAGGCGCTCGACGCCGCCTTCCCGCCGCCGGCGAAGAAGACGCCGCTCGCTATGCTCTGATCACATCCCCTGCGGGCCCCGGTTCATTGCGGCAATGCCGGTGCGGCAGATCTCGATCAGGCCCAGCGGCTTCAGGATCGCCACGAACTGGTCGATCTTGGCGGATTTGCCCGTCATCTCGAGGATGAAGTGCTCCACCGTCGCGTCCACCACCTTGGCGTGGAAGGCGTCGGCAAGGCGCAGCGTCTCGGCACGGTGTTCGCCCGACCCCACCACCTTGATCAGCGCCACCTCCCGCTCGATCGGCCGTTCCTGGCCCAGCGCCTGTGCCCGCACGGTCAGGTCCACCACCCGGTGCACCGGCACGATGCGCTCCAGCTGCGCCTTGATTTGCTCCAGAACCGCCGGCGTTCCCCGCGTCACGATGGTGATCCGGGACAGATGCGCCTCATGCTCGGTCTCGGAAACCGTCAGGCTCTCGATGTTGTAGCCGCGGCCGGAAAACAGGCCGATGACGCGGGCCAGCACACCGGGCTCGTTGCTGACCAGAACGGAAAGTGTGTGGCTCTCCGCCTTGGCCGTCTCCGGCGTGATGAAATAGGCAGAGCCGGTGGGTTGTTGATGCGCATTCATGATCTTGCGTCCATTCTTTAAGAAGTTGCTTTAGGAGGTGCCGCTCAAACGAGCTGCCGTCCCTTCGCGTCGATGGCATTGGCAACCGCGTCGTCGGTGGCCTCGTCCGGCAGCAGCATCTCGTTATGCGCCTTTCCGGACGGGATCATCGGGAAGCAGTTGGCAAGGTTGGCGACGCGGCAGTCGAAGATCACCGGCTTCTTGACCGCGATCATCTCCTCGATCTTCTCGTCGAGCTCCTTCGGGTCGTCGCAATACATGCCGATGGCACCATAGGCGTCAGCCAACTTGACGAAGTCCGGCATTGCTTCTGTATAGGAATTCGACAGACGATTGCCATGCAGCAGTTGCTGCCACTGGCGCACCATGCCCATATACTGGTTGTTGAGGATGAAGATCTTGACCGGCAGATTGTACTGGATGGCACAGGACATTTCCTGGATGCACATCTGGATGGAGGCATCGCCGGCGATGTCGATGACAAGCGCGTCGGGATGCGCAACCTGGACCCCGATCGCCGCCGGCAGGCCGTAGCCCATGGTCCCGAGCCCGCCGGATGTCATCCACCGGTTCGGCTCTTCGAAACCGAAGAACTGCGCCGCCCACATCTGGTGCTGCCCAACCTCGGTGGTGACGAAGGTTTCACGGCCCTTGGACAATTCGTACAGACGCTGGATCGCATGTTGCGGCATGATCACGTCGTTCGACGGCTTGAAGGCAAAGGAGTTGCGCGCCCGCCAGCGGTCGATGCTCTCGTGCCACCCTTGCGTCTGTGCTTTTTCTGGCTTCTTCGGCATGGCGCGCCACAGGCGGACCATGTCTTCCAGCACGCGCCCGACATCACCGAGGATCGGCACATCGACGCGCACGTTCTTGTTGATCGACGAGGGATCGATGTCGATGTGGATCTTGCGCGAGTTCGGCGAGAAGGCGTTGAGCCGCCCAGTGATCCGGTCGTCGAAGCGCGCCCCGATGCAGACCATGACGTCGCAATCATGCATCGCCATGTTGGCTTCGTACGAGCCGTGCATGCCGAGCATTCCAAGCCAGTTCTTGCCTGAGGCCGGATAGGCGCCGAGGCCCATCAGCGTTGAGGTGACCGGGAAATCGGTCAGTTCAACCAGTTCGCGCAGCAGCCGGGTCGCTTCCGGGCCCGAATTGATGACCCCGCCGCCGGTGTAAAGAACCGGGCGGCGTGCACCCGCCATCAGCTCGACGGCTGCCTGGATCGCATTGAGGTCCCCTTGCAGCTTCGGCTTATAGCTGGAGTTCGGAGGGGTCTCGCCGCGTGGCGTATAGGTACCGGTGGCAAATTGAACATCCTTGGGAATATCAACGACAACGGGACCGGGGCGCCCAGCTTGCGCTATGCGGAAGGCCTCGTGGAGGATCGCCGCCAAGTCGTTGACGTCCTTCACCAGCCAGTTGTGCTTGGTGCAGGGCCTCGTGATGCCGACCGTGTCGCATTCCTGGAAGGCGTCCGACCCGATCAGCGTGGTTGGAACCTGCCCGGTGAGACAGACCAGCGGCACGGAATCCATCAGCGCATCCTGCAGCGGCGTTACGGCATTGGTGGCGCCTGGACCGGAGGTGACCAGCATGACGCCGACCTTGCC
>CAYNED010000274.1:0-3782 GCA_964396135.1 uncultured Neorhizobium sp.
CCGCGGCGCCTATACGGCGTCGAAATACGCGCTGGAGGGCCTGACGCTCACCATGCGCATGGAGCTTGCGGATAGCGGCATCCATGTCAGTCTGATTGAGCCCGGCCCTATCGACTCCCGCTTCACGGCCAACGCTCTGGCGAAGATCGAGCAGCACGTCGACCTCGAGAGCTCCTTCCACCGGGACGAGTACAAGCGGCAGCTTGCGCGGCTGACCGGTCAAGGGCCGAAGAACCGCCACAAGCTGGGGCCTGAAGCCGTCTATGACGTACTGACGCACGCCTTGACCGCTGCACGTCCCAAACCACATTATCTGGTAACGACACCCGCCAAACAGGGAGCCCTTCTGAAAAGGCTCCTTCCCGCTGATCTCTTCTATCGATTGATGCGTAGGCTCGACTGACGAAACAAGGCAGCACACTTTATGTCCACTTTTACCACCGTTCTCGCCCTCATTGTGATGGGCCTCGTGGCCCTCGTGCTGGTCCGCGGCCTCTTCAACATGATGAAGGGAACGGACGCCAACAAGTCCAACAAGCTGATGCAGCTGCGCCTGATGTTGCAGGCGCTTGCCATCGTGCTGATCATGCTCACTCTGTGGATCACGGGCGGCGGCAGGTAGATGGTCAAGCTGAACAAGATTTACACCCGCACCGGCGACAAAGGGACGACGTCTCTGGTGAGCGGCCCCCGCCGCGACAAGCATGACCTCCGGGTAGACGCATACGGGACGATTGACGAGACGAACTCGACAGTCGGCCTGGCTCGGCTGCAGACGGGGGGCATGGGCGATCTCGACGCCATGCTGGCGCGCATCCAGAACGATCTCTTCGACCTAGGCGCCGATCTGGCCAATCCGCTGGTCGAAGAAAATCCTGCCTATGAGCCGCTGCGCCTCATCGACGCGCAGGTGGAGCGTCTGGAACGGGAGATCGATCAGTTGAATGCGGCGCTCGAACCGCTGACTTCCTTCGTGTTGCCCGGCGGCTCTGCCGCCGCTGCCGCCCTTCATCTTGCGCGTACGGTATCCCGTCGCGCCGAGCGGCTGATGGTGGAGTTGTCTCGCCGGGAAGAGGTTGGAGCGCCGGCGCTAAAGTACATCAACCGCCTTTCCGATTTTTTCTTCGTCGCCGCCCGCCATGCCAATGACGATGGCAGGACCGACGTGCTGTGGGTGCCGGGCAAGAACCGCTAACGACAGCGCTAGGAAGCTCAATGTTCATCCCGCTCCATGACGTCAACGTACTGAAACACATCCGCGTGCAGTACGTGACGATCGGCTTGATCGCCGTCAACGTGGTGGTGTGGGCGCTCACGGCTGTATCGCCGTCAGGCATAGGCGAACTGGCGGCGTTAGGCCTTGGCTTCATCCCTGCCGTGGCCTTCGACACGGCGATACTCGATCCGGCGTTGGTGCTTGTTCCCGCTGACGCCACCTACGTCACCTATTCCTTCATTCACCTGGACTTCTGGCACCTTGCGTCCAACATGCTGTTCCTCTGGGTGTTTGGTGACAATGTCGAGGACGCGCTGGGACATTTCCGGTTCCTGATCTTCTACCTGCTCTGCGCCGCGGCCGGAGCAGCGCTCCACGGACTTGTGACACCTGTTTCGGAAGGCCCCCTGATCGGCGCCTCCGGGGCCATATCTGGAGTCGTCGCAGCTTATTTCGTCCTGCATCCACGGGTGCGACTGTGGGTGCTCGTCTTCTTTCGCATCCCGCTTCCATTGCCGGCTTTCATCCCACTGACACTATGGGTAGGTCAGCAGTTCCTCATGCTGGGCCTGGACATGGACGGCATGGTATCCTGGGGCGCCCATGTGGGCGGCATGATCGCAGGTGGACTTCTTGTCCTGGTAATGCGCCGCAAAGGTGTACCCCTCTTCGACCGCAAGGTGGTCTTGCCGAAGGCGGTCGAAACGAAAGGAAGTGTCCCTCGTGTGCTTCGTTCGCAGTCATAGCAAGATGAGCAAACGGCGGGCAATGCGGCCCAAAACCGCGTTGTAATCATCCGAAAAATGGGTATCCATGTCGCCCACTGACGAGAAGACAAAGAGGAGAGGCTGCATTTTGCGGCCCTATAAAGTCAAGGAAGGACCCCATGAAGATCCTGGTGCCTGTGAAGCGAGTGGTCGACTACAACGTCAAGATCCGCGTCAAGCCCGATGGGACGGGCGTCGAGCTTGCAAACGTCAAGATGTCGATGAACCCGTTCGATGAAATCGCTGTCGAAGAAGCTCTGCGGCTGAAGGAAGCCGGCAAGGCGGAGGAGATCATCGTCGTCTCGATCGGCCCCGCCAAGGCGGAAGAAACGCTGCGCACGGGTCTGGCCATGGGGGCGGACCGCGCCATCCTGGTTGAAACAGACGAGGCCGTCGAGCCGCTTGCCGTTGCCAAGATCCTCAAGGCCGTTGCCGAAGCGGAAGCACCCGGCCTCGTGATCATGGGCAAGCAGGCGATTGACGACGACAGCAACCAGACCGGTCAGATGCTCGCGGCTCTGCTTGGCTGGGGGCAGGCGACCTTTGCTTCCAAAGTCGAACTGGGTGAGGGTTCCGCCAAGGTGACGCGCGAAGTGGATGGCGGCCTTCAAACGGTGGACGTCAAGCTGCCGGCCATCGTCACCACCGACCTTCGCCTCAACGAGCCGCGTTACGCGTCACTACCGAACATCATGAAGGCGAAGAAGAAGCCGCTCGACAAGAAGACCCCTTCGGACTTCGGTGTTGAAACAGCGGCGCGCCTGAAGGTGCTGAAGACCGAGGAGCCCGGCGGGCGCAAGGCGGGTATAAAGGTGAAGTCTGTCGCCGAACTCGTAGAAAAGCTCAAGACCGAAGCCGGCGTGCTTTAAGTCGGAAGATCAGGGAGACAAAGACAATGGCCATTCTTCTTCTGGCAGAACACGACAACAGCAGCGTTTCCGATCAGACCGGCAAGGCATTGACGGCAGCCAAGGCGATCGGCGGCGACATCCACATCCTGGTCGCAGGTTCGGGCGCGCAGGGCGCGGCCGACGCGGCCGCCAAGCTCAACGGCGTCTCCAAGGTGCTTCTTGCCGATAGCGCCGATCTAGCCAACAGCCTGGCTGAACCGCTGGCGGACCTGATCGTCTCGATTGCCGGCAGCTACGACACGATCATCGCCCCGGCAACAGCATCGGCCAAGAACGTCATGCCGCGCGTCGCAGCGCTCCTCGACGTCATGCAGGTGTCCGAGATCATCGAAGTCATCTCACCCGACACCTTCAAGCGGCCGATCTATGCCGGCAACGCCATCCAGACGGTTCAGTCGACGGATGCCAAGAAGGTGATCACCGTGCGCACCGCCGCGTTTCAGGCAACCGGTGAAGGCGGTTCTGCTGCTGTCGAGACAATTCCGGCGCCGTCGAACCCGCAACTGTCCAGCTTCGTTTCCGACGCAATCGCCTCTTCGGAACGTCCTGAGCTGACGTCCGCCAGGATCATCGTCTCGGGTGGCCGTGCGCTCGGCTCAGCCGACAAGTTCAAGGAAGTCATCCTGCCCCTCGCCGACAAGCTCGGCGCCGCCGTGGGCGCCTCGCGCGCCGCTGTGGACGCGGGCTACGCGCCCAACGATTGGCAGGTCGGTCAGACCGGCAAGGTCGTCGCGCCAGACCTTTACATCGCAGCCGGCATCTCCGGCGCGATCCAGCATCTGGCCGGCATGAAGGATTCGAAGGTCATCGTCGCGATCAACAAGGACGAGGAGGCGCCGATCTTCCAGGTGGCCGATTACGGCCTCGTCGGGGATCTGTTCCAGATCC
>CAYNED010000275.1:0-3758 GCA_964396135.1 uncultured Neorhizobium sp.
TGCCTTGCGCGTTCCCTTCTTGTCCACATTGGCATCCACCACGGCAACGGGCGGTTCTGCAAGTATGGAGATGGGCGGCACAATGATGTCAAACGCGTCCGGACCGATCTCCTTGATCGCGAGATACGCCTCATTTTCCCAGGCCAGCAGCACGTCGCCGATCTCTCGCTCGGTAAAAGTTGTTGTGGCGCCGCGGGCTCCGGTATCCATCACCGCGACATGACTGAAAAGATCAGCCATATAGGCCTCGATCTTCCCTCGGTCGCCACCGTAGGCCTGCTCCGCCCAAGCCCAGGCTGCCAGATAGTTCCAGCGCGCTCCGCCCGACGTCTTGGGGTTCGGCGTCACGATCTCGATGCCGTCCTTCACGAGGTCGCCCCAGTCACGGATAGCCTTGGGGTTTCCCTTCCTGACGAGAAACACGATCGTCGAGGTATACGGTGCGGAGTTGTGGGGAAACTTGCCGCGCCAGTCGGGTGAGATTTTCCCGCTGTTTTCGACAATGGCGTCGATATCGCTGCCAAGCGCCAGCGTCACGACATCGGCTGGAAGCCCTTCTATCACCCCGCGCGCTTGTCGGCCTGAGCCGCCATGCGATTGCTCGATCCGGATCGCTTCACCGTTCTCTTTCTCCCAATGCTGCGTAAAAAGGCTGTTGTACTCCTCGTAGAATTCGCGGGTCGGATCGTAGGATACATTGAGCAGATCCGTCTGCGCCTGAGCGGGGGTGAACACCCCAACGGTGAGCGAGAGGCTAAGGGCAAGTGCGCCCAATCCATGAAAGAACTTGAACATGCTGACTTCCTCCGTTTTACCGGAGTAACTCTACCGAGTAAGTAGTGTTAAACAACTAGGCGTCTTTCACACGCAAAAGTCTTTCCCTTCGATAGCCGCAGTGAGCCGATTCTTTTCGCCGATGCAGCGAGGAAGGAAAAACCGGCGGTGCAAATGCGGGAGTTGCAGTGGAGACATTCCGCCAACTTCGTGCGGCAACGGTGTCTCAGGCGCTCAGAAGTTCACGTGATTTTGCCGTGTTGTCCAAGGCGTCGGCAATCGTCGTGCTGAACAACACGTCGCGCGTTGCATCGGCGACGCGGGCAAAGACATGCCGGATTTCGCAAAGTTGCTCCCCGTCGCAGTCTTCGCATTTGCGATATGCAGTGACCGACAGGCAGGGCAGGGGAGCAATGGGCCCATCGACGAGCCGCAACACGTCGCCATAGGTGATCGTGTTTGCCGGCTTCAGCAACAGGTAGCCGCCCTGTTTGCCACGCCGGCTGGCGACGATACCGGCGCGCTTCAAGTCGAGGAGGATCTGTTCGAGAAATTTCTTCGGAATGCATTGCTGAGTTGCGATTTCAGAGATCAGCATCGAAGAGCCTGGCTCCGACTGGGCCAAAGCCGTCAGCGCTCGCAGCGCGTATCTCGCCTTTTGAGAAATCATCCTGAAACCACGCCTACCGCCGGCCTGCCTGTGAAAGGCGGCGGCGTCATCCTTGGTTCTGGCCATAACGGAAACAGCAAGGAAATTCAAACGCCGGAGCATGCTGACCGAGGCATGCCAGGTTTTCTCCCCAATGCCTGCTTTGGAGAGAGATTTGCTCACCCCGCCCGCTCGATGAAACCGCTGTTTCTGTCTCTTGCCGGCCGGAGCTTCCATAATCGGGAAAACATTGGAACTGCCCCATGACAATCCATGACGCCTCCGGCCGCCCTCTGGCCGAAATCGCCGCAAGTCTTGATGCACAGTTTGAAAAGCTTGAGCTCGCTGCACGCCTGTCGCTCGCTGGCGAACTTGGCCGCGCGGTCTTCACCACCAGCCTCGGTATCGAGGATCAGGTGATCGCGGCAGAGATCGGCATAGGGCGCCTGGACATCATGATTGCCACGCTCGAGACGGGGCGGCTGTTTCCCGAAACGCTAGCCTTGATCGACGAGACGGAGGATCGCTTTGGCATCTCGATCAGCAGATTTCGGCCAGAACAGGCGGAGATCGATGCCTATGCCGCCCGCTACGGCCTGAACGGCTTCTACGAAAGCGTCGAAGCGCGCCACGCCTGCTGTCATATCCGCAAGCTGAACCCGCTCGCGCGCGCGCTGGAAGGTGCGGCTGTCTGGATCACCGGCCTGCGCCGCAGCCAGTCCGGCAACCGCGCTGCGACGCCCTTCGTCGATTACGACTCCGAGCGTGGTCTTTTGAAGGTCAATCCGCTTGCCGATTGGTCACTGGAGCAGATCAACGCCTATGTCGACGCGCAGGCGGTGCCCGTCAATCCGCTTCACAAGCGTGGCTACCCTTCCATCGGCTGCGAGCCCTGCACCCGGGCCATCAAACCTGGTGAGCCGGAACGCGCCGGCCGCTGGTGGTGGGAGAACGATGAGAAGCGGGAATGCGGCCTGCACGTTCCCGAAGCCACAGCCGCTCCATTGAATTCAAGTTCCATCTGACCGCGCGAGCGGCTGTCGCTCGCCCTGGAGACTTATTGCATGACCGATGCCCTCCACGCAGCAGAACCAAAACCTGCTTCGTCGACCAAAGCCCCGCTTGATCCGCACCTGAAGGCGCTGGAAAACGAGGCGATCCATATCTTTCGTGAAGTGGCGGCCGAGTTTGAAAACCCGGTGATGCTTTATTCGATCGGCAAGGACTCGTCGGTTCTGCTGCATCTGGCGCGAAAGGCGTTTCACCCTGGCCGGATCCCGTTTCCGCTCCTGCACATCGATACCGGTTGGAAATTCCCCGAGATGATTGCGTTTCGCGACGAGATGGCGGAGCGTTTCGACCTCGACCTGATTGTCCACACCAATCCGCGCGGCGTGGCGGAAGGCATTTCACCCTTCAGCCATGGCTCGTCCTATCATACGGACGTGATGAAAACGGAAGCGCTACGCCAAGCGCTGGATGCGGGCAAATATGATGCGGCTTTCGGCGGCGCGCGTCGTGACGAGGAAGCCTCCCGTGCCAAGGAACGTATCTACTCCTTCCGCACACCCGAACACAAATGGGATCCGCGCAACCAGCGGCCGGAGCTCTGGAACGTCTACAACGGGATGATCCGCAAGGGCGAAAGCGTGCGCGCCTTCCCGCTGTCGAACTGGACCGAGGTCGACATCTGGCGCTACATCCAGGTCGAAAATATCCCGCTGCCCCCGCTCTACTATGCCAAGCGTCGCAAATACGTGGAGCGCGACGGCATGTTGATGTGGGCGGAAGATCCACGCTTCGAGGCACTGCCGGGGGAGCAGATCCAGGAGGGGATGCTGCGCTTTCGCACTCTCGGCTGCTGGCCGCTGACTGGCGGTATTCGCTCCAACGCCACGACGCTGGAAGAGGTGATCGCCGAACTCGAGATTGCCACCGTTTCCGAACGTCAGGGACGCGCCATTGACCGTGACCAGTCGGGATCGATGGAAAAGAAGAAACGCGAAGGGTACTTCTAAGATGACCGCATCCGCCACAGCCACCTCGGCCGCCGTTCATGTCGCTCCCGAGGCCCTGCCGGCAACGCGTGACATGCGTCCGCTGCGGCTCATCACCTGCGGCTCGGTCGATGACGGCAAGTCCACCCTGATCGGCCGGCTGCTTTGGGACACCAAGGCGGTCAAGGAGGATCAGGCGGCGACGCTGCAGCGTGAGTCCGGCCAGCAGAATGATCTGGGCCTTCCGGATTTCGCGCTGCTGCTGGACGGGCTCCAGGCCGAGCGCGAACAGGGCATCACCATCGACGTCGCCTATCGCTATTTCGCCACCGACCGTC
>CAYNED010000276.1:0-3683 GCA_964396135.1 uncultured Neorhizobium sp.
GCGTGCCGAACATCGGGTCGACATTGCAATAGTTCGAGACGTCATAGCCCATATCGGCCATCGGCGAGGTGAAGAAGGGCGACAGCCAGACGGCATCGACGCCAAGCGAAGCGATGTGCGGCAGGCGTTGGGTGATTCCTTTCAGGTCGCCGATCCCGTCGCCATTCGTGTCCTGGAACGAGCGCGGATAAACCTGGTAGATCACCGCTCCGCGCCACCAGTCGGCCTCGTCGCGCTTACCCGCTTCCACTGCCATCGCCGTCTCCTGATTTGCGTTGCGACAGACAACCTAAAGCCACCGCGTTAAAAGACAATCTGATTACCGGCAGCGCACTGCGACCGCTCCCCCCAGCTTGCCTTGGTGGAAACTTCATCTTATTGCGGAGCGAAACGATCAGGGGAGAAGGCCGTGCCGGGACGTTTGCTATCCATTGGGGAATGCATGGTGGAACTGTCGCAAGCCGGCGAAGGCCTGCTGCGGCGCGGCTTTGCCGGTGATACGTTCAACACGGCCTGGTATGCCCGCGCCTGCCTGCCTGCAGACTGGTCCGTCGATTACCTGACGGCACTCGGTGACGACCCCATGTCGTCGGAAATGCTGACCTTCATGAAGGAAGCCGGCATCGGCACGCAAGCGATCCGCCGCATCCCCGGCAAGACGCCGGGTCTCTACCTCATCACGCTGAAAAACGGCGAACGAACCTTCAGCTACTGGCGTGATACCGCCGCGGCCCGCAAGCTTGCCGACGATGCCGACCATCTGCGCCAGCAGATTGAAAAAGCCGACATCATCTACTTCTCCGGCATTACCCTTGGGATTCTGTCGCCGGAGGCAAACGACACGCTGCTGGCTGAACTGCGACGCGCCAAGGCGGCGGGGAAGCGCGTCGCCTTCGACCCCAATGTCCGCCCGCGTCTGTGGTCCGACAAGAACACGATGCTGAAGACGATCAGCGACGGCGCCCGCGCCGCAAGCCTCGTCCTGCCGAGCTTCGACGACGAAACCACCCATTTCGGCGACGCAAGCGTGGCGGAAACGATCATTCGATATCACGACCTCGGTGTGGAAGGCGTCGTGGTGAAGAACGGCGAGCAAGGCGCGACACTGAGCTTCGGCGGACCCACCACCCACGTCCCTGCCGTCCCGGCACCGGAAGTCGTCGACACCACAAGCGCGGGAGACAGCTTCAACGGCGGCTTCCTGTCGCGCCTCGTGCGCGGCTCGTCGCCTGAAGATGCCGCCGCCTATGGCGCCGCCGTTGCCTCCATCGTGGTGCGGCACCACGGCGCACTGATCAGCCCGGCGCTTCTTCCCGGCTGATCTGGCAGGACTGTGATGAAACAAAATCTATGGTGGCCGGTTCTGCTTCCGTGAAAATGCTGGCGTGTGCCGGCGTAACGGAGGATTCTGCATGACTCTCAAGCTTCTTACAGCAGCCATTCTTTCTCTTGGTCTCGCCACCGGCGCCATGGCGCAGACAAGCGGCGGCGGCAGCGATGGCGGCGGTTCCGGCTCTGGTAGCTCCGGCAGCGCCAGCGGTTCCGGCAGCTCGACCGGTGGTGACAGCGGCTCCTCCACCAGCGGCGATTCCAGCGACAACGCCGCCGGCACCGCAGATTGCGCTCCGGACAATCAGCCGGGCACCGACACTGCCACGACTGCCGGCACCCAGAACCCCGGCCAGCCTGCAAACTGCTGACCTAACATGCCCGGGAGGCCCTTCCCCCTCCCGGGCAGCTTTGACATCACCGTGTAACAAACCGCGCCGATACCATTGATCAACATTGATGATGCCAGACATCCGAGTCGTGGCATCCGGGTGTCGGGAACGGGTCATGAAGAAGATCGCCGTTGTGACGGACGCATGGCTTCCTCAGGTCAACGGCGTCGTACGCTCCATCCAGAACACCAACAACGAGTTGCAGCGGATGGGCGTCGAGGTGGCGATGATAACGCCGCAGACATTCCGCAACATTCCTTGCCCTACCTATCCAGAGATACGCCTTTCCGTCGCAACCTATTGGCAGGTCGCGCGCGCCATTGAAGCGGCTGCGCCAGATGCCCTCCACATCGCAACGGAAGGACCGTTAGGCATTCTTGCACGCCGCTGGTGCCTGAAGAACAAGGTCGCCTTTTCCACGAGCTATCACACCCGCTTTCCAGAATATGTCGCGGCGCGCTTCCCCGTCCCCTTACGCTGGATGCAGGCCTTCGTGCGCTGGTTCCACAATGCCGGCAACGGCTGCATGGTGGCCACGGCAAGCCTGGAACGCGAACTGGCAAAGCTCGGCCTACGCAACCTCTTGCGCTGGAGCCGCGGCATCGACCAGAGCCTGTTCTCGCCAAAGCCGCTGGAGGAGGCTCCCTTCAGCCTTCCGCGCCCGATCTTTTTGACTGTGGGCCGCGTGTCTGTCGAAAAAAACCTGCCCGCCTTCCTCGATCTGGATCTGCCGGGTTCTAAGATTGTCGTGGGTGATGGACCGGCTCTTGAAGCTTTACGCCACCGCTATCCCCACGTGCTCTTCACCGGGCTCAAGACCGGGAAGGACCTCGCCCATGCCTATGCGCAGGCGGATGTCCTCGTTTTCCCCTCGCGTACCGACACCTTCGGCAACACCATCCTGGAAGCACTGGCAAGCGGGGTCCCGGTGGCAGCCTTTCCCGTCACTGGACCGATCGACATCATCGACCCTGAGAGCCGAGCCGGAGTGCTTGACGAGGATCTCCGGGGCGCTTGCCTCGCCGCGCTCAAATGCTCAAGAGAGGATGCGCGAGCACTGGCCCGCAAGTTCACCTGGGAAGCTGCCTCGCGCCAGTTCCTCGACAATGTGCGCATCTCACAAGGGCTGCTGGCACTGCCGGCGCCATGAGCGGAGGAATACTTGATTCGCCGGATGAAGCCTCTGAATCAACGTCTTCGCTAGCGGCGCTTCCGCTTTGATTCGAATGGATTTTCTGCCGCCCGCAAATGGATGCGGATCGGCACGCCCGGCATGTCGAAGTCGGCGCGCAGCCCGTTTGTGAGGTAGCGGATGTAATGTTCCGGCACCGCGTCGGGGCGCGTGCAGGAGATCATGAAGGCCGGTGGGCGCGCCTTCACCTGCGTCATGTATTTGAGCTTCAACCGGCGGCCGGACACGGCCGGTGGCGGGTGCTGTGTCTGCACGCTGTCGAGCCAGCGGTTGAGCTTGGCGGTCGAGATGCGCTTGTTCCACACCTTGTCGGTGTCGATGATGTTTTGCATCAGCTTGTCGAGCCCGTAACCGGTCTGGCCCGACATCGGTACGGCGCGGATGCCGCGCGCCTGCGGCAGGAGCCGCTCGGTCTTCTCCCGCAGATCCGCCAGCACTTCCTGCGGATGTTCCACGAGATCCCACTTGTTGAAGGCGAGCACCGCAGCGCGTCCTTCGCGGATGACGAGGTCGACGATCTGAAGGTCCTGCTTCTCGAACGGGATGGTGGCGTCAAACACGATCACCACCGTTTCGGCAAAGCGGATGGCACGCAGCGCGTCAGCAACGGAAAGCTTTTCCAACTTCTCCTGAACGCGTGCCTTGCGGCGCATGCCGGCTGTGTCGAACATCTTGATGGTGCGGCCGCGCCATTCCCATTCAACCGAGATGCTGTCGCGAGTGATCCCGGCTTCGGGGCCCGTCAGCAGCCGGTCCTCGCCGAGAAAACG
>CAYNED010000277.1:0-3619 GCA_964396135.1 uncultured Neorhizobium sp.
CCAGGAGATGGCGAAATAATAGACCATCTGCGCGAAGGCCAGCGTGATCATGATGAAGTAGACGCCGGAGGTGCGAAGACTGATGAGGCCGATCAGGAGCCCCACCAGCCCCGCCACCAGCATCGCCACCAGCCAGATCACCGGCATCTGGTTGGTGCCGGAAAGGCCAAGCAGGAGGGGATCGCCGGAGAAGGCATGGGTCGCGAGGATGCCGGCGGCATATCCGCCGATGCCGAAGAAGGCCGCGTGGCCGAAGGACACGAGGCCGCCGAGTCCGAGCGCGAGGTTTAGGCCGGTCGCCGCCAGCGCCAGGATGGCGACGCGGGTCGCGAGCGTGACGTAGAACGGCTGGCCAAAGGCATTGGCCATGAGCGGCACCGCAAGCAGCAGCGCAGCCAGGATCAGGTTGACGAGAATTTCCCGGGTCAGCATTGCGGCCTCACGCGTGGGCTGCGGGGAAGAGCCCGCGCGGCTTCATCGCCAGGATAAGCGCCATCATGACGTAGATGAGCATGGATGCCGCAGCACCGCCAATCATGCCTGCTTGCGCCGGCGGCAGGAAAATCCCGACGAGCTGTGGAAGCAGCAACCGGCCCATCGTATCCACAACGCCGACCAACAGCGCCCCAAGGAGCGCCCCTTTAATGGAGCCGATGCCGCCGATGACAATGACTACAAAGGCGAGAATGAGGACAGGCTCGCCCATGCCAACCTGGACCGACTGCAGCGCACCAACCATGGCGCCGGCCAGACCAGCGAGTGCCGCACCAAGAGCAAAGACGACCGTATAGAGCGTGCGGATGTCGACACCCAGCGCGCCGATCATCTCACGATCGCTCTCGCCGGCGCGAATGCGCATGCCGAGCCGCGTCTTGCCGATGAGGACATAGAGCCCAAAGGCGACGAGTGCGCCGGCAGCAATGATCGCCAGTCGATAGACCGGATACTGGGCGCCGCCCGGCAGTGCCACCGCGCCCTGCAAAAGCGGCGGGATATCAAGGTAGAGCGGAAAGGAGCCGAACAGCCAGCGCGTGCCTTCCGAGAACATCAGGATCAGCGCGAAGGTGGCGAGAACCTGGTCCAGGTGGTCGCGGTCGTAGAGCCGCCGGATGACCAGCAGCTCTACGATGGCACCGGCCGCCGCCGCGCAGGCGAGGCTGGCGATAAGGCCGAGCCAGAAGGAGCCCGTCGCCGCAGCCACCGTCGCACAGGCAAAGGCGCCGACCATGTAGAGAGAACCATGCGCGAGATTGATCAGCCCCATGACGCCGAAGATCAGCGTCAGCCCGGCAGCCATGAGAAACAACATGACGCCGAGCTGAAGGCCATTGAGCAACTGCTCAAGAGCAAGTGCGAGAGTCACCAGCCAACCTTACATCTTGCAGTCTTTGGCGTAGGCATCCTCGTGGTCGTCGAAGATCTTCTCTACCGTCTTGTTGGTCAGCACGCCGTCATCGCCCTTCACCACTTCCGTCAGGTAGATGTCCTGGATCGGATGCTGGTTGGTGTTGAACTTGAAGTCGCCGCGCGGGGACTGGATGTCAGCCTTCAGCAGTTCTGCGCGAAAGGCTTCCGTATCCTTCACGTCCGCCTTGGCGGCAGCCGAGAGGATCAGCTGTGCAGCGTCATAAGCCTGCACCGCGTAGATCGACGGCAGACGACCGTATTCTGCCTTGAAGTCGGCGAGGAATTTCTTGCTGACCTCGGTGTCGAAGTCGGGCGCCCATTGGCCGGAGGCCTTCGCGCCGAGTGCAGCATCGCCGATCGCCGGCAGCACGTCCTGGCTGAAGGAGAAGCCTGGTCCCATGATCGGGATGTCGACGCCCGACTGTGCGTACTGCTTCATGAAGGCGATGCCCATGCCGCCTGGCAGGAAGGCGAAGACGCCATCGGCACCGGAGGCGCGGATCTGGGCGATCTCGGCCGCATAGTCGGTCTGGCCGACCTGGGTGTAGACCTCTGAGCCGACTTCACCTTTGTAGAAGCGCTTGAACCCGGTCAGCGAATCCTTACCGGCCGGATAGTTCGGTGCCATGATGAACATCTTCTTGTAGTCCTTGTTGGCGTATTCGCCCATGGCTTCATGAAGATTGTCGTTCTGGTAGGCGGCGTTGAAATAGAGCGGGTTGCAGTTCTCGCCCGCAAGCGCCGCCGGCGCCGCATTGGTGGAGACATAGAACTTGCCCTGGGCGACGGCGCTCGGCGCCACCGCCATCAGCAGGTTCGACCAGACAATGCCGGTCAGGATGTCGACCTGGTCGCTCTGGATCATCTTGTCGGCGATCTGGACGGCCAGTTCCGGCTTCTGTCCATCGTCCTCGGTGACAACCTCGATCTCGCTATTGCCCGCCTGCTTGATCGCCAGCATGAAGCCGTCGCGCGTGTCGATGCCGAGGCCGGCACCGCCGCCCGACAGCGTCGTGATCATGCCGATCTTCACAGGTTCGGCGAAGGCAAGGCCGGAAACGCTCATGCTGAGCGCCAGCGTGGCGGCGGAAACCAGTTTCTTCATTGTCTTGAACTCCCAGTTGTTCTCATGACCCCATCTCCAGGCGCGGACCCCTCGATCTCGCAGCCCGGATATCCGCCCGATGTCTTCACCGACCGGTATTCCCGATACCTTCCATACTTGCAAAAGAACGTCCACTGGCGAAGCCTCTGGAATGCGCTTTTGCAGAATGTCGGTAAATGCTCATGCGGCACTCGCCTGCTTCAGCCGGAACCGCTGGATCTTGCCAGATTCCGTCTTCGGCAGTGAGTCGGTGAAGACGATGGAGCGCGGATACTTGTAGGGTGCGATGACCTTCTTGACGTGCTCCTGCAGAAGCTTCGCCATGGCATCGCACGCCGCACGACGATCGACCAGCACG
Source organism: uncultured Neorhizobium sp. (assembly GCA_964396135.1). Classification (GTDB taxonomy): domain Bacteria; phylum Pseudomonadota; class Alphaproteobacteria; order Rhizobiales; family Rhizobiaceae; genus Neorhizobium. Next base: position 2,871 of record CAYNED010000277.1, read on the forward strand.
ACATGCGCCTCGACGATATGGCCACGTTCCGTGTCCGGAACTCCGATTACCGCGCATTCGGCAACCGCCTCGTGCTTCAGCAGTGCCGCCTCGACCTCGGGACCGGCAATATTGTAGCCAGCAGAGACGATCATGTCGTCGGAGCGGGCGGCGAAGTGGAAATAGCCGTCTTCGTCCTGTACGAAGGAATCGCCGGTAAGGTTCCAACCGTCGCGCACGTAGTCGCGCTGCCTGTCGTCGGCGAGATAGCGGCAGCCGATGGGCCCCTTGACGGCGAGCTTGCCGATCGTTCCCCGCGACACCTCGCGCATGTCGTCATCCACAACGATGGCTTGGTAGCCGGTGAGCGGCTTGCCCGTGCAGGCAGGCTTGGAGTCGTCGAGCCGGTTGGAGATGAAGATGTGCAGCATCTCGGTCGAACCTATGCCATCGACGATGGGCTTGCCGGTCTTCTGCACCCACTGGTCATACACGGGAGCCGGCAGGGTTTCGCCGGCCGACACCGCGACGCGGAGGGAGGAAAGATCGGCGCCTTCGTCCATAGCGGAAAGCATGGCTCGGTAGGCGGTGGGTGCCGTGAAGCAGATCGTCGCCTTGTAGGTCTCGATGATATCGATCATCTTCGGCGGCGTCGCCTGCTCGAGCAGCGTGGCTGCCGCACCGAAGCGCCGCGGGAAGACCGCAAGACCGCCAAGGCCGACGGTAAAGGAAAGCGGCGGAGAGCCGCCGAAGACATCATCCGGCGTGAC
>CAYNED010000278.1:0-3619 GCA_964396135.1 uncultured Neorhizobium sp.
TGCGCGTCGGCGAGGACGTCGACCTCGTCTGGCGCCTGGTCGGAGCCGGGCACCGGGTCCGCTACGAGCCGACGGTGACCGTGCGGCACGACGTGCGCCCGACCGTCCGCGGGTGGCTGGGCCGCAAGGTGCTCTACGGGTCCGGCGGGGCGGGCCTGGCCGAGCGGCACGGGGCCCACGTCGCCCCCGCGGTCCTCTCCCCCACCCTGGCCGTCGCGGGGGCCGCCGTCCTGCTGCGGCACCGGTGGGCCGTCCCGGTGGCCGGGGCCGCCCTCGCGCACGCGGCGGTCACCGTGGGCCGGGCCCTGCCCGCCGACGCGCCGGCGGGCGCCCGCGCCCGGGTGGCCACGTCGCTGGCCGTCCGCGGGCTCGGATGGGCGGTGCGGCAGGAGTCCTCGCTGCTGCTCCGGCACTGGTGGCCGGCCGCCGCCGTCGCGTGCCGCCTCGCCCCGGTGCGGCGCGCCGTCGCGACCGCGGTGGTCGTCGACACGGCGGTCGCGCTCGCGGAGCACCTCGACGCCGAGCTCGACCTGCCGGCGCTGGTCGTCGGGCGAAGGCTGGACGACGCGGCGTACGGCGCCGGGCTCTGGTGGGGCGCCCTACGTGCCCGGTCGTGGGACGCGCTCAGGCCCCGCCGTCCCGGGTGACCGTCGCGCTTCTCGGACCCCTGCGCCGACCGCGACGTGCAGCGCAGATCTCGGACATGGGGAGCTGCCCGCGAGCCCGGCCTACGCCGTACCCTCCGGCTCCTGCACCTCCCCCTGCTTGGTGAGGTTGAGCTGCCACACCGCCGCGACCGCCCAGGCGACGCCGCCGAACAGCGTCAGGTAGAGGCCGATGGCCGCCGCGCCGTTCATGTCCAGGAGCCCGATCAACGCGACCAGGGCGGCCAGGACCACGAGTGCGATCTCACCCTTCCGCCCGAGCGACTTGGCCTTGACCAGACCCGACGTCATGGCCAGGACCGCACCCCCGGCGAGGGCCAGGAGCAGGGTGATGACTCCGTCACCCTCGATCCCGAGTGCGCTGATGCCGAAGATCGAGACCCAGGGGAGGAACGCCGCCAGCGCGACGACGAGGATCGCCCCTGCCGAGATCCGTTGGGGCGTGCTGAGGTGCGAGAAGTCCATTCCACGACCGTAGGGCCGGGAGGCACCCACGTCCTCGGATCCGCGAAATGCCGACAGGGCCGACACGGTTCTTCCCGGAGTGCCCCCAGGACGGTTCGCCTTCCCGTGAAAAGCCGCTACACTTGTTGTAGCGAATTTATGTGCCCGCATCCGAGGCTCGCCCTGCGGTGCGGCCGCAGGAAGGAGTCACGATGACCGCCATGGTTGTCCCGGACCTCGTCGCGGAGGTCCACGTCCTCGTGGACGAGATCAGCACCGAGCTCGCCGCCGTCCGTCGCACGGTCGAGGCGGCCGAGAAGCCCGACCAGGTCGACCGCTGGGGCATGGACTCGTTCCCGGCGAGCGACCCGCCGTCCAACTGGTGACCGGGCCGGCTACTCCGAGGGAGGCCGCGCGGCCGAGTGCGCCGTCACGTCCACCAGCATGTCCAGCTCCTCGTCGAAGGCGCTGACCAGCAGCTCCGGTGTCGGCACCGTCCGCGCGTCGACCTTGAACCCGATGCGCACGGTGCCGGCATAGCTGTAGATGCAGACCCCGAGCGTCTGCCGTCCCGAGCCCGGCACCCAGCCGAGCACCCCGGCCACCTGCCGCCCCGCGAGGTAACGGGGCTGCCGTGGACCGATCACGTTGGTGGTGACGCCGACCGCCTTGCCGGCGAAGAAGTCGACGAAGGGGCGCTCGATCGCGTGCAGGTGGCCGATGCCCTCGGCGACCGCGGAGGTGATCACGCTCTCGGGCGAGTGCTTGATGCTCGTCATCCGGCTGCTCACCTCGCGGAGCCGCTCGAGCGGTCCCAGGTCGCCGGTGGGCAGGTGGAGCAGGACCAGCGCGAACTTGTTGCCCAGCTCCCGGGGCAGCGGCCGGTCAGGGGGACGCAGGTTGACCGGGACCATCGTGGTCAGGTGGTCGACCACCTGGCCCCGGGTGTCGAGGTAGCGCGCCAGCGCCCCGGAGAGCGCGGCGACCAGGACGTCGTTCACGGTGGCCTCGGTCGCCCGGCTCACCTGCTTCACCTCGTCGATCGCCCGGGGCTGCGACCAGGTCATCCGCTTCGCCGGGCCGGGCCGGCCGTCGAGCACCGAGCGCGGGAGGGCGTCGAGGAGGACCTTCCGGGCGACCTTGACCGTGCGGAGCCCCAGCACCGGCAGGCCCGGAACGCTCAGGGCGCTGCGCACCAGCCCGGTCGCACCCGCCAGGACCGCCCCGCCCAGGCCGCGCCCGGTCACGGCACCGGCCGCAGCGTGCTCCCCGGCGGCACCCGCCGGACCACCCCGCTGGGCATCGGGGTCGGGGTCCGCGTCGGTGAGCGTCATCATCACCTGGGCGAGCGCCATGCCGTCGGCCATCGCGTGGTGGAAGCGGCTGAAGACCGCCGACCCGCCCTGGTAGCCGTCGATGAACCACATCTCCCACAGGGGCCTGTCCCGGTCCAGCGGCCGACTCACCTTCTTCTCCAGGAAGGTCTGCAGCCGGGCGTCGTCACCCGGGGCCCTGAGCCTGGCCCGGTGGACGTGCCTGCTGAGCCGGAAGTCGGGGTCGTCCTCCCACGCGGGCAGCACCCACGGCCAGGACGACTCCACCGGCCGTTGCCGGAAGACCGGGTAGGTGTCCAGCAGGCGCTCCTCGAGCACCCTCGTCACCTCCGCCCAGTCGAGCGGCTCCTCGGTCCACATGATCGCGTCGATCACCATGAGCTGGCTGTCGGTGTCGGCGCCGAGCCACATGGCGTCGGCGCCGCTCATCTGGCGGCGGTTCGCCTCGCTCACCGCGCGACCTCCACCCCGGGCAGCGCGACGACCTTGGCGGACGACCCCTTCGGCCGCCGGCGCTTCGTCCGCGCCCGCGCCTCCAGGGCACGCTCACGGATCTCGGCCACGTCCTCGGGGGTGTACACCCCGTTGACCCCGGAGATGGTGGCCAGCTTCATCCCGTGCTTGAGGCCGAGCTTGTAGATCTCCTTCACCTTGGGCCACTCGATGTGGCGACCCACGGTGAAGGTCTCGTAGCGGCCCTCGAGTGCCAGCACGATGGTCTCGGCGAGGCAGGCGTAGACGACGTTCTTGGGCAGGCCGATGTCCCGCATCCGCACGTCGCCGGGCAGCTCGATCTCGCCGGACTCCACCACCAGCACGTCGGGCCTCTTGGCGACGTCCTCGGCGGAGAGGTCCAGCGGCCGGGCGACGTCGGTGATCACGCAGCCGGGCTTGACGGCCATGATGTCGAGGACCCGCTTCCCCGCCCCCGAGGTGGCGGTGACGATGAGGTCCATCTCGCCCAGGAACTCGTCCGGGGTCGCGGCGACGTGGACCACCGCCCCCGGCGTCTCCCGCTCGATGTCGCGCTTGAGGGCGAGCAGCTTGGCCGACTCCGGCGAGACCAGCCACAGCTCGGCGCTGGCCACCGCGAGGAGCCGCGAGCAGACCGACCCGATGGCGCCGGTCGCGCCGACCACCATCGCCTTGCCGTGCAGCCGTCCATGCTCGTCGACC
>CAYNED010000279.1:0-3613 GCA_964396135.1 uncultured Neorhizobium sp.
ATTGAAAAGCTTCCTCTCCAGATCAAAGATGCGCAGCCGTCAGATCGGCCGCGCGTTGCCAACCGCCATAGCCGAGATGGGTAAAAATAGCAATCGCTTCTTTCCGAAGCAATATTTTCAATCGGTTAGATCTATAAATTCTTACGTAAAGGTAAGCATTCAGCGCCTGCCTGATGTCGCTGGCGATGAAGTGCAGCGTAGTCACCGCTTCGCATTTCAAAGAGCCTGGAGATGGTACGGTCGAACTCGAAGCCTTCGCTTCCCTTTCGCTCGGTCAACAATGCGTCCGGGGCAGTTGCCGCGGAAATGTAGAGACGGATCGCGTTGTCGTAGAGCGTGTCGACAAGGTTGATGAATCGTTTGGTTTCATTGCGCTTTTCAGGCCCGAGCCGCGGTACGTGCTCCAGAAAGATGGAATTGTACCTCTTCGCAATGGCGAGGTAGTCTGCCGCACCCAGCGGTTTTTCGCAAAGATCCGCGAAGCTGAACCGCGCTACCGATCCGGCAGCGGCCGGTACGGCGATGACACGCCCCTTTCGCGGCACCTCCGCCGGTGCAACATGCGCGCCGTCGATCACCTGATGCCAGGTCGCCTCCATTGCCGCATCCGCCTGTGGCCCAAGAGGCGTCACGTAAACCGGCAAATTAGCCAGCTTCTCCATTCTGTAATCGGTCGGAGAATCGAGGGTGACCGTTTCGGCGTGTCGCTGCAGTATCTCAATGAACGGCAGAAACAGGCCCCGGTTGAGACCGTCCTTGTAGAGATCCCCCGGCTCCACATTAGACGTCGCGACAAGCGTGCAGCCGAGCGAAAACAGCTCGTTGAACAGCCTCGCAAGGATCATCGCGTCAGTGATGTCAGTGACGGAGAACTCGTCGAAGCAGAGCAGTTCGGCTTCGGCAAACAGGTCAGCGGCAACCGGAGGAATGGGATCGGCCTCTTTGGTCTCTCCATTCTTCAGCTTCTGGCGATGAGCATGAACGCGATTATGAACATCTGCCATGAACTCATGGAAGTGAGCCCGCCGCTTTCGCTCAGTTGCCGCTTTGATGAAGAACATCTCCATCAGCATCGTCTTGCCGCGGCCAACGCTGCCGTGAATGTAGAGCCCACGAACGGGTGCTGAGCGATTGCCACCTTTGGCAAACAGCCACCCCAGTGCGCTCTTCTTCTTGGCAGGCCTGCGGCTGCGTAATTCCTCAAGAACGCGGTCCAGCTTTGCCGCCACCTCAAACTGCGCGCGGTCGGGCGTCAGCCGGCCAGACCCGGTCAGCGTCTTGAGGTCCTCTACAACGCTGTGCGTGTAGTCGGGGATAGCTTCCATGGAGGCGAAACCGCTCCGTTGACCGCTTAGCGGCTCAGGCTGACCGGTTGGCCGGAATTGGTCGTTCCATCAAAGCGGTTATCGGCACTTTTGTAGACGCGTCCGATAACATTGCCCGCCCGGTCCTTGAACTGAACCATCTTGCCGGAAACCTCCCAGGAACCCATCGCGGTGAGTTCCCCGGCGCAGCCACGGGTACCACCACGCGAACCGCTACCAAGATTGGTCAGCGTTAGGAACATGTCGCAGGAGCTGCCGGCATGCGAGACACGCCAGTTCCCGACCAGCTGTTCCTTCGTCACGTCCATTGCGGCGGCCGGCGCCGAGGCATTTGGATCAAGCGCTGCCGTTTCCTGGGCGGGCGCTGATGGGAACTGGCTGGAACCGCCCGGTGGCGGCAGCTGGCTCGACTGCACCGAAGGCACAGGCTGCGCCTGCAGGGGCGCCGGTTGCGCAGGCAGATTGCTGTAAGGATTGTAGGAGGTGCGCTGGCAACCGGCGAGGGTGACGGCGACCAACAAGCCAGTGGCGACATACCTGAACTGCATCATTTAACTCCGATCTTGGCTGCATTCGGTGCTAGTGACGAAAGACGGCGGAATTATCGCGCGTCACCGCATCGAATCAACCCGCGTGACACTCCCGTCCTAGCATCACCTGCTCATGACCGCAAAAGTGGAACAGCCGGCACCGACATCAACCAACGCCGCGCAAGATTCCAAAATTAAACGCGGCGCTCGATCATCATCTTCTTGATCTCGGCAATGGCTTTGGCCGGGTTGAGACCCTTTGGACAGGTTTGGGCGCAGTTCATGATCGTGTGGCAGCGATAAAGCCGGAACGGATCCTCGAGATCGTCGAGACGCTCACCTGTCGCTTCGTCGCGACTGTCGATCAGCCACCGATAGGCCTGGAGGAGGACTGCAGGACCGAGATACCGGTCACCGTTCCACCAATAGCTCGGACAGGAGGTGGAGCAGCAGGCGCAGAGAATGCACTCATAAAGACCATCGAGCTTGAGCCGATCCTCGTGGCTCTGCTTCCACTCTTTTGCTGGCGGCGGCGATACCGTCTTGAGCCAAGGCTCGATAGAGCGGTGCTGGGCATAGAAATTCGTCAGATCCGGGACAAGGTCTTTCACCACCGGCATGTGCGGCAGCGGGTAGACCTTGACGGTACCTTTCACGTCCTCCATGCCCTTGGTGCAGGCGAGCGTGTTGCTGCCATCGATATTCATCGCGCATGATCCGCAGATGCCTTCCCGGCAGGAGCGGCGTAGCGTCAGCGTCGGATCGATGTTGTTCTTGATGTAAAGCAGGCCGTCGAGCACCATAGGGCCGCAGTCATCGATATCGATGTAATAGGTATCGATCCGCGGATTCTGGCCGTCATCCGGATTCCAGCGATAGACGCGGTATTCGCGGACGTTCTTTGCGCCTTCCGGCTTCGGCCAGACCTTTCCCTCGGTGATCTGAGAGTTCTTGGGAAGAGCGAGTTCAACCATGTCCGGTTCCTCTCAAAATCAATAGACGCGAGCCTTGGGCTCGATCTTGGCAGGATCGATGCCTTCCGCGATGAGATCCGTATGGACCGGACGATAGTCCAGCTTGACGTCGCCGGCTTCGTTCAACCACGCCAGCGTATGCTTACGCCAGTTGACGTCGTCGCGCCCGGCGAAGGGTCCGTCCGTATAATCTTCGCGAGCATGCGAACCACGGCTTTCCTTGCGAGCTTCGGCGCCGTAAACCGTCGTGATGGCATTCGCCATCAGGTTTTCCAGCTCCAGCGTCTCGACAAGATCGGAATTCCAGATCATCGAGCGGTCCGTGACCTTGAGGTCCTTCAACTCGCCCCAGATCGCTGACATCCGCCGACAGCCCGATTCCAGCGACTCCTGTGTCCGGAAAACCGCCGCATCTTCTTGCATCGTCCGCTGCATCTTGTCGCGCAGAACCGGAGTTGGCGTCCCGCCATTGGCGTTCCGCAAGCCGTCGAAGCGATCCATGATCTTGTCGCAGGCCGCAGTATTGAGCGCCGGGATCGGGCTTTCGCGGTCAATGACCTGACCGGCCCGAATGGCTGCGGCGCGGCCGAACACCACTAGGTCGATCAGCGAGTTGGATCCAAGACGGTTGGCGCCGTGCACGGAGGCACATCCCGCCTCGCCGACGGCCATCAGTCCGGGCGCGATGCGCTCGGGGTTTTCGCTATCGGCATTCAGCACCTCGCCCCAGAAATTGGTCGGGATGCCGCCCATATTGTAGTGCACCGTCGGCAGAACCGGGATC
>CAYNED010000280.1:0-1859 GCA_964396135.1 uncultured Neorhizobium sp.
ATCATGGCTGTGATCAGTCCGAAGCCGGCCGCAAGGAGCGTGGCACCGGCCGGTAGCAGGACCAGTCCGTGGTCGACGTAACCTGCAAGATGCAGGAAGCCGCAGCAAAGCAGCAGGAGACCGGCGATCAGCAGGATCAGGGCAGGGGCTGCAAGGCCCGGCAAGCGCAAGGGCGTTGCGACAAGAACCGGCACGAATTGCAGCAGAGCTCCACAGAAGAGGAAACCCAGCCACCCGACAGCGATGAGATGGACGATGACAAGAGTTTCCGGTGCCTCGACCGGCAGGACGGGATAGCCGAAGCCCGCGGCAAGCAGTGCCTGGCCAAGGATCAGGAAGACAAGCGAGGCCGCAAAGTAGGACATGGTCCAACGGGAGATGGAGGCACCGGGCATGGGAAAGCTCCCTTTCAATGTCCGCAGCAGCAATCGCAGCCGGAACTTTCCGCACGAGTAATTTCGACGCGCCAGGTTTCAGGCCCCTGTTCCAGATAAGTCCACTCGAACTCGTCCGGATAGCGGCTTGCAATCTGGTAGTGCAGCGGGCGCGGGTCATGGTCGCTTGCGACATGCATGACACCACCCGGCAGCAGCGAGGTCAGGACGCCGAAGATGCGGGGATGGCGCTCTGCCGGTGGAAGGACGCGGACGTCGATCAGCGGAATTTCTGTAGCTGACATGTGTTTTTCCAAGGCCAGTTGATCAAAGGCGGAAAGATGGCCGGCTCTTTCCCAGCATCAGCTTTTGCCGATCCGGGGGCTCGCGACGTTGTGGCACAGCAAACAACGTCATCTTTGACGCGATATCTGAAGCTTGCGGCCCCGTTATTGACGTTCCTCAAAGAGGCCACGCATCGCGGTCGCTATGAACATCTCAGCAATGAACAGGAAGGTATGAGATGTCACAGGCGATTGTGGAGAAATACGGTGAGGCCCGGCTGCCCCGCTACACCAGCTATCCGACCGCGCCCAACTTCAGTCCGGAGGTCATTCCGGGAACCTATGCATCATGGTTGAAGGCAATTCCGGCGGATCGAGCAACGTCCCTTTACCTCCACATCCCCTTCTGCCGATCCATGTGCTGGTACTGCGGGTGCCACACGACCATCACCGAAAAAGACAAGCCGATCCTCGACTATCTCGAGGTGCTGCATCGGGAGATAGATCTGATTGCCGAAACCCGGGGCGCCAGCTTCAATGTGGGCGAGATCCATTTCGGTGGCGGCACGCCGACCATCATCCAGCCGGAGGAATTCATCCAGCTGATGCAGGCCCTCCGGTCGAAGCTCGGTTTCGCGCCGCAGGTAAACACGGCAGTCGAGATCGACCCGCGCCGCCTGCAGCCCGAAATGGCGGCAGCACTGGGTGAAGCCGGCGTGACCCGCGCCAGCCTTGGCGTCCAGAGCTTCGATCCGAAGGTGCAGAAGGCGATCAACCGCATCCAGACGGCGGAAACAACGCTCGCGGCCGTCGAGAACCTGCGCTTCAATGGCATTCATGCCATCAACTTCGACCTCATCTACGGTCTCCCGCATCAGACTGTTGCGTCCTGCGTCGAGACGGTAGATTTGGCGGTGGCCATGCGCCCTGAGCGCTTCGCCGTGTTCGGCTACGCTCACATCCCGAGCTTCAAGAAGCACCAGCGGCTGATCGACGAAAACGCGCTTCCCGATGCGGCAGGACGCCACGCCCAGGCGCAGGCGATTGCCGAACGACTGGTGGAAGCAGGCTACCGGCAGATCGGTCTCGATCACTTCGCGCTGCCGGAAGACGAACTGGCGGTAGCGCAGCGGGAAGGCAGGCTTCACCGCAATTTCCAGGGTTACACCACTGATGCCTGCGAAACCCTGGTCGGGCTTGG
>CAYNED010000280.1:1959-3603 GCA_964396135.1 uncultured Neorhizobium sp.
GAGCGGGACAATCTCGTTCAGCGTGAGGGGACGTCCGTACGCGTCGATGACAGGCACCGCTTCGTCGTGCGCGCCGTAGCGGCAGCGTTTGACGCCTATCTGACAACCGTCAAGCGCACCTACAGCACGGCCGCCTGACCGATCCAGCCCCCTTGGAAACGTAGAAAGAGCCCGGCAGGGGGATATCCTGCCGGGCTCTTCCGTGCGGCCTGGTCTCCCTATGCCGTCAGGCCGCGATAGATGGCCGGCAATGCTGCCGGCAGTCTTGAAATGTCGCTCACCAGGGCAAACCCGTTGCGACCGAACATGATGGGAAGGTAGGTCTGCGCATCCCGGTCGACCGTGACTGCAAAGACATGAGCGCCATTTCGCCGCGCCTCCTGCACAGCGCGGCGGCTGTCTTCCAGCGCGAAGCGGCCTTCATAGTGGTCGATGTCGTTCGGCTTGCCATCCGTCAGCACGAGCAAGAGCTTGCTCCGGTTCGGCCGTTTCTGCAGCTCGGCCGTAGCATGGCGCACCGCCGCCCCGAGCCGCGTGTAATAGCCGGGCTTCAGGGCGCCGATTCGTCTCTCCACGTTGGATCCCATGGTTTCGTCGAAACCCTTGACCGTCTCCACACGCACCCATGAGCGGCGGCGCGAGGTGAAGGTGAGGATGGAATAATCGGTGGCGCAGGCGGAAAGCCCCTGCGCCAGAACCAGCAGCGCCTCCTTCTCGACATCGAGCACCCTGCGGTTGTCGATCCAGGCATCGGTCGAAAGCGAGACATCGACGAGGATGGTGACCGCCAGATCCTGTGTCTGCGGTCGGCTCATCAGATGGATGCGATCCGATCCCTGGCCGCCTGCAACAAGATCGGTGCGGGAGCGGACCACGGCATCCATGTCGAGTTCGGCGCCGTCGAGCTGCGCCTTCAGGAGCTCGTGGCGCGGACGCAGGATCTCGAACTGGCGGCGCACCTTCTTGACCAGCTGGCGCGTGCTCTCGCTCGCCTCCAGAACATCTCCTGTCTCGGAGGCAGGAGCTGCGAGGACTCGGCAATAGCTCTTGAGATAGCTTGACTTGCGGTAATCCCATTCCGGGTAGCTCAGCTCCGCATCGATCCGGTTCAGGTCGAGCATTTCCGGCGGAAGGTCGAGATCGAAACGGAAGCGCGAGGAGGGCCGCTCGCGGCGACGGCCAAGGATCATGTCATCAAGATCGTCGGCTGCCATGCCATCCTCGTCGTCCTTGTCATCGGTGGGTCGGTCGACATTGACCATCTCGGCCATCGCCAGGATCTTCTCGAAACGGTTCAGGATGAAGGGGCTGCGCTCGTTGCGCTTGTCGTCCACCGCCTCCCGCTCGGCCACGAAGCGCTTGCCGCCGGCAGGCGTGCTGGCATCTCCAAGCGGGCCGTCGGTATCGGCATTCGCCGGTGCAGTTTCGCTGGTATCGAAGAACTCGGGCCAAAGCGGCACGTCCATCATCGGCTGGTAACCGGGCGGCGATCGGCGCGGGAAGATGGATGCGGGAAGCGGGTCTTCCAATCCTGCCGCCTGGCGCAGCGTGCTGAGGATACGGTTCTCAACCAGTTGCTCCACCGGCGGAAGCGTGCCCCGCCGGCGCTCCGTCAACACGGCGGTACAAAGACGCCGATAGCTG
>CAYNED010000281.1:0-3601 GCA_964396135.1 uncultured Neorhizobium sp.
TGGCGGCCATGAGGATGAACAGCTGGTAGCCCCAAAAAACAAACCAGCCGAGATTGCCGCCGAAGAGCCGGGCACGCGACGTCCGTTGCACGACGTAGAAGGATGTCGCGATAAGAGCGTTACCACCGAAAGCGAAGATCACCGCCGAGGTATGTAGCGGTCGCGTGCGTCCGAAGTTCAGCCAAGGCTCGATGTTGAGGTCCGGAAACGCGAGCTGCAGGGCAACGACAACGCCCACGAGAAAGCCTACGACACCCCAGAAGACAGTTGCGATCACGCCGTATTTGACGACCTCGTCGAAATACTCCGATTGGCGCGCCGCATGCTGTGCGGCAGTGGTCGGCGCAAAGGTCGTGCGTCGTACCATCACCACAGTGCCTGCGAAGAGCGCGAAGAAAAGCACCCACATATGGGCAGCGAACAGACTGTCCTGCGCAAAGGCGACGCCTAGCAATGCCAGGAATGCCCCCACCGCCAAAGCGACAGTTTCTAGTGTGTAGTTCATGTTGGATATCCCCCAACGGCTGATTGCAATTCGCGTGCCTCAACCCGAAGCGAATCCCGAGCGGGACGTGGCGCGATCGAGGCACAATTGGCATTCCGCCGGCTGAGCTACCTTGATTTGGATCAAGGCACGCAGCCATACAGTCGAGGAGTCTGTGATCTTGAGGCGACTAGGTATCCGGCCTTGGGAGATGCTGCATGCACCAGACACACAACCATCATCATCCCGCGCCTCATGAGCGCATATTCACAGATTCAGAGATCATTGCTTGGCTACGCGACGCCTATGGCGAGCAACTGGCGCTTTGCGATGAGCTAGAGGAGATCGCCGATTCGCTGCCGGCAAACATCAACAGGCAAAAGTGCATCTACGCCGCGAAAGCGCTGGGACCGATGATACGGAGGATCCACCATTACGAGGAGACTGTGCTCTTCCCGCGCATCCGGCAACGCAGCGGAAGCTCCGACCAGGATGAGACGCTCTCCCGGCTGCGATACGAACACCTGGAAGACGAAGGCTATTCGGAGGAACTGACGGAGGCGTTGTTCAAGCTCGGGTCGAATGGCCCGGTGAACGTGGAGGCCGTTGGCTATATGCTTAGGGGCTTCTTTGAAGGCATGCGCCGACATATAGCCTTCGAGCAGTCCCAGTTGTTGAAGGACTTCAAGCCAGCTTCGAGCGACATATAAAGTCTTAACTTGCCAGCCTTGGCCGCCGACGATCCGCCAGTTCCTGCAGGACCACCATAGCCCCGAGCTGAGTCGACGCATCGGAAAAGCAAGGAGAGAGCCGGCATTGAATGACGACGGTCTCGCCTTCCCGCTGCTCCGCATAGGTGTGCGACAGACACTCGCCGGCGAGGCAACGATCGATGGCGACCCGCAGGTCACGTTGAAAGTGATAGATGCCGATCAAGTCCGCGAAGTGCCGCCCAAGCAGCTTTTCCTTCGGTTGGCCGAGCCGTTGCGCATTGGTTTCGTTTGAATAGAACACCTTGTAGCCGTGTCCCACCACCATGATGCGCTCGGGAATCTCATCGAAGAGATCGGAATCGAGAAATGCTGCCGCGCTGGTATGGAATGACGCCAAGGCATCGCTGTTGTCGCCTACCACACGTGCGCTCGCGGCCCGACCGATCTGCGGGGCAAGATAGCGCTCCACGAGGACCTGCAGCAGCAACCCGTTCCGCTTAACACATCCACGGTCTTCTGCTTCCTCCTGCAGGAGGTCGAGCGCGAAGCGAAACTGCGCCTGGATACCGGCCGTATCCGAAACCTGATGCTGGACAATCGCCTGAAGCAACGGGTCAAGTTCGTTGTCGAGACGGCGAACGGCTACGCGATCGTCTCGGTCCACCGCCTTGCGGAGTTCGTTGTACTTGGACCAGAACAGATCGATCAGCGCTTCCATTGAAACCTCCCAGACCGCAGCGGCGTCCGCCCCCCCGCAGCTCCAGATGCGCACACTCCAGTTATTCCAGACAAGCGATATGAAATCAGCCTAAGCTTGCGCCAGCGTTACTGGGAGCTGAACGAGACAGTCGATCAATTTTTCAGTTGCTGTTTGATCTGCCAGCGGTCGTGATACCAAAGCCATTGTTCCGGATACTGCCGCACCCAGCTCTCCACCTTGTCATTGAGAAGTTGCGCTGTCGCCTGCACATTTAGGCTTCCATTCGGGTCGCGCGGAATCTCCATCTTGGGCTCGATTTCCAGCCGGAACCGGTTGTCCGGCAGTCGGATGCAGCGCGCTGGATAAACTTCGGCATCGAACTGCCGAACCAGCTTGGCAAGAAGCGGATTGGTGCGTACCGGACGACCGAAGAAGCTGGTCGTAAGCCCCTTCTTGAACTTCTGGTCCACAAGCACCCCAACCCCGCCTCCCGCTTCCAGCCGCCGCGCCAGCGCAAAGGAAGATCCGGCATGGGAAGGAACAAGCTGGCCCATTCGCGCGCTGCGGAAGCTGAACACTTTTTCGGCGATGTAGGGGTTGTTCGGTGGCCTGAACAGCACCATCACGTCGAGGCCGAAGCTTTTGCCCGCCACCGGCAGCAGCTCGAAATTGCCCGTATGTGCCGTGAAAACGATAAACGGCCGCGGATTGTCGCGCAGATCGAGAAAGATGTCCGTACCTGACACTTCCACCCGACCTGGCCTGGCGCGCTCCGGATCAAAATCGAACAATTGGTCGAGGAACACATATTCGGACGCAAGCCGGCCCATATGGCCCCAACTGCTGACCGCAATCTCCTCAAGCTCGGTGTCGCTCTTCTCCGGGTACGCGTTGCGCAGGTTGGTCAACATCAGCCGGTGACGACCAAGCTTCGGGCCAATCCAGCGAGCTACCCGGTCCGCCAGGTTCATGGCGGGATCCGCAGGGAAGACCTTCAGCAGGTTGAGGACGCCGAAGGCCGCTTGTGCGACCAGCCATTGCTGGAAGCGACGGAGACCCAGCACCATCCTCGTCAGAAACATCTTCAATGGCTCAGTCCATCCGCAGGACGATCTTACCGAAGACCTGCCGCGTTTCCATCCGCTCCAGAGCCCGGTCGATATCGTCGAAGGTAACCTCCGTATCAATGACCGGATGAACCACGCCGCGGGCCATTTTTTGCATGGCATCGGCCATGTTTTCCATCCGGCAGCCGAAGGAGCCGAGCAGCTTCAGCTGCTGCTGGAAGAGCATCATAAGGTTCATGTTGGTGGATACGCCGGAGGTCGAGCCGCAGGTAACAAGACGCCCTCCGCGCTTCATGCACAACATCGAACCGGCCCAGGTATCCGCACCGACATGTTCGAAGACGACATCGACGCCCTTCTTCTTCGTCAGCTTGCGAACAACGCCCTCGAAGCGGTCGCTGCGATAGTTGATGACATGGTCGGCGCCGAGCGCCTTGGCGCGCTCGATCTTGTCGTCCGAACCGACCGTTGTGATCACCGTGCAGCCGGTCTTCTTGGCAAGCTGTATGGCAGCCGAACCAATTCCAGAACCGCCTGCGTGCACCAGGATCGTCTCCCCCGGCTCAAGCTTCGCGTTGTCAAACAGCATGTGCTCAACCGTCCCGAAGGTAACCGGTGCCAGTGCCGCGGCAACCGC
>CAYNED010000282.1:0-3527 GCA_964396135.1 uncultured Neorhizobium sp.
CGGCTCCGAGCAGCGCGCCAATAATGACGTCGCGCCCGGTCTTGAGACCGCCATCGACCTGCAGCGCGATACGCGAACGCAGCCCGTTCAGCACCAGCGTTTGCTGGGTTTCGGCAAGACCGATCTCCCAGGGAGAACCGGCATGCTTCAGCGAGGTCAGCGGCGAGGCGCCGGTGCCGCCGTCGAAGCCGGCAACGGTGATATGGTCGGCACGCGCCTTGGCGACACCGGCGGCCACCGTGCCGACGCCGACTTCCGAGACGAGCTTGACCGAGACATCGGCTTCCGGATTGACGTTCTTCAGGTCGTAGATCAGCTGCGCCAGATCCTCGATCGAATAGATGTCGTGGTGCGGCGGCGGCGAGATCAGTCCGACGCCCGGCGTCGAATGCCGGGTCTTGGCGACCGTGGCATCCACCTTGTGGCCCGGCAGCTGGCCGCCTTCGCCGGGCTTGGCACCCTGCGCCACCTTGATCTGCAGCATGTCGGCATTGACCAGATATTCCGTCGTCACGCCGAAGCGGCCGGACGCGATCTGCTTGATCGCCGAACGCTCCGGGTTTTGCGAGCCGTCGAGCAGCGGAGTGTAGCGGTCGCTTTCCTCGCCGCCCTCGCCGGTGTTCGACTTACCGCCGATCCGGTTCATGGCGATCGCCAGCGTCGTATGCGCCTCGCGGCTGATCGAGCCGAAGGACATGGCGCCTGTCGAGAAGCGCTTGACGATGTCCACCGCCGGCTCGACCTCGTCGACCGACACCGGCTTGCGGCCCAACTCTTCCGCCGTCTTGATCTTGAACAGGCCGCGGATGGTGTTCATCCGCAGCGCAGTGTCGTTCACCATCGCGGAGAATTCGCGGTAACGTTCCTGGCTATTGCCGCGCACGGCGTGCTGCAGCGAGGCGACGGCATCGGGCGTCCAGGCATGGCTCTCGCCGCGCATACGGTAGGCGTATTCCCCACCGATATCCAGCGTGCGCGCCAGCACCGGATCCTTGCCGAAGGCCGCCCGATGGCGTCGAACCGTCTCCTCGGCAATCTCCTTCAAGCCCACGCCTTCGATCGTGGTGGCCGTGCCGAAGAAGTACTTGTTGACGAGCTCCGTCGACAGGCCGATCGCGTCGAATATCTGCGCGCCGCAATAGGACTGGTAGGTCGAGATGCCCATCTTCGACATGACCTTCAGAATGCCCTTCCCCACCGCCTTGATGTAGCGGGTCACGACTTCGGTTGCGTCGACCTCCTTGGGGAATTCGCCGCGGGTGTGCATGTCGATGAGCGTGTCGAAGGCGAGATAGGGATTGATTGCCTCCGCGCCGAAGCCTGCAAGACAGCAGAAGTGGTGAATTTCACGCGGCTCGCCGGTCTCCACAACGAGACCAACGGAGGTGCGCAAGCCCTTGCGGATGAGGTGGTGGTGGACGGCAGCGGTCGCGAGAAGCGCCGGGATCGCGATCCGATCCGGTCCGATCTGGCGGTCGGAGAGCACGATGATGTTGTAACCGCCGCGCACGGCCGCCTCGGCACGCTCGCACAACCGGTCGAGCATTTCGGGCATGCCCTCTGCACCGCGCTCGATGTCATAGGTGAAATCGAGCGTCTTGGTATCGAAGTGATCCTCCATATGGCCGATGGAGCGAATTTTCTCCAGGTCGCCATTGGTCAGGATCGGCTGGCGCACTTCCATGCGCTTGGCCTTGGCCATGCCCTCGTGGTCGAGGATGTTCGGGCGTGGCCCGATGAAGGAAACGAGGCTCATGACGAGCTCTTCGCGGATCGGATCGATCGGCGGGTTCGTCACCTGCGCGAAGTTCTGCTTGAAGTAGGTGTAGAGCAGCTTCGACTTTGCCGACATCGCCGAAATGGGCGTGTCCGTCCCCATCGAGCCGATCGCTTCCTGGCCGGTGGTTGCCATCGGCGACATCAGGATCTTGGTGTCTTCCGAGGTGTAGCCGAAAGCCTGCTGGCGATCGAGAAGCGACACATCGCGGCGCAGGGCCCTCGGTTCGACGGGACGCAGGTCCTCGAGGATCAACTGGGTGTTGTCGAGCCAGTTGCGATAAGGATGCTTCGCCGCCAGTTCGTGCTTCACTTCCTCGTCGGAAACGATCCGGCCCTTCTCCATGTCGATCAGCAGCATCTTGCCCGGCTGCAGGCGCCACTTCTTGATGATCGTTTCTTCCGGCACGGGCAGCACGCCCGCTTCGGATGCCATGATGATGCGATCGTCGGAAGTGACGACATAGCGCGCGGGACGCAGGCCGTTACGGTCGAGCGTCGCGCCGATCTGCTTGCCGTCCGTGAACGCGACCGCAGCCGGTCCATCCCAGGGCTCCATCAGCGCTGCGTGATACTCGTAGAAGGCCTTCCGCTCCGGGCTCATGGACTGGTTGCCGGCCCAGGCTTCCGGGATCAGCATCATCACCGCATGCGCCAACGAATAGCCGCCGCGGGTGAGGAACTCGAGCGCGTTATCGAAACAGGCGGTATCCGACTGGCCTTCATAGGAGATCGGCCAGAGCTTGGAGATATCATCACCGAAGAACGGCGATGAGACCGACGCCTGACGCGCCGCCATCCAGTTGACGTTGCCGCGCAGCGTGTTGATCTCGCCGTTATGCGCGACCATGCGGTAGGGGTGGGCGAGCTTCCACGACGGAAAGGTGTTCGTCGAGAAGCGCTGGTGAACGAGGGCAACAGCCGACTCGAACCGCGGGTCCGACAGGTCCTTGTAATAGGCGCCGACTTGATAGGCGAGGAACATGCCCTTGTAGACAATGGTCGAGGAAGAGAGCGACACTGGATAGAAGCCGATGTCGGCCCCGCCGAAGGCATCGTAGATCCGGTTGGAAATCACCTTGCGCAGGAGGAAGAGCTTACGCTCGAACTCATGGTTGGTCGCCGCATCTCGCCCTGCACCGATGAAGACCTGCACGTGATGCGGTTCCGTGGCAGCGATCTCCGGCGCCTTTGACAGCGAAGAATTGTCGACGGGCACATCACGGAAACCGATAAATTGCTGCCCCTCCTCGGCAACCACTTCGACGATCACCTTCTTGAAATGCTCAATCTGGTCCGGGTCGCGCGGCATGAAGATGTGCCCGACCGCATATTCGCCGGCCTTGGGCAGCGTGATGCCCTGCTTCGCCATCTCCTCACGAAAGAAACGGTCGGGGATTTGAACAAGGATGCCGGCACCATCGCCCATCAAAGGGTCGGCGCCAACGGCACCACGATGCGTGAGGTTCTCCAGGATGAACAAACCGTCCTTGACGATCTGGTGCGACTTCTGACCCTTCATGTGAGCAATAAAGCCCACGCCGCAGGCGTCATGCTCGTTGCGCGGATCGTAAAGGCCTTGGGCGGCGGGCAAGCCGGAGGCAACGAAGGCTGCGTGCTCTGCCGCGGTCGCGCGCGCGTCACCCATAACGCCGCCGTCCTGCGCATCAAAAGTCTTCGTCATCGTGGTCCTCCTTTGGTCCCGCAGGACAAGGTGGTTGCATCTCGGTCGGATGGCGGCACCCCCTGCT
>CAYNED010000283.1:0-3514 GCA_964396135.1 uncultured Neorhizobium sp.
GCCTGCTTCAGCCTGCTTGCCGAAGATCTCGGCAAGTGTCTCGACGTTCGTCTTCCCGCTCTCGACGAATTTGGTCGGGTCGATCGTGAGGTCGATTGTCGGGGCGATCCAGTTTCAGGATTGCCTGACGCAGGCGGCCGATCAATGGTCCAAACGGAGGCGCTAAATGGGAGGAGCCTCCTGAAGCGCGGCGAGGCAGTTAGCCTCGTCAGCATGACCACTCTCAAATCCTAAAGCAAGAACGGGCGAAGACGCAGCAGATGCACAATTCTTGCGCACATGGGGGATAGGGAGAAGTAATTGTGCAATTTTATCGCTTCGTCGCGTAATTAAGCTTCCCATCTC
This sequence comes from uncultured Neorhizobium sp., assembly GCA_964396135.1. Taxonomy (GTDB): domain Bacteria; phylum Pseudomonadota; class Alphaproteobacteria; order Rhizobiales; family Rhizobiaceae; genus Neorhizobium. Next base: position 346 of record CAYNED010000283.1, read on the forward strand.
GAACTTCCCCGGCTAGATTGAAAAAAATCGGCACTTGGGCCCCGTTTCGATCGCGTTGCAACGCGCGCATCGTCGGGGCTTTTTGTATTGGGATTTCGATGAAGCGGATCGTAGACATAGGCGTCCTTCTGTCGCGCAGCGGCATGTATGCCGCATTGTCCCGTTCTAGCCGTGAAGGCGTGTTTCGAGGCGTGGCCGAGGTGAATGCCGATCCGACCCTCGACGTTTCCTTCCGCGTCACCGAGTGCGACCCGGAGGGACGGCTCGACCGCTATGCGCCGCTGTGCCGCGAGATCCTGCGGGGTTCCCAAGCGCGCCATATCTTCGGCTGCATCACATCTGCAAGCCGCAAAGAAGTCATTCCGGAGCTTGAGCGGTTTGACGGAATTCTCTGGTACCCTGTGCCGTACGAGGGTTTCGAGGCATCCGAACGCGTCGCCTACATGCACTCGTGCCCGAACCAGCACCTGCTGCCCTTGCTCGACTGGGCGCTGCCCACGCTCGGCACTCGCGCCTATCTCGTCGGTTCCAACTACATCTGGGGCTGGGAGATGGCACAGATCGCCCGCGAGAAGATCGCGGCGGCAGGCGGTCAGGTGCTGGGGGACCGGTACCTTCCGATTGGTGACACGGAACTCGATCACATCATCAGCGACATTCGAACACTAAAGCCGAGCTTCATCCTCAACTCGCTCGTCGGAGATAGCTCCTATGCCTTTCTGGCGCGATTGTCCCAGTTGAAGCGGGAGATCGAGTTCGCCGATGGCCTGACGGTACTTTCATGCAACTTCACCGAATGCGAGATTGACGCGGCCGGCGAGGCGGCTGAAGGGCTGATCTCGGCAGGACCTTGGTTCGAGTCGGATGGCGGCATCGGCGGATCATTTCACGAGATGGCGCGCCAATCCGTGCATGAACTGGCCTTGCTGCTTCAAGGTCGTCCGGGCGCGGAAGAACTCTCTTTGGCGGAGTTGTTGCGTACGGCGCTCCGCAGCGGCCGCACGACACGGCTCGATCCCGTGCATCTGCACGCACGACAGCCTGCCATCATAGCGCGGCTCGAGAACGGGCGGTTCCGTGAAATCAAGCGACTGCCTGCGGTGCGGGCCGATCCCTACCTGACGGAACGTTCGCAGCCCGCGCAGATGGGGTCCAGGCTTAAGGTGGTGTCATGACGCGCATCAGGACCGAAAATCTTGGGGGCGCGACGGCCTGGATCCTGCACCGGCCGCACCCGTCTGTTCAGGGCCTGATCCGACAGTTGGAGGTGATCGGACTCGAAGTTCGTGAGGCCTGGCCGGAGCTTCCCGTCGAGGCCATCGGCGCAGATTTCATCTTCTATGACGTCGACATGGGTCATGATGAGCAGTTCCTCTGGGCGCCGGGCCAGTCGCCTATGCCGATGATCGCGTTGATCGGCTCCGAAGCGCCGGGACGCCTCGGTTGGGCAATGGAGATGGGCGCGCATGCGCAAATCCTCAAGCCAATGAGCGATAAGGGTGTCTACGCCGCACTCCTTGTCGCGCGGAGCAATTTTGAACGCGCCAAGGCATCCGCAGCACTGATCACGGATCTGCAAAACCGGCTTTCGGCCCGGCAGACGATCGTGCGCGCGGTCATGATCTTCGTGATGAGGGGCAAGACCGAGGCCGAGGCCTATGACCTTCTGCGACAGGCCGCGATGGCCTGGCGGGTAACGATTGAAACCGCCGCCGAGCGGCTGGTTGCTAACCATACAAACGAAAGGGGCACGGACGATGGCAGACGCATCGATCTCGCCTGAACCCTTGGCAGCACCGGCAAGCGGTCCTTCCATTTTACGCAGGTTGATACAGCGGAAGCTGGCAGTTGCCGGACTGCTGATCGTCCTCATCTGCGTCGGCGGCGCCACCTTTGCCAGTTGGCTGGCGCCCCACGACCCCTATGAGCAGTTCTTCGACGGACTCACGATCGAAGGCGCGCCGCTACCGCCAAACGAGACGTTCTGGTTCGGAACGGATCTTCTTGGTCGCGACCTCTTCTCGCGCATCCTCTATGGAGCCCAGACCTCTCTGATCATCGGACTTGTCGCAAACGGCACGGCGCTCTTCATCGGCACGATCGTCGGCGTGACGGCTGGCTACTTCCGGGGCTTCGTCGGGGCGGTGCTGATGCGCTTCACTGACCTGATGATGGCGTTTCCGGCACTGCTTCTGGCGATCTGCCTTGCCGCCATCTTCTCGCCGTCCCTGTGGATCGTTGCAATGGTCATTGCTTTCGTGAACTGGGTGCAGACGGCGCGCGTGATCTTCACGCAGACCTCCTCGCTGGCCGAACGGGATTATATCGCTGCTGAGAAGACGCTTGGTGCCGGTCATGGCCGCATTCTCTTCAAGCACATCCTACCGCATCTGATCCCGACACTGATCGTCTGGGGTACGCTTGGTATCTCGACCACGGTCCTGCTGGAAGCGACGTTGTCCTTCCTCGGCATCGGCGTTCAGCCGCCTATCCCGTCATGGGGCAATATCATCTTCGAAAATCAAACCTACTTTCAGTCCGCGCCATGGCTCGTGTTCATTCCGGGTGCAGCGATTCTGCTTCTCGCCCTTGCCTTCAACCTCGTCGGTGACGCGCTTCGCGACATCCTCGACCCGACACAACAGGGGCGTGACTGATGGCCGCCTATATCCTCAGACGCCTCGTCCAGTCGGCGCTTATCCTGCTCGGCGTATCGTTCATCACCTTCGTGCTGCTCTATGTTCTGCCGGCGGATCCGGTGCGGCAGATCGCCGGCCGTTCGGCAACGGCAGCAACCGTCGAGAGCATCCGGCAACAACTCGGTCTCGATCAGCCATTCCTGGTCCAGTACGGAAACTACCTGCTGAACCTCATCCAGGGCGACTTCGGACGCTCCTACCTGCAAAAGACGGAAGTCGCGCAACTGATCGCGTCGCGTCTGCCGGCGACCCTTCTTCTTCTGCTGGCGGCCATTGCCTGCGAACTGCTGATCGGCCTGCCGCTCGGCATCGTCGCGGCACTCAACCGCGGCAAGGCGATCGATAACGGCCTGATGCTCACGAGCTTCATGACGGTTTCGGCACCGCAGTTCGTTGTCGCGCTGCTGCTGCTCTTCGTCTTTGCCGTGAAGCTCGGCTGGTTTCCGATCGGGGGCTACGGAACCTTCGCG
>CAYNED010000284.1:0-3512 GCA_964396135.1 uncultured Neorhizobium sp.
GAGGATCAGAAGCGCGAAGGCTTCTCCGCCAGCGCCTGCATGCTCGCAGCTCTCGGAGAGGGTCTGGTTGAAACGCAGTCTGTTGGCAAGCCCGGTCAAGGCATCCGTAAATGCCAGTGACCGCATCTTCTGCTCGGTCTGGAGGCGCTCCCGCTGGTCGCGGATGGCCACGACGGTGTGGTCGATCTTGCCGATCCTCACGATCTTGCGCAGCAACTTGACGGGGATCTGGCAACCGCCGGCTGCCATCAGCTCTGCGTCCTGCTCCTGATGCTCCGACAGGTCCGTGAGTGATATTTCAGGCAAAAGATACGTGATCGGCTGCCCCTTCAACTGTGCCTGCGAGAACCCGACGAGCGTCGCGAGGCTGTCGTTGACTGCATCGATGATGCCGCCCTGGCAGATCGCAAGTCCCTCCACCGCCAGGTCTGCCAGTTGCTTCAGCCGTGCCCGGTCGCGCACGGCTTGCGCGTGGGCGGCGAGCGTGAACCGCAGGCCCATGAAGGCGAGCAACAGAAGGCTCGCAGCTACCGCGGCGACAATGGGAGCGATTACCTCGGCAGGCAAGGCTGAGGCGGGAAGGTCGATCGTGGGATCGAAAGTCAGTCGTACTGCCGCCATGCCGGTGAAATGCAAGATGGCAATTGCCGCAAGAAGCATGGGCCCCACGGCCTGACGAAGGCCCCGGCGCTTGTCGCCGGAGACGACCAAGGCCCCGGCAAACAGCGGCAACGACCATATCAGCGAGAGCGTGACCAACTGGTAGTCCCAGCCTACGTGGCCGGTGACCACGTAGGCTGCCTGCCCAAGATAGTGCAGGAGCGCGATGCTCAGTCCCAGCAATGTTCCAGAGATCGCGCGCCGCGCGCGCGTCCGGCTGCCGATGGCAGTGGCCATTGCAAGCCCGATACCAAGGATGGCGAGCAAGAGCGACAGGAGTGTAAACAGCGGGTCGAAGCCCGCCTGCATACCCGGCTGGAAGGCAAGCAGGCCGATCATGTGCGTCGCCCAGGTCGTGCTTCCGGCAGCGATGATGGCGACAGTCGCCCAGATCCTGCGCCCCCGACCTTCAAGACGGGCAGCATGGCGGGCGATTGAGAGCGAGGCATAGACGCCGGTGACGCAGATTGCGGCAGCAACCCAGAGAAGGTTCTGGTCGTGCGCGTCGCGAATACAGCTAAAGATGGTTTCCATTCATGCTCTCCTGGCAACCATCTCTACGCGAGCGATGTTAACGCCACGTCCAGCCGGGAAAGGTTCGCGGCCCAATTTGCTTTACCGTTAATGGTTTGCGTACAGATGCTCGAAGTCACACGGCCAAGGGGGGCGGCTGGTGACGGAACCGGGTCAGTCCACTTGCGCCGGAGGCATTGTCAGAACGTCCACCGGCGAATCCCGCAAGACCTCTTCGGTCACGCTGCCGAGCAGGGCTCTCCGGAGCCCGCTTGTGCCGTGAGTGGCGAGCACGATCAGGTCCACATCGGCTTCGACCGCGGCCGCAAGGATCTCACGACTGACCGTGGTTGCATCGCGTCTGACCTGTTGGGCAATCGGCCCAAGTGCCGTTGAAGCGACGTAACGGGCAAGCGAGGCAGACGCTTTTGCCCGCTGCTCCTCGGCATGGGTCCCGAGTTGATCCTCCGTGATCCCGGTGTTCATGGCGAGCCCCGTCACGGGCACATCGAACACATGCAGGATGGAGTGATATGCCGACGGGGCCAGCTTCATCTGGACAAAGCGCGCAATTGCTTGATGTGAGCCTTCGCTGAGGTCGGTTGTGATCATCACGTTCCGGTAAGCCGCCGCCGGTGGTGCGTTGACCATCAGGACGGGCCACGAGGCTTTGCGGATCGTCCGCTCGGCGGTCGTGCCGATGAATACGTCGCGAAACAATTGCCGGCGATGGGGACCGAGAACCAGAAGATCCGGTGCTCCTTTCTCCGCAGCCGAGACAATCGCTTGAGACGGCTCCCCCAGGACGACCTCCGTCTTGCAAACGACGAGATCGACGTCCTGGATGGTACTGCCCGTGGAGCGAAGGAGAGCCTCAGACTCCCGCTTTTCCTCCTGCACCAGTCGCGGTGGCCGGTCCTCGTCCACAGCAGTCACCAGCGTCATGGCGGCACCCGATTGTCGCGCAAGCAAGGTCGCGCGTCGAATGGCGCGGTCGGAACGCTCGGAGAAATCCGTTGCCACCATGATCTGCTGCATGCACCTGCTCCTTTCGATTATTGCCAGCCAGTAGAGCGCAGATTGCCGCGCTCGTTTTGAGTTGCGTCAAGGATATGGAACAAGTTGACGCTATTCTCGACCCTAGGACAACAGATGGTGCCAATCGATGCCACATGATCGATACCCGATCGTTCAGGATGTGCAGATCGGTTGAAGGTCAGCGGGGCCGCGGTTTGCCATCAACAGTTCGTGGCAGAGCTGCCGCTTCGTGGCGCGGGATATGCACGCGAGGATAGACTGCCGCTCAAGAGCGAATGAGCCATCAGCTTGAAGGACACCCGATGACCATCGATCCGGCCTCTCTTTCCAACCCACACAGCCGTTCCGTTGAAGACTGCCTTGCTGTGCTTGAAACAGGGTCGGAAGGACTGACCTCAGACGAGGCCCGACAGCGCCTTGCAAGCTTTGGCCCAAACCGGCTTGCGGAGGCGGAAGGCCACGGCGCCTTGCACCGCTTCTTCGCGCAGTTCCACAATGTGCTGATCTACGTTCTCCTGGCTGCCACGGTCGTGACGGCAGCCCTGCAACATTGGGTCGATACAGGGGTCATTCTGGCGGTGGTGGTTGCCAATGCCATTATCGGCTTCATCCAGGAGGGCAAGGCGGAAGCCGCAATGAAGGCGATCCGCAACATGCTGGCGCCCCACGCTGCCCTGCTGCGCGACAACCGGCGCGTGACGGTGGAGGGGGCGGAGCTGGTGCCTGGCGACGTTGTTCTGCTTGAAGCGGGCGACAAGGTGCCTGCCGATCTGCGGCTTCTGGAGGCGCGAGGCCTTGCTGCGCAGGAAGCGATCCTGACGGGCGAGTCCGTGCCGGTAGAAAAGGAGGTGTCAGCCGTGGCCGTCGATGCGCCGCTCGGCGACCGTCGCTCAATGCTCTGGTCCGGGACGCTGGTGACGCAAGGCACGGCACGTGGCGTGGTCGTGGCAACGGGCAAGGCGACCGAAATCGGCCGGATCGGTGGTCTGCTGGCGCAGGTGGAACAGATCACCACGCCTCTGGTGCAGCAGATGGACCACTTTGCCCGCTGGCTCTCCTTTCTCATCCTGCTCGCAAGCGCCTTGCTGCTCGCCTACACCTATTTCGTCGGGCATCAGGATTTCTCTGAGATGTTCATGGTCGTCGTGAGCATCGCTGTCTCGGCTATCCCTGAAGGCCTGCCTGCCGTGATGACCATCACGCTGGCGATCGGGGTCCAGGCGATGGCCAGCCGCAATGCGATCGTCCGCCGGCTTCCGGCAATCGAGGCGATCGGTTCCGTATCCGTCATCTGCACCGAC
>CAYNED010000285.1:0-1905 GCA_964396135.1 uncultured Neorhizobium sp.
TCGCCGGCCTGACGGGTGCGAAATACCATGCGGCGAAGATCTCCGTGCCTGAGTCCGCAGAAGCTGTCCGGGTCGCTCGAGGTCGGGGCGCCCATGTCACCTGCGGGATCTCCATCAATCATCTGTCCCTCAACGAGAACGACATCGGCGAATACCGGACGTTCTTCAAGCTATCGCCTCCCCTGCGCACCGAGGACGATCGGGTCGCAATGGTCGAGGCGCTGGCCGATGGCACGATTGACATCATCGTCTCGTCGCACGACCCGCAGGATGTGGACACCAAGCGCCTGCCTTTTGCCGATGCGGCGGATGGTGCGGTGGGCTTGGAAACAATGCTTGCGGCGGCGCTGCGTCTCCATCATTCCGGCCAGGTGCCGTTGATGCGCCTGATCGACGCTATGTCGACACGCCCGGCGCAGATCTTCGGGCTGGATGCCGGCACGCTGAAACCTGGCGCAAAGGCCGACATTACGTTGATCGACCTCGAGGAACCCTGGCTTGTCGCGAAGGACACGTTGCTGTCGCGCTCCAAGAATACGCCTTTCGAAGACGCCCGCTTCTCGGGTCGCGCCGTTGCGACCTATGTCGCCGGCAAATGCGTCCATTCGTTGTAAGGAGACAGGCCGGTGAATGACCTGATGAACTGGCAGATCGGCGGCGGTGTTGCCATTGCGGCGATCTTGCTTGGATATCTGCTGGGCTCGATCCCGTTCGGCTTGATCCTGACCCAGGCGGCGGGGCTGGGTGATATCCGCTCCATCGGCTCGGGCAATATTGGCGCAACCAACGTTCTTCGGACGGGCAACAAGAAGCTGGCCGCAGCAACGCTCCTGCTCGACGCGCTGAAGGCCACCGCCGCAGCCGTCGCAGGCACTTATCTGGCTGGACCTGAGGCAGGCCTCCTCGCCGGCTTTGCCGCATTCCTCGGCCACCTTTTTCCGGTCTGGCTCCGTTTCAAGGGCGGCAAGGGAGTGGCCACCTATATCGGAATGCTGCTCGGGGTTGCTCCCGTCTGGGTCCTTGTGTTCGCCGTCATATGGCTCGCCGTTGCCTTCATCAGCAAATACTCCTCCCTCGCCGCCCTGGTTGCAACGCTTGTGATTCCGGTTGCATTATGGATATTAGGTGAAGAAAAAATCGCCCTCGTGATGGCGATCATGACGGCAATCTCCTGGTGGCGTCACGAGACCAACATCAAGCGGTTGCTGGCGGGTACAGAAGGCAAGATCGGCCAAAAGGGATAGCGATGCCTGACGGCGGCGCAAGACGACAAGGGATTGCGCTCACCGACCGGCAAAGGATTGCCTGGCTTCGCCTGATCCGCAGCGACAATGTCGGACCCGCCACGTTCCGCGACCTCATCAACCATTTTGGATCTGCCGAGGCGGCGCTTGCAATGCTGCCGGAGCTATCCAGCCGTGGCGGCGCCTCCCGCGCCATTCGGATTGCTTCGGTTGAGGAGGCTGAACGCGAGATCGACAGCGCGCAGCGCTTCGGCGCGCGCTTCCTCGGGATCGGAGAACCCGATTACCCTCCTGCGCTCCGGCAGATTGAAGGCGCACCGCCACTGCTTGCAGTGAAGGGAGAGTTGCAGATCGCCACCCGCCCCTCGGTCGGCATCGTCGGATCGCGCAACGCTTCAATCAGCGGCGCCAAGTTTGGCGCAGGAATCGCGCGTGACCTCGGCCGCGCCGGTTATACGGTTACCTCGGGACTTGCCCGCGGGATCGATACCGCAGCCCATCGCGCCAGCATCGAAACCGGGACGATCGCCGTCCTTGCGGGAGGACTGGACCAGCCCTACCCGCCCGAGAACATCCCTCTGATGGAGGAGATCACCGGGGGCAACGGGCTTGCGGTCAGCGAGATGCCATTCGGCTGGGAGCCCAGAGCAAGGGATTTCCC
>CAYNED010000285.1:2005-3507 GCA_964396135.1 uncultured Neorhizobium sp.
TTCGATCCCCCTGACGAAAGCGAGCGTGCCAGCATCATCTCTGCGCTTGGGCCAACGCCGGTTGAGGTGGACGACATCATACGGCACACAACTCTTCCTGCATCCGCAGTGTATCTGGTTCTCCTAGAGCTGGATCTTGCCGGACGTCTACACCGTCATCCCGGAGGGCTTGTCTCCATTGCGATGGCCGACTGAGCGCGGGCGTCTTCCGGCCTGCACGTCTCCCGCTTCCACATAAGCCATCTCAATCAGGTAGCACAGCATGTCCGCCCCCTCTTTCGAGGCCACCTGGTGGAGTTCTCCAAGCATTTGCCGGATGTAGGCAATTGCCTCTCCATTGCCGGAGCTTTGGCGTTCCGATCCCATGATAAACCTGTCCGACTAGCACCTCAGGAAGCACTCGACATCAACACGAATAGCAGGAGGATAACGCAGTTATCTTAAATTGCAACAGATAGAAGATGCTATCTTCAGTTGCATCTCGTTGCAGGGCTTATTTGGCCATGGCACTTGACCGCAGCGAAAAGGCCATCCATGTCGGGACGCAGATCAGCCTGGAACTTCGCCTCGATCCGGGTATCGCCTCACCATAGAGAAGCAAAAATGAACGTTGTTGTCGTCGAATCTCCGGCCAAAGCCAAGACCATCAATAAATACCTCGGCTCAGGCTACAAGGTTCTCGCCTCGTTCGGTCACGTCCGTGATCTTCCTGCGAAAGATGGCTCGGTCTTGCCCGATCAGGACTTCGAGATGTCCTGGGAAGTCGACAGCGCCTCCCAGAAGCGCATGAAGGACATAGCAGACGCCGTGAAGGGCTCCGACGGCCTCTTCCTTGCAACCGACCCCGATCGCGAAGGCGAAGCGATCTCGTGGCACGTTCTTGATCTGCTAAAGAAGAAGCGAGTACTGGGCGATATTCCGGTCAAGCGCGTCGTCTTCAACGCGATCACCAAAAAAGCCGTTCTGGATGCGATGGCCGCCCCACGCGACATCGATGTGCCTCTCGTGGACGCCTATCTGGCACGGCGGGCGCTCGATTATCTCGTCGGCTTCAACCTCTCGCCCGTCCTGTGGCGCAAGCTGCCGGGCGCTCGCTCGGCAGGCCGTGTCCAGTCGGTTGCCTTGCGCCTCGTTTGCGATCGCGAGACGGAGATCGAACGGTTCGTTTCCGAAGAGTACTGGAACCTCTCCGCTCTGCTGCGCACACCCCGCGGCGACGAGTTCGAGGCCCGGCTCGTCTCTGCTGATGGCAAACGACTGCAAGGCCGTTCGATCAAGACGGGTGATGACGCCAACCGATTGAAGGCGCTTCTCGAGGGAGCCGCATATCTTGTGGAGAGCGTGGAGGCCAAACCGGTCAAACGCAATCCCGGGCCTCCCTTCACCACCTCGACGCTGCAGCAGGCAGCCTCGTCCAATATCGGCTTCAACGCGTCGCGCACCATGCAGGTAGCGCAGAAGCTTTACGAGGGTGTCGACATCGGCGGCGAGACCGTCGGCCT
>CAYNED010000286.1:0-613 GCA_964396135.1 uncultured Neorhizobium sp.
GGCCTCAGTTGGGCGGAAGGTCCGGACGTTGGTGGGCCCCACGGCCCCTATCGCCAGTCCGACCGCAAGGACCTGTACCAGCCCTACGCGCAGGAGCTCCTCGACAAGGGCCACGCCTTCCGCTGCTTCTGCACACCGGAACGACTGGAACAGATGCGCGAGGCGCAACGCGCCGCAGGCAAGCCGCCGAAGTATGATGGCCTCTGCCTCAACCTCAAGGCCGAGGAAGTGACCGCGAAGATGGCGGCGGGCGAAAGCTCGGTCATCCGCATGAAGATCCCGGCCGAAGGCTCGTGCGACTTCCATGATGGCGTTTATGGCGACGTCTCAATCCCGTGGGATTCGGTCGACATGCAGGTCCTGATCAAGGGCGACGGCATGCCGACCTACCACATGGCAAACGTCATCGACGACCACCTGATGAAGATCACCCACGTCGCGCGCGGCGAGGAGTGGCTGGCCTCCGTGCCCAAGCACATCCTGCTCTACAGGTATTTTGGCTGGCAGGAGCCCGTCTGGATGCATCTGTCGCTGATGCGCAATGCCGACAAGTCCAAGCTGTCGAAGCGCAAGAACCCGACTTCAATCTCCTACTATTCGGCTCTCGGCTACC
>CAYNED010000286.1:623-3504 GCA_964396135.1 uncultured Neorhizobium sp.
TTTGGGGCGAAACCGGCGCGTATTTCGGTATTCCGCTGATGAATTTCCTCGGCTTGTTCTTCATCCAGATCGCCGAAGGCGAAGAATTGCTGACAATGGAGGAACTGGCCGAGAAATTTGATCCGGACAATCTCTCCAAGGCCGGCGCGATCTTCGACATCCAGAAGCTCGACTGGCTGAACGGCCGGTGGCTGCGCGAGAAGCTGACGCCGGAGGAATTCATTGCGCGCACGCTCGACTGGGCATCCGAGAACCAGCGGCTGACGGAAGGACTGAAACTGTCCCAAAGCCGCATCTCCAAGCTCGGCGACCTGCCGCAGCTGGCAGGCTTCCTGCTCGCAAACGATGTGGGGCTGACACCAGCCTCCTTTGGCGGACTGAAGACGAGCCCTGCCGAAACGCTGGAGATCATCAACACGGTACAGGCTGATCTGGAAAAGATCCTCGAATGGAATGTCGAGGCCATCGACCAGGAACTGCGCGCCGTGGCCGACAAGCTCGGCAAGAAGCTGCGCGTCGTCACCCCGCCGCTCTTCGTCGCCATGTCCGGCTCGTCGCGTTCGCTGCCGTTGTTTGACTCCATGGCCCTGCTCGGCCGCTCGGTCGTGCGCCAGCGCCTGAAGGTGGCTGCGACTGTCGTCGCCTCCATGGTCGGCGCACAGTAAGAAGGAAGGTCTCGTAGAATGACCGAACAAAAGACCGAAACGGCTCTCTCCTCCGACGTTACGGAAGTCCGCGCCCAGAAGCTCAAACTGTTGCGCGAAAAGATCGGCGACGTTTATCCGGCCCATTTCCACCGGACGATGACGAATGCCGAACTGGCGGAGAAATACGAGACCCTTGAGGCGGAGGTCGAAACACAGGACGTCGTGACGGTCGCCGGACGCGTCTACTCGTCGCGCAATTCCGGCATGTTCATCGATCTGCGCGATGCCTCGGGCAAGATCCAGATCTTCAGCCACAAGGACACGACGCCCCAGGAGGCCCGTGACCTGCTGCCGCTGATCGACCTCGGCGACATCATCGGCGTCACCGGTGTCGTCCGCCGCACCAAGCGCGGCGAGCTGACGATCAACGCGCAAGAAATCACCATGCTGACCAAGGCCCTCCTGCCGATGCCGGAGAAGTACCATGGCCTGGCCGACATCGAACTTCGTTACCGCAAGCGCCATCTTGATATCCTGACGAACGAAGACTCCAAGCTGCGTTTCCAGCAAAGGTCGAAGATCGTCTCCGGCATCCGCCGTTTCATGGAGAACGACGGCTTCATGGAAATAGAAACGCCGATGCTGCATTCGGTGTATGGCGGTGCCACGGCCGAGCCCTTCAAGACGCACCACAACACGTTGAAGCTCGACATGTACCTGCGCATCGCGCCGGAATTGTTCTTGAAGCGGACGCTGGTCTCTGGCCTGTCCGACAAGGTGTTCGAGATCAACCGCAACTTCCGCAACGAGGGCGTGTCGACCCGGCACAATCCCGAATTCACCATGATGGAGTGCTACTGGGCCTATGCCGATTACGAGGACATCATGGACCTCGTGGAGCGCCTCTACGCTGAGCTTGCCATGTCCATCCACGGCAAGACCGAATTCATGTACGGCGACACGGAGATCTCCTTCAAGGGTCCGTTCCGCCGCGTGCCTATGCCCGATGCCGTCAAGGACGCAACCGGCATCGACTTCCTGGCTATCAAGACCGATGAGGAAGCACGCGCTGCTGCCAAGGCTGCCGGCTTTGAGGTTGAGAAGGACTGGACCTGGGGCGAGTGCCTCGCCTTCATCTTTGAGGAAAAGGTCGAGGCGACGCTCATCCAGCCGTCCCATGTGACGCATTTCCCCAAAGACATCTCACCCTTCGCAAAGGAAGTGCCGGGCGAGCCGCGCCTCGTTGAGCGCTTCGAGACCTACTGCAACACCTGGGAAATTGGCAACGCCTTCTCCGAGCTAAATGATCCGGAAGAGCAGCGCGCGCGGATGGTGGAGCAATTGGAGCAGGCGCATGCACGCGGCGAAAAGGAAAAGCAGCTCGACGACGAATTCCTTGACGCGATCGACCAGGGCATGCCCCCGGCAGGTGGCCTGGGCATCGGCGTCGACCGCCTGATCATGCTTTTGACCAACGCTCCCTCGATCCGGGACGTGATCCTCTTTCCCGCGCGGCGCAACAAGGCGGACTGAGAAAGGCAAAAAGGCGGCTCGGGGGCCGCCTTCTTCCTGTCCCGCATTCCCAGGCTCACCGGTTCTCAGCGTGGGCGGCTGGCTTCCTTCGATGCTGTTCCGGATCGTCCTCCTCGGCCATCACCGGTGAATGCTGGACATCGACATGCGCATCCGGTCCAGGCGCGCTCTCGCCTTCCGGGGCCAGCGGCTGCGCACGCATCTTCGCAAGCCAGGCGGCGCCATGCTCATCGGCATTCGCCGGCGGCGCATCCTCAGCGCCGGCTTCCGCCTTTGGCTTCGCATGAGCGGCCTCGACCGATGCCTTCTCAAGTGCTGGAACAGGATGTTCAGGCGTTCCTTCTTCGGCTGTCTCGCCCAAACCGATCATTCCCTTGACTGCCGTGAACCAGCCTTCGCCCTCGGGAGTGCCCGCCTCTTCGGCAGGATGAGTGGCAACCTCTTCTGCGGGAGCTTCGGCTTCATCGGCTACAGCTCTTGCCGCCGGCTGATGCTCGGCAGTCCCATGCTTGGCGTCGTTGACCTTGGGAAGATCGTCTTCGGCAGGCGGTTCGTGCGCCGATGCCGGAGCGGCGTCATGCGCCTCGCTCTCTCCTCCTCCCAGGCCGACCATACCCATCAGTGACGCCATCCAGCCGGTCTCTGCACCGCCGTCATGTTCGGCGACAGGTATGTCCCCGCCATAAGCGTCGACGGCAGGC
>CAYNED010000287.1:0-3504 GCA_964396135.1 uncultured Neorhizobium sp.
ATCGTGCTTGTATTTCTTGTCGAGTGCGGGGACATCAGCGATTTCATAGAACTGGCCATCCACCTTGACGCGCTGGAAGCCCTTCTTCATCAGCTCAGCGAGTTCTTTTCTGTACTCGCCCTTGCGACCGCGGATCATCGGCGCAAGGATGTAGAGGCGCGTGCCTTCCTCGAAGGCGAGGATGCGGTCGACCATCTGGCTGACCATCTGGCTCTCGATCGGCAGACCGGTGGCGGGCGAATAGGGAACACCAACGCGAGCAAACAGCAGGCGCATGTAGTCGTAGATCTCGGTGACTGTGCCCACTGTAGAACGAGGATTGCGCGAAGTCGTCTTCTGTTCAATCGAAATCGCCGGCGAAAGCCCCTCGATCTGGTCGACGTCCGGCTTCTGCATCATCTCCAGGAATTGCCGCGCATATGCTGACAGGCTTTCCACATACCTGCGCTGCCCCTCAGCGTAGATGGTGTCGAAGGCGAGGGATGACTTGCCTGAGCCCGAGAGCCCGGTCATGACGATCAACGAGTTGCGCGGCAAGTCGAGATCGATGCCCTTCAAGTTGTGCTCACGCGCACCACGGATGGAGATCGTCTTAAGTTCGCTCATAAATCTGCTCGGTGGGAGGGTCGATGCCCATATGTAGTAAAGGAAGTTGCTGTGTGAAGGCAAAAAGCGCCTGAAGCTGCCAAGGAATGCGAGTCACTTGACTCTATGATAGGTGATATCTAGAACAAATAAAGAACAAAAACATTGTGGATTGAAGGAAGCGGGAGGCCAATGCTGGCGGCAGATGGTCTAAGCTGCCACATCTGTGAATTTGAACCGCCTTTACGGCGGGGGACAAGGGTGAAGGAACATGGCTGGAAGCGTCAACAAGGTAATCCTGGTCGGCAATGTCGGCGCCGATCCCGAGATCCGGCGCACGCAGGATGGTCGCCCGATTGCCAACCTGCGGATTGCCACTTCGGAAAGCTGGCGCGACCGCAACAGCGGGGAGCGCAAGGAAAAGACCGAATGGCACACTGTGGTGGTCTTCAACGAAGGCCTTTGCAAGGTTGTCGAGCAGTATGTGAAGAAGGGCGCCAAGCTCTACATCGAAGGTGCCCTGCAAACACGCAAGTGGCAGGATCAGACCGGCAATGATCGCTACTCGACGGAAGTCGTGCTGCAGGGCTTCAACTCGACGCTGACCATGCTGGACGGTCGCGGTGGCGAAGGCGGCGGACAGGGCAATTACGGCGGTGGCGGCGGTCGCGTCTCCGGCGGCAACGATTACGGCGGCGGCAATTTCGCTGGCGACGACTACGACCGTCCAGCGTCCGGTGGCGGTCGCGGCGGCCAGTCAGGTGGTGGCCAGTCTGGCGGGGGCTTCTCCCGCGACCTTGACGACGACATCCCGTTTTAAAGAAAGGGCGCTACGGCGCCCTTTCTGCTTCCTGGTACCAACGATGTCGACACCTAGAGAGGCATGAAGGCTGACTTAATGCCGTCCACCACGAACTGGACGGAGAGTGCGGCCAGGATCACGCCCAGCAGGCGGGTGAGGATTGCGCGTCCTGTGACGCCGAGAAAGCGATCCAGCCGCTCTGCAATCAGGAGCATGGCGAGCACCAGCGCCATGCTGAGTGCGATCACCGCGATCAATAAGGCGCGGTCCCATGGACCGGGCAGGGCGCCGGCCAGCAGGACGGTCGCGGATATCGCACCGGGGCCCGCGATCAAGGGAAGAGCCAGCGGAAAGACAGCGATGTTGTGGATGTGGTCGATGGTAATCGCAGCCTGCGAGGTCTTCTCCTTGCGCTCCTGCCTGCGCTCGAAGACCATCTCGAACGCGATCCAGAAGAGAAGCAAGCCACCAGCAATGCGGAAGGCGCCCATGGAGATCCCCAAGGACCCGAGCAGGCTTGCACCAAACAGCGCGAATATGGCCAGGATCGCGAACGCGATCAACGAGCCCCGAATGGCCACCTGTTTCCGCTGCATCCGCGTCATGCCGACGGTGAGGCCGAGAAACACAGGAGCCAGCCCCGGAGGATCCAGTGTAACCAGCAGCGTCGTGAAGGCGTTGATCAATATGTCTGCGTTCGCCATCTCGTCCCTTGCTGCTCTAAACCTTGCGATCAGTGGACAAGATTGTTAGGACAGCCAGGCGGTGAAGGGAAGGGCGCCTTCCCAACTCTTTCGAGACGCTCAAGCCTGTCACCGAGCCCGCTCCTGAAGGGTCTGAAAGCTGTTCAAAACCGCTGCGGAAATTGGCGTCGCCAGACGCTTTCGGCTATAGAAACAGAACTGATTCCGAACAAAGATCGTGATCCGATTTGACTGAACAAAGCACTCCCGGCGGCGGAAAGCTGCCACCAGGCATCGAACCCATTTCCATCATGGAAGAGATGCAGCGGTCTTATCTCGATTATGCGATGAGCGTGATCGTCAGCCGCGCGCTTCCGGATGTCCGAGACGGACTGAAGCCTGTGCACCGTCGCATCCTGTTCTCCATGAGCGAGATGGGCGTCGACTGGAACAAGAAGTATGTGAAGTCCGCCCGCGTCACCGGTGACGTGATGGGTAAATATCACCCGCACGGCGATTCCGCGATCTACGACGCACTTGCGCGCATGGCGCAGGACTGGTCGCTGCGACTGCCGCTGATCGACGGTCAAGGCAATTTCGGTTCCATCGATGGGGATCCACCGGCAGCCCAGCGTTATACGGAATGCCGTCTTGCCAAAGCCTCGCATTCGCTTCTTGACGATCTCGACAAGGAGACCGTCAACTTCCGCGACAACTATGATGGCACGATGTCTGAGCCGGTGGTTGTCCCGGCTCGCTTCCCGAACTTGCTGGTCAATGGCGCCGGCGGCATTGCCGTCGGCATGGCCACAAACATTCCACCGCACAACCTGACCGAAGTGATCGACGCCTGCATCGCGTTGATCGACAATCCGGCGATTGAACTGCCGGAACTGATGCAGATCATTCCCGGCCCCGACTTCCCGACGGGCGCGCTCATCCTTGGCAGGTCCGGCATCAGGTCGGCCTACGAGACTGGCCGCGGCTCCGTCATCATGCGGGGCAAGGCGCATATCGAGCCCATGCGCGGCGATCGCGAGCAGATCATCATCACCGAAGTGCCGTACCAGGTAAACAAGTCGACGATGATCGAGAAGATGGCCGAACTCGTTCGCGACAAGCGCATCGAGGGAATCTCCGACCTGCGCGACGAATCGGACCGCCAAGGCTACCGCGTCGTTATCGAGCTGAAGCGCGATGCCAATGCGGAAGTGATCCTCAACCAGCTATACCGGTACACTCCGCTACAGACTTCGTTCGGTTGCAACATGGTTGCCCTGAACGGCGGCAAGCCTGAGCAACTGACGCTGATCGACATGTTGAAGGCCTTTGTGGCCTTCCGCGAGGAAGTTGTCAGCCGCCGCACAAAGTACCTGCTGCGCAAGGCTCGCGAGCGCGCTCACGTCTTGGTTGGTCTGGCGATTGCAGTGGCCA
>CAYNED010000288.1:0-3495 GCA_964396135.1 uncultured Neorhizobium sp.
AGGCCACCGGCGCCTCTCCCGCCTTCCCGCCCTTCCACTGAATGACGGCAAGCCTCGGCGGCCGCGCCGATCCTTGAGCAACTCCGAGCAGAGCGCCCATCTTGAGATCACGCATCTCCTTCTCGGTGAGAACTTCGACCTCAGCCCCGAGCTTCTCCAGTTCTTTCGCCTTGTCAGCAAACTCCACCGGGCCGAGCACATTTGGCGGCAGGTTGACGAGATCGCGCGCCAAGATGACGCCTGCCGCAGTCGCCTGGACCTCAGCGAGGCGTTCTTGCGCCTGCTGGTGAACGCCCGTGACGATGGTAACGGCAACCGCCTTTGGTGGCTTCTCCTCGTCGTCCTTCTTCTTCGTCTTGTAAGCATCGAACGTGTAAGCGCGCAGCATCAGGCCGAGCGCGAAGTCGGCAGCCTGCTCGGGCCCGACCTCCACTCCCGGAGCGTCAAGAAAGACGACCACCTTGGTTGCGGACTTGAACTGCGCGGCGGAGGCGCCCCCTGCCCGCAGCCAATCATGGGCTGTCAATGCTTCAGGCTTCCCGAGCCCCAGCAGCACCAGGCGATCCGCCGGCGAACCGGCCGGCGCAATCACATCCAGCGTCGCCATGGCCTTCGCCTTGAAGCTGGAGATTTCTGCAGCGCGGGCACAAACCATCTGCGGATCCACCTCATGTCCACCGGCAAAAGCCTGCGCACCGGATGCCTGCAGCATGATCGCCACTGCATTCTCAAGCGGCGCTGAGGCTGCAAAACGAATTTTGTAGTTGACTGACATTTTCACTCCGGTCTTTGCGTCACGTGCGCCGATCATCTCCGTTTCCAACGCTAAGGCAAGCTGAACAACGCAAATCCTAAACTTTGTGCAGGCGGCGGGGTGAGTAGCACCGTGGCAGCTATCGGCCGTCTGTTTTCTGTCCTTCCGGCCTTGGTGATCCCAGGGATTTTGAAATGACACAGTCCGTCAAAAAATCACAATCCTAGCCCAGTTTGTTGTGCAGAGGCTGTCGCCATTCCGGCAACCATCGCTTAGATAGACCGGGCTGTTCCAAGGGGCGGGACGGCTGGATTCGCCGCAGCGGGACGTAATGAAGCTTCTCGAAATCTACATATTGCGCAGGATCATTCAGATGTTCCTGGTGGCGCTTATCCCGGTGCTCACCATCATCTGGACGATCCAGGTGCTCGGGCGAATCAACCTCGTCACCGACACGGGCCAATCAATGGGCTCGTTTATGCTGCTTGCGACCTACATCCTGCCGACGATCATCCCGGTTGTGTTGCCCTTCGCATTGGCGATTGGCATCACCCAGACGCTGACGGCGATGAACAATGATTCCGAACTGCCGGTGATCGACGCGGCCGGCGCCTCGCGCAGCATCATCTTCCGGCCTGTGCTTTTCCTGGCAGCGTTCTTGAGCCTTTTCTCCTTCGTCGTCGCCAACTTCGTCGAGCCCCCCTCGCGTGTTGCCGCCCGCCAAATGGTGGCAGAAGCTTACGCCGATCTCCTCTCTTCGGTTATCGAGGAAAAGACATTTCGAAGCATCGAGGACGGGCTGCACGTCCAGATCTCGGAACGCCACTCCGGCCGCGTGCTGACCGGACTGTTCGTCGTAGACTACCGGGACCCGAACTTCGACCTGATCTATTATTCCCGCGAAGGCTCGATCGACGAAAGCGGAACGTCGCTTACAATGCGGGATGGGGAAGTCCATCGGAAAACTCCTGACGGCCGCATCTCGATCATCAAATTTGCATCCTACGCCTTTGATTTGTCGGCGATGACCGCGTCCGAGGATGGCCCGTCGCTCAATGCGGGCGACCGCACCCTCGCCTTCCTGCTCAATCCAGATCCGAACGACTCCCATGTCAAAGGATCACCGGGAAGTTATCGGTCGGAGCTTCATGCCCGGCTGACGGACTGGCTGTTTCCCTTCATGTTCGCGCTTGTGTCGCTGGTGGTCGCGGGGGATTCGCGCTCGCATCGCCAAACGCGCCTCCACCCGATGATCATTGCGTTGATCGTGGCGTTTGCCCTGCGCTGGCTTGGTTTTTCTCTGAAGAACCTGGTGAAGCAGGATGAAGCCTACATCTTGTTGATATATCTGCTCCCGGTCGGCACGATTGGGCTGTGCGGCTATATGCTTGCAACGCACAAGCGCTTTCGGATGCCGCGCGTCTTGTCGACCTTTGTCGACCGTGGGTTCCGGCGCATCCGCCAACGCTGGACGAACCGGGCCGTTGCTGGAGGAAGCCAATGATCTTCAGCACGCTTGGCCGATATTTCTTCCGTCGCTACATCATCACCGCCATCTGGTTCTTTCTCGGCGTCAGCGGAATCATCTTCCTAGCGGACTTCAGCGAGACCAGCCGTCGCATGGCAAGCCTCGAGGGCTATACCGTGCCCGCAGCGCTACTGTTCACAGCGATGCGGATCCCTTTCATTTTCCAGCAGACGATCCCGACGCTGACGCTCTTCGTCGGCATGACCGCGCTGATTGCCCTCAACCGGCGCTACGAGCTCGTCGTTACGCGCGCTGCCGGGATTTCCGTTTGGCAGTTCATTATGCCTTTTGCGACAGGCGCCCTCCTGATCGGCCTGTTCGGCATGCTCGTGGTCAATCCGGTCGCGGCATGGGGTCAGCGCGAATCGCTGTCGATGGAAGCGGGCTGGCGCGAAGCGAGCGGCCGCTCGGCCAAATCTACTTTCCTTCCCTGGATCCGCCAGATCTCCGAAGGAAAGGATACGATTATCGGCGCTAAGAGCTATCAAGAAGAGGGCACGGTGCTCGTCGATGTTGTCGTCATTCAGTTCGACAGCGATGGACGCGTCATCCTGCGACAGGACGCATCCACGGCAAAGTTGGAAGATGGTTACTGGCTCCTTACCGATGTTCTGGAGAATCGCCCAGGGGAAATCTCCAAGCGTATCGCGAGCGCACAATTGAGCACCAATCTGAGACAGGAATACCTGCAGGAGAGCCTGTCTCAGCCGGAAACCGTTGCATTTTATGATCTTTCGCGGAAGATTGACGTCGGGCGTTCGTTTGGGCTCCCAACAAAGGCGCTCGAGACACAGTTCCACTCGCTTCTATCGCTTCCGCTGCTTCTTGTGGCGATGACTCTCATTGCTGCAACAGTTTCGTTGAAATTCAGTCGCTTCGCGCAATCGCGCTCGGTGATTCTGGGTGGAATCGTTTCCGGCTTCGTGCTTTATGTCGTCACGGTTCTCGTAAAAGCATTCGGGAGCAGCGGCGCCGTGCCGCCCTTTGTGGCGGTGTGGGTGCCGGTGATTGTTGCGACAGCGCTTGGCGCGACGATCCTGCTTCATCAGGAGGATGGCTAGTGGCGGCCAACAACCGCGGAAATATCAGACGGCGCCTTTCGGTCCTGCTGGCAAGCGCGGCCGTGTGCGTGAATGTCATGCAGCCTGTCGCTGTATACGCACAGGACAGTTCGCTGATGTCGCCGGTCGTGGCGGACGACGCGAAGATGCTG
>CAYNED010000289.1:0-3493 GCA_964396135.1 uncultured Neorhizobium sp.
CCTGATTGGTTGCGAAGCGCTCGTCATCCGCGAGCGTTTCGATGCCGAGAATGGCACAAAGGCGACGGAATTGCCCATCATTGCCAACCGCGAGGATGATGTGGCCATCTTCGACCGGGATAACCTCATAGGGGCTGATGTTCGGATGAGCGTTGCCAAGGCGGACAGGTGCGGTGCCGGAGATAAGATAGTTCATGTTCTGGTTCGCCAGCACCGCCGACATGACGTCGAGCAAGGCCATATCCACCATCTGCCCTTCGCCGGTCTTCATCGCATGGATCAGCGCCGCTTGGATCGCAGCGACCGCATAGATGCCGGTGAAGATGTCTGCGATCGCCACGCCTGCCTTCATCGGCTGCCCGTCCGGCTCGCCGGTGATCGACATGAAGCCGGACATGCCCTGGACGATGTAGTCGTAGCCGGCAAGGCTGGCGTAGGGTCCGTCCTGGCCAAAGCCGGTGATCGAGCAGTAAACGAGCTTCGGGTTGATGGCCTTCAGGCTCTCATAGTCCAGCCCGTATTTCTTCAAGCCGCCGAGCTTGAAGTTCTCGATGACCACGTCCGCGGTTGCGACCAGTCGCCGGACGATCTCCTGGCCTTCCTCCGTTTTCAGATCGACGGTAACGGAGCGTTTTCCGCGATTGGTGGCGTGGTAATAGGCGGCAGAGAGGTTTTCTCCGTCCATGCCTTCCACGAAGGGTGGCCCCCATGCGCGCGTGTCGTCGCCGCCGTCGGGGTTCTCCACCTTGATGACGTCGGCGCCAAGGTCCGCGAGCATCTGTCCCGCCCAGGGACCGGCCAGCACGCGCGCGAGCTCGATGACACGGATGCCCCTCAGGGGCGGCTGCTTTGTTGCTATGGATTGGGTCATGGCGTGTTCATTCGAGCCTCGACGGATGTTTCCGCAGTGGTGACAGGTTTGGAAGCGATGCGGCGCTCGCGCCAGATGATGTAAAGGCCAGAACCGACGATGATGGCGATACCCAGCCATTTCACGGCGTCCGGGAAATCGGAGAAAACGAGCCAACCGAACAAGGTCGCGGAAACGATCTCGAAATATTGCATGGGTGCAAGCACGGAGGCGGGAGCGACCCGGTAGGCATAGACAGCGAGAATGCCAGACAGGGAAGCGAAGAAGCCAACACCGACCAGCCACAGGAAGACCGTGGCATCAGGCCAGGAGAAAGCCAGGAAAGGGATCTGGGAAGCGCTTCCGAAGATCAGCAGCAGGGCGCAGATCGGGATGCCCCACAAGGACATCTGGAATTGCATGGCCCACGGGTCCTCTCGCGGTGCCAGTGCTCTTGTCATTAGAGCGAAAACGGCAACACAGAAAGCGGTGATGATCGGCAGGATTGCGACTAGCCCGACCTCCTCGAAGCTGGGGCGGATGACGATCATGGCGCCAATAAAGCCGACGCCACAAGCGGTGTACCGACGCCAGCCGATGGTTTCGCCAAGGAAGATGCTCGCGAGAATGGTCAGGATGATCGGCTCTACAAAGAAGATCGCTATGGCATCGGCAACGGGCATGACCGCCAGTGTTGCAACGAAGCAGATCATGGACAAAGTGATGATCGCCGCTCGCACAGCGTGATAGGCACTCATCTGCCACGAGAACTTCCGCCACAGTCCGTTCCAGAGCACGATCGGCAGCATGAACAGGGCCTGGAAAACGAACCGCGCCGCCGTGATCATGGTGGGGGACGTCGTGTCGGTGGCAAGCTTGGAGAAGATGTCGATCAGAGGTGCCGCCAGCATTGCGAGCAGCATCAGCAGCAGCCCGTTTACGATGCCTTTGGCCGGGAGATTGGGTGCGGCGAGGCCGCCGGCTGGCGAAGTCATCTTATCCATTACAGAAGGGCGCGGCAGCAGTTACTGTGTTGGCTATCTATAGACCCACCTCGCTGGTGAGGCACTTGATCAAATATCATTCCGCCATTCCGGAAGAGAGAACCTGATCTCTGGTCCAAAGGGCGAATTCCGCCATAGCTTCCTTGCGAACGAGGTCTTTCAACGTCTCGTGGCGGGTCTTTGGCCAGATCCGGCTGGTCACACGCTTGAGATCGTGTTTCTGCAGGTGGCGCGAGAGCCATTCTATCTCGCGCCCGCCATTCGTGGCTGGGTCGGTCTCCCCGCCGAGGAGGTAGATCGGCATGTTCTTCGGCAACCGGTCTACGAGGCCCGGACCGCGAAAGGTCAGCTCGAAAAGGTCGAGCCAGAGGGACACGCTTGCGTCGAACCCGCACAAGGGATCGGCAAGGTAGGCGTCGACCTCTTCGGGCTGGTTGCTCAGCCAGTCCGCTTCAGTTCGTTTCTCCGGCATAGATCGTCCCCAGGTCCGGAACGTCGCTTTGGGCAGGATCGTGCTTGGAACGTCCGCTCCCTTCAGCGCTCGTTCCATCAGGAGGACGCCCTGCGCCAGGCGCCCCGGAAGGCCGGGATGGAAGTTTGAGTTCCAGACCGAAAGTGCCGCGTAGGCCTCCGGGCGATCGATGGCGGCATTCAGCGCGATCAGGCCACCCATCGAATGCCCAAGGAGGACAACCGGCAGCGCGGGATGCTCGCGCACTGCAAGGTTGCGCATTGCGGCGACATCGCGCAGCACCTTGCATGGACCATCACGCTTGGCGAAGCGGCCAATCGGGGCGTCCGGCGCAGTTGTGTGGCCGTGGCCTCTGTGATCGTGAGCGTAGACGTGAAACCCTTGGCCACTCATGTACGTGGCAAGTTCTTCGTAACGACCGGAGTGTTCGGCAAGGCCGTGGCAGATCAACAGGATACCCTGAGCCGATCGCGATGCCGGTTGGTATCGATAGGCAAGGCTAGCCCCGGTTGGGCTGTCCAGCCGTCGTGTTTCGTTGAACATCACCCCTCCTTGGACGCCTCGCGCATTGCTCCAGCGCGCCAATTCGCCTACATAGCGGCAACTTTCCATCTTGCCCGGAGCATTATCAACGATGGCACGCCAGTTCATCTATCACATGTCGGGACTGAACAAGTCCTACGGCGCCAAGAAGATCCTCGAGAACGTTAGCCTGTCTTTCTACCCGGACGCCAAGATCGGTATCCTTGGTCCGAACGGTGCCGGTAAGTCGACCGTGCTGCGCATCATCGCTGGAAAGGACAAGGAGTTTACCGGCGAGGCCTGGCTCGCAGAAGGCGCAACCGTCGGCTACCTGGAGCAGGAGCCGCATCTCGATCCGACCAAGAACGCCTTCGAGAACGTCATGGAAGGCGTGGCGGACAAGCAGGCCGTACTCGACCGTTACAACGAACTGATGATGAACTATTCCGACGAGACGGCGGAAGAGGGCGCCAAGCTCCAGGACATCATCGATGCCCAAAACCTCTGGGATCTCGAGCAGCAGGTCGAGATGGCGATGGAAGCGCTGCGCTGCCCGCCGAAGGACTCTGATGTCACCGTCCTGTCTGGCGGTGAGCGTCGACGGATTGCGCTTTGCCGCCTGCTTCTGTCGCAGCCGGACCTGCT
>CAYNED010000290.1:0-3488 GCA_964396135.1 uncultured Neorhizobium sp.
TTCGGGCGCTTCTGGCCAAGAGCGAGTGTGACCCGGCCCAGATTAAGCTGGAACTGACAGAATCCGTGATGATGGAGAATCCGGAGCAGGCGCGGCTGGTGCTGACAAAGTTGAAGGAAACAGGGCTAGGACTTGCTCTGGACGATTTTGGAACCGGCTACTCTTCCCTCGCCTATCTGACCCAATTCCCATTCGATACGATCAAGCTGGACAAGGCCCTAGTGCGCGACGTGCGCGAGCGACGGGCAGTTTTGCTGCGTTCCATCATCGCGATGGCGCGCGCCCTGGAAATGGCCGTGGTGGCCGAGGGCATCGAAACCGACGAAGATGCAGCAGAACTTGCCAAAATGGGCTGCCATTTCGGCCAGAGCTTCCTCTTCGGCCCACCCACAGAACCAGATGTTACGCTTCGGCTTCTCAAGGAGCGGTTTCCGCTTACGAAACGTGCCTGACCAGTAGCAAGCCCTTAAACGGAAACGCCCGCTCAAACGAGTCGAGCGGGCGTTCTTTGGACAGTGAGAGAGCTGTTAAGCGCGGTCTACGATGTTCTTGACGCCATCCTTGACCTCGCCCTTGGCCTGCTGACCATGGCCCTTGGCTTCCTGGGCAGCGCCCTTGGCTTCCATGCTGTGGTCATCCATCGCATCGCCGGCAGCCTGACGAGCCTTGCCAGCAACTTCGTTTGCCTTGCCCTGGATCTTGTCGGTTGTGCTGCTCATTTGAAATCTCCTTGTGCCGGTCGGAATGACCGCTCGGAAGAAGAACGCGACCGGGACCGACTTCGTTCCGTTCAATCAAGCGTGACCGGCGTCACTGGATAGTGCCTCGGGTGAAATGCCAAGAAGAGCGAGCGCCCGCTCATATTTCGTGTCGAGGAGCGGATCGAAGATCAGGTCTTCCGCAGAGGGACAGTTCAGCCAGCCGTTGTTGACGATCTCCTGTTCGAGCTGACCGGGGCCCCAGCCGGCATAGCCAAGCATCATGGTTGCCCGTTTCGGGCCCCTGCCCTGGCTGATCGCGCGGATGATGTCCAGGGTCGCCGTAAGACGCACGTCATCGGCAACGGGTATGCTGGATTCTCCTGCATAATCATCGGAATGCAGCACGAAACCGCGTCCGGTCTCGACAGGACCGCCCATCAAGACGGGGAAGCGGCGCAAGTCGCCTGGCATCTGCACCGCGTCCTTCCCCTCCAGCATGTTGAGGTGCTCGAGGACGTCGAGGAAAGAGACCGGCTGGTGCCGGTTGATGATGAAGCCCATGGCTCCAGCCGGTGAATGGGCGCAGATATAGATAACCGAGCGTGCAAAGCTGCCTTCTCGAAGGCCCGGCATGGCGATCAGAAACTGGCCATCCAGGAAACCTTGTTCGCGGTCATCCCGCACAGTGGACTTCACTAATCGCGCCTCCGATTGCCGTTGTCGCCTTTTCGACAACGCCGCATGCTATCAGAGAAAAGATGGGGCACACCCATCGTCCAATCAACCTAAAATGAACACAGGAGTTTGTGTGTTTGCTGGCCCGGACGACTGAAAGCCGATAGAACGCTGCTCCATGTGCACAGTCGCTCGCATGCAAATCTTCGCGATCCATCGCTTCAGGCCCATCGCTATGGCCGCAGCGGTCTTCACCGCTTTCGCCGGCGTCGCTCCGGCGCAAGCGGAAATGACGGCTTGGGCTCATAACGAAGGTGGACGGATGCGGCTGGTCGCCATGCCACCTGCCGGCGATGGGACCGTCCGCGGCGCTTTGCAGATCGAGCCAAACCCAGGCTGGATTACCTACTGGAAAGAGCCGGGCGACGCGGGCATCCCCCCACAATTGCTCATTTCGTCCGAGGCCGATGTCACGCTAGAACGTTTGGACTACCCTGTTCCGAAGCGCATCGACAACGGGACGCTTCGCGACATCGGCTATGATCACCCGGTTACGTTGCCGTTCGAGCTATCGGTGAAAGACCCCACCCAGCCGTTGAAAATCAACGCTTCCGCTTTCGTCGGCTTGTGCCGCAATATCTGCATCCCGTTTCAAGCGGAGTTCGATCTTGCGTTCGCTCAACAGGGCGCCACTCCCGTCGAGGAAGCATTGGTTCTGGCCGAGGCGGACGCGAAGCTTCCAGAAGCGCCGTCGGACGATTTCGCCGTAACGCGCTACGCGCTTACAGGCAACGAAGTGCTGCGCCTTACCCTACGGCTTCCGCCGAAGGCAACAGTGCCGCCCCAGGTGATCGTGACCGGGCCGCAGGGGCACGTCTTCTTCGATAGCCAGGACGGCCGCAAGGAGGGTGACGATTACGCCCTCGACATTCCAATCGAGAAACTGCCGAAGGGATACGAACTGCAGGGCCAGCGCTGGGGCATACTGGTGATTGCCGGCGACCGGGCAATGGAAACCTCGCTTGCCTTCAATTGACGCCAACCTATAGTGCTGCGCAGCCACCCGGCGCCGCAACAGGAGAAATTGCCATGCCCATCGCTATCGGAGACAAGCTGCCAGCCGCAACCTTCAAGGAGAAGACCGCGGATGGTCCGGTGGAAGTCTCTACCGATGATCTGTTCAGGGGCAAACGCGTCGTCCTGTTCGCGGTTCCCGGCGCCTTCACGCCGACCTGCTCGCTGAACCATCTGCCGGGTTTCCTGGAAAACCGCGATGCGATCCTGGCTCGGGGCGTTGATGACATTGCGGTGGTTGCGGTCAACGATTGGCACGTCATGGGCGCCTGGGCGCAATCCTCGGGCGGAATGGGCAAGATCCACTTTCTATCGGACTGGGACGCGGCATTCACGAAATCACTCGGTCTTGACGTCGACCTGTCCGCTGGCGGGCTGGGCATCCGCTCGAAGCGCTATTCCATGCTCGTTGATGACGGGGTGGTGAAGACCCTCAACATCGAAGACAGCCCCGGCCAGGCGACCGTTTCCAGCGCCGCGACACTCATCGAGCAGCTCTGAGCCACGCAAAAAGCGTGTCTACAAGAAGGGAGCTGTCGGCTCCCTTTTTATCAGACTTCCATGTCGAAGATCATCAGGCCGGCGAGGCCACCATCCGTTGACGCGACAATCCGTTCCCCCACCGTCACGTGCTCGGGGTGGACAAGATAGGCGTCGCGAGCTTCGGCGTTCTCGAAGGTGACGATGAAGCCGTCGCGAAACCCCCCATTCAAGCCTTCGGGTGAAACGTTGGGACCGAACTTCACCTCCAGGATACCCGGCACCACGTCCTTCAAAGCGGCGATGGCGTCATAGATCGCCTGCTTGTCGGCTGTCTGCAGCGCAGATTTGAATCTCAGAAACACGCAATGAAGGATCATTTTCTACCTCCGCCCGATCTCCCGTAAGGGCACAATAAGGGCACATTGAAAAAGAACAACCGCTTGGAAGCGGTGGATTGTATGGCGCCGTCGCGCGCCTAACCAAAGAAAGCAGGTCTAGCGCTTCTTGAAAGGTGCCATCCCGAGCCTTGCTAGTTCGTCGGCGCGCTCGTTCTCC
>CAYNED010000291.1:0-3472 GCA_964396135.1 uncultured Neorhizobium sp.
CTTTACTTCCATGAAAACGGAACGGGAGAACCTGACCATTGTTCCGCGTTGGGCGATGGCACCAGCAAGGCACTGGTGAAGTGACTGGTGTTGCGGCAGCCGATTCCGGCCTATTCGGCAGCCGGCCGCACCCAGGGACCGTTGATACGAGGATGGTCTTCCGACTGCGGTGTTTGTCTCCAGCCCATTATTAGGATTCCATATGAAACCACAGGCGGCTCCATCTGTTTGCTCCTTGGCAACCCAGGGAGAAACACGATGAAGAAAATCCTTGCCGTCACTTTCATGGCCGCATCCTTGGCTGCATGTACTGCCACTGAGCGTGGCGCAGGCGTCGGCGCCGCCACTGGAGCCGTCGTCGGCGGAGTTGCTACAGGTGACGTACGCGGTGCCGCGGTGGGTGCGGCAATCGGCGGCGCGGGCGGTGCTTTGATCGGCAGTGTGCAGGATCAGCCCGGACGCTGCTACTACCGAGATCGCTACGGCAACCGCTATGTGGACAGCTGCCGCTAAACGGCTGGCCGGGCCGCTACGGTGGCCCGGCCCACTTGCTTAAGAACACCTTAAATCGCCGCATTTAAAGTCCAGCGGAAGCATGGGCAACGGAACTGTCGGCTGCGGGCCGGCGACAAGGGGTGCGGCAGGGCATGGCGGCCAAGGGAAAATCGCGGCAACGGGTTGAGCCTTTCTTTGCAGAAGATGACGAACGCCTCGACGATGACCTGCGTCTCGACTCTGAGGACCGCATCAGCAGGAGCACGAAGCGCACTTCCAAAGCACGTATGAAGCCTGCCGCATCCACGGCCCGCCGCAAGTCCAGATCCTCTGCAAGAACGGGGGGCGCATCTTCACTGCTTCGCTCGCTGCTTTACTGGTGTGTTGTTCTCGGCATCTGGGCCGGCATCGGCATCGGCGGCCTGGTTCTGTATTATGGCGCGCAGATGCCGGCTGCCAGCGCATGGTCCATCCCCGATCGCGCGCCCAATATAAAGATATTGTCCACGGACGGCTCCGTCATTGCCAATCGCGGAGCCACCGGCGGCGAAGCTTTGTCGCTCGAGGCGATGTCCCCCTTCATCCCGCAGGCGGTGATGGCAATCGAGGACAGGCGTTTCTATTCGCATTTCGGCGTCGACCCTTTGGGCCTCGCCCGCGCCTTCGTCAACAATGTTACCGGTCAGCCGATCCAGGGCGGCTCAACGATTACGCAACAGCTTGCCAAGAACCTGTTTCTGTCGCCGGAGCGCACGTTTGAACGCAAGGTGCAGGAAGTCCTGCTCGCCTTCTGGCTGGAGCACAAGTTCAGCAAGGACCAGATTCTGGCCATGTACCTGAACCGGGTCTTCTTTGGATCCGGAGCCTATGGCGTCGAGGCTGCCTCTCGTCGCTACTTCAGCAAGTCTGCGCGCGACGTTAACCTCGGCGAGGCCGCGCTGCTGGCGGGCCTTCTCAAGGCTCCCTCCCGGCTCTCTCCTGCCCGCGATCCTCAGGCAGCCGAAGAGCGGGCGCAGGTCGTCCTCGGCGCCATGCAGGAGGAAGGTTATATCACGGAAGAAGAGATCAAGTCAGCGATGTCGCAGCCGCCGACGAAAGCGCGCAGCTATTGGTCAGGCGCCGAACATTATGCTGCGGACATGGTCATGGAGGAGGTGACAAAACTTCTTGGTGAGGTGAAGCAGGACGTAACCGTCGAGACGACCATCGACCTCAGCCTTGAGCGCAAGGCTGAGGAGGCGTTGACGGATATACTCGCGGGCGAAGGCGCAAAGCTCAATGCCACGCAAGCAGCTCTTGTATCGATGGACGCGACAGGCGCTATCCGGGCTGTTGTTGGAGGCGCCGACTACGCGCAAAGTCAGTTCAACCGCGCCGTCAAGGCAAAGCGCCAACCCGGCTCGGCCTTCAAACCTTTCGTTTATGCCGCCGCGCTCGAAGCAGGCGTTCGCCCAGACTCCCTCCGCAATGATGCGCCTGTCCGCATCGGAAAATGGACGCCGGAGAACTACGACCAGAAATACCGCGGCAATGTTACGGTCTCCTCCGCACTCGCCCAGTCTCTCAACACGATTGCGGCTCAACTGGTCATGGAGGTAGGCCCACAGGAGGTGGTGAGCCTCGCGCACCGGATGGGGATCGAGCAGGAACTCCAGCCCAACGCGTCCATCGCGCTCGGGACGTCGGAGGTGCCGCTGGTCGAACTCACGGCTGCCTATGCGCCCTTCATGAACGGCGGCTACAAGGCGACCGCTCACATCGTTCGCCGCATCCTCGATTCTGAGGGGAACCTTCTTCATGAGGCGAGCTATGACAATCCTCCCCGCGTCTTGAGCGAGACGGTCGTCGCCACGATGAACAACATGATGACGCGGGTCCTTCAGGAAGGTACGGGCAAGGCCGCGCGGCTGAAGGATTGGCAGGCGGCTGGCAAGACCGGCACGACACAGTCCTTCCGCGATGCGCTGTTTGTCGGATATACGAGTGTGATGACCACCGGCATCTGGTTCGGCAATGATGACGGAACCTCGATGAAAAAGGTGACGGGCGGCGGTCTCCCGGCCAAGGCCTGGAAGGAGTACATGACGGCGGCGCTGTCGGGCTACTCGCCGACGCCGCTCTTCGGCAGCCATGGGGGCTTTCAGCTTCCCCCGGCTGCAGAGCCTCAGCATGAGCCAGCAACCATCGGCGACATCATCTCAGGTGTTCTGCCCGGCTCCTCCGGAGAGGCCGTTTATCCGGAACCACCGTCACAGCCTCGTTACGATGACGGTCTTTACGAGGGTGATCTACCGATACGCGACTACCGAGAGTATCGCGGTCCGTACGACGACTATGGCAGCAGCCCTGTTCCACCCGCTGACATTGGTGGTCGCCCCATGCCGCGCGGTGACATCAGCTCAGCGGACCCCAGGGCACAGCCGCGCCAGACGACGCTCTACGACCTGATCATGGGTCAATGACGGCTAGGGGAAGCCATTCACATTCCCGTGTTTTTTTGCTGGTGTCAGCAGGTTGTCGCGCCTTGCAGTCGAAAAATCTCATCCTTATATACCCCGCATAACACAGCGTGTGCTGCTGGAAATCAAAAGACCATCCCAGTCGAGGAACTGTCAGCGGAATGCCTGAGCGGGGTTCCGACGGTTCGCTTAAAGGAGAGAGAAACATGGCAAAAGTAATTGGCATCGACCTCGGTACGACAAACTCGTGCGTGGCCATCATGGATGGCAAGGACGCAAAGGTGATTGAAAATGCCGAGGGCGCCCGCACCACGCCTTCAATGGTCGCGTTCAGCGATGACGGAGAACGCCTCGTCGGCCAGCCGGCAAAGCGCCAGGCAGTCACCAACCCGACGAACACCCTGTTTGCCGTGAAGCGCCTGATTGGGCGCCGCCACGAAGATCCTACGGTGGAAAAGGACAAGGGTCTCGTTCCCTTCGAGATCGTCAAGGGCGACAATGGCGACGCCTGGGTCCAG
>CAYNED010000292.1:0-3419 GCA_964396135.1 uncultured Neorhizobium sp.
ATTCCGTGGTCGAATGATCCTGCCTCCTTCATCGTCAATGCGTTGCAGCCGGCCGAAGTTGCAAAGGTTGTTCTCGACGAGGATGCCGAGCGCATTGAGGTTGTTGTTCCAGACGAACAGCTGTCGCTGGCGATCGGTCGCCGCGGCCAGAACGTGCGCCTGGCCTCACAGCTCACCGGCTGGGATATCGACATCCTGACGGAGCAGGAGGAATCGGAGCGCCGCCAGAAGGAATTCAACGAGCGCACCAACCTGTTCATGGATGCACTGGACGTCGACGAGATGGTTGGCCAGGTCCTTGCCTCGGAAGGTTTTGCCGCCGTCGAGGAACTGGCTTACGTGGAGCTCGACGAGATTGCTTCCATCGAAGGCTTCGATGAAGACACGGCGCAGGAAATCCAGACCCGTGCACGCGAATTCCTGGAAAAGATTGAAGCCGAGATGGATGCCAAGCGTACGGAGCTGGGCGTGCAGGACGAGCTGCGCCAGATCGACGGCCTGAATGGCCAGATGCTGGTTGCGCTTGGCGAAGACGGCATCAAGTCGGTCGAGGACTTCGCAGGATGCGCTGCCGACGACCTTGTGGGATGGACCGAGCGCAAGGACGGCGAGACGAAGAAGTTCGAGGGCTTGTTCTCCAAGTTCGACGTCTCTCGCGCCGAGGCCGAGAACATGATCGTCCAGGCCCGTCTGCTGGCCGGCTGGATCACGGAAGAGGATCTGGCCAACGACCAACCTGAAGAAGTCGAGGAGGCGGAAGCCGCCACCGAAGAATGATGGCCGAAAGCCAGACGCAGGAGCCGGAAGATGATGGGGAATTCCCCGTGAACGACCGCACCTGCATCGTCACACGCGAAGCGGAAGCGCCCGAAGGGCTGATCCGCTTCGTCGCCGGCCCTGACGGGCAGGTGGTGCCGGACCTGAAGCGGCAGCTTCCTGGCCGGGGGTGCTGGGTCAAGGTTGACCGCGCGCTCGTGGACCGGGCCGTTCAGCGCAAGCTGTTTTCGCGGGCGCTGAAGCGGGATGTAAAGGCTGATCCGGATCTCGGATTACTGGTAGACCACCTAATTGCCGCCGATCTCGTCGGCATGGTGAACATGGCCCGTAAAGCTGGGCAGTTCATCAGTGGCGCGACGAAGGTGGATGCCGCAGTCCGGTCGGGAGCAGCGCTTGCGGTGTTCCATGCCGCGGACGCGGCAGCGGACGGTGTCCGCAAGATCGACCAGGCAAAAAAGGCCTGGAAATTCGGCACTGATGCCGAGGAAGACATACCGTCCTTTTCGCTCTTCACGAGCGCGGAAATGGACGCACTGATGGGCCAGAATGCTTTTATCCATGCCGCGGCGCTTGCCGGACAGGCGGGTGAAGGTGTAGTGAAGCGCGCAACCATGCTCGAAAAGTACCGCGGTGTCGGTCAATCTGGAGCAGTGGGCGGCACGCGCCCGCCGAACCAATGACGCGGCCACCGGCAATCGCCGGCCGCCGTACCGAGAGACATGCATTGATAGACGAGGTCTGATGTTGCCATCCGTCCTCGTTCGAAGGAACAGGAACGGAATGACTGACAACAACGACGACAAGACGCTTGGGGTTAAGAAGACCCTCACCCTGAAGCCTTCGGGAGTGAGCCAGGGCACTGTGCGCCAGGATATGGGCCGTGGCCGCACCAAGGCGGTCGTGGTCGAAACCCGCAAGCGCCGCCCTATCCGCCCGGAAGACGACAAGCCCGCATTTGTCGCGCCAGCACCGGCCGCACCGCGTGCAGCAGAGCCTGCCGCACCGGCTCCACGTCCGCAGCAGCCGCAAGCACCGGCCACGCGCGTTCATCAACCGACGCCGCAAGCCCAGCGTCCGGCAGCCCCACAACAGCGGCAGCCTGAGCGTCCCCGTGGGGCCGTCTTGCATGACCTTTCGGCGAGCGAGATGGATGCACGCCGCCGCGCGCTTGTGGAGGCGCAGGCCCGCGAAGTCATCGAAGCCAAACAGCGCGCCGAAGATGAGGCCCGCCGCAAGGTCGAGGACGAACGCCGCAGGGTCGAAGAGGCCGCAGAGGCTGCGCGCCGCGCTGCAGAGCCAGCACCCGTTGAAGCGCCCGTCGAGGAAGCACCGGCTCCGGTTGCGGCACCTGCACCAGAGCGTGCCGTCGAAGCGCGGCCCGGCTTGGCTCGAACACAGCCTGCCGCACCGGCCCAGCCCGTTATCGGACGTGGTCGCAAAGCCGGCAACGACGAAGACGACGATCGTGGTCCGCCACGCGGCGCTCCCGCCCGCGGCCGTGTTGCGGCTCCGGCGCCAGCCAAGGTGCCCGCCCGTCCCAAGACCGAAGACGAGCGTCGCCGCGGCAAGTTGACGGTCACCACCGTCAGCACCGACGAAGACGGCGGCAACGCCCGTGGCCGGTCGATGGCAGCGATGCGCCGCCGGCAGGAAAAATTCCGCCGCAGTCAGATGCAGGAGCCGCGCGAAAAGGTCTTGCGCGAAGTCATCCTGCCGGAAACCATCACCATTCAGGAACTGTCGCAGCGCATGTCTGAACGTGCGGTTGACGTGATCAAGTTCCTGATGAAGGAAGGCCAGATGATGAAGCCGGGCGACGTCATTGACGCCGACCTTGCCGAACTCATCGCCGTGGAATTCGGACATACGGTCAAGCGTGTTTCGGAATCCGACGTCGAGGAAGGCATCTTCGACGTGCAGGACAGCGCTGTTGAACTGATGCCGCGTCCTCCTGTCGTCACCATCATGGGTCACGTCGATCACGGTAAGACCTCGCTGCTTGACGCCATCCGTCAGGCCAACGTTGTCTCGGGCGAAGCCGGTGGTATTACCCAGCATATCGGTGCCTACCAGGTCGAGCAGAACGGCCAGAAGATCACCTTCATCGACACTCCCGGTCACGCCGCCTTCACGGCCATGCGTGCTCGCGGTGCACAGGCAACGGATATCGCGATCCTCGTGGTCGCGGCCGACGACAGCGTGATGCCGCAGACGATCGAGTCCATCAACCATGCCAAGGCTGCTGGTGTCCCGATCATCGTTGCGATCAACAAGATCGACAAGCATGAAGCCAATCCGGACAAGGTCCGCCAGCAGCTTCTGCAGCACGAAGTCTTCGTGGAATCGCTGGGCGGTGAAGTGCTTGACGTGGAAGTTTCCGCCAAGAACAAGACCAATCTCGACAAACTGCTCGAGGCAGTCTTGCTCCAGGCCGAAATTCTTGACCTGAAGGCCGATCCTACCCGGACGGCCGAAGGTACCGTCATCGAGGCGCAGCTCGACCGTGGACGCGGTGCAGTTGCGACGGTTCTGGTTCAGAAAGGCACGCTGCGGCCCGGCCAGATCATCGTTGCCGGCGATCAGTGGGGTCGCGTTCGTGCGCTGGTCACCGACAAGGGTGACCATGTCAAGGAAGCGGGTCC
>CAYNED010000293.1:0-3414 GCA_964396135.1 uncultured Neorhizobium sp.
GACGAGGGCGGCGCCTTGACGGAAGCCGTACGTCGCAAGCCATATCAGGTGGTGCTGTTTGACGAAATCGAGAAGGCCCATCCGGACGTCTTCAACGTGCTCCTGCAGGTGCTGGACGACGGACGCCTGACCGACGGCCAGGGCCGTACGGTGGACTTCAAGAACACGATGATCATCATGACCTCCAACCTTGGGGCGGAGTATCTGACCAATCTGCCGGAAGGTTCCGATACCGGTGAGGTGAGGGATCAGGTGATGGATGTGGTGAAGTCGGCATTCCGGCCGGAATTCCTCAACCGCGTCGACGAGATCATCCTGTTCCACCGTTTGAAGCGCGAGGAAATGGGGTCGATCGTCGATATCCAGATGAAGCGGCTGGTCTCGCTGCTTGCCGAGCGTAAAATCGCGATCGAGCTCAGCCCCGATGCCCGCCAATGGCTGGCCGACAAGGGTTACGATCCGGTCTATGGGGCGCGACCGCTGAAGCGGGTGATCCAGAAGTTCGTTCAGGACCCGCTTGCCGAGCAGATCCTCGGCGGTCAGATCTCCGACGACGCCACCGTGTCCGTCGATGCCGGCTCCGACCGGCTACTCTTCCGCGTCCGGCGGCCTTTGAGCGAGGCGGCATAAGCGGGGACTTGCGGTAACAAAAAAGAAATGGCGGCTTCGGCCGCCATTTCTGCATCTTCTATCGGCTGGCCAGCTCCGCCGGATCGCTGCCTCCGCCAAGAAGGGCGTCGATGCGGCTGCGTTCTTCCTGGAAGCGGGCAAGATTGTCGCCGCTCAATGACTTGCCGCCGGGCAGGCGGATCTTCATCGGATCAACCCTCGTGCCATTGACGATCAACTCGTAATGCAAATGCGCTCCGGTTGACTGGCCGGTGGAGCCTACATAGCCGATCACCTGGCCCTGGGTGACCTTGGCGCCCGGCTTGATACCCTTGGCGATCGCGCTCTGGTGATTGTAGGAGGACTCGTAGCCATTGGCGTGACGGATGATCGTCTGGTTGCCATAGCCGGAGGCCCAGCCGGCCGACTCCACCACGCCATTGCCAGAGGCGATGATCGGCGTACCGCGCGGGGCAGCCCAGTCCGTCCCGGTATGCATGCGCGAAAAGCCGAGAATGGGGTGGCGCCGCATACCAAAGCCAGAGGTCATTCGGCCATTCGGCACGGGATTGCGCAGCAGGAACTGGCGGATGCTCTTGCCCTCGGCGTCGAAATAATCGACCGACCCCTCTTCGGGATCCTGATACCGGTAAAAGCGGGTGGTCGTGTCACCGAAATGGGCGTTGACGTAAAGAAGCTCGGATTGCTCCGTTGCCTGGCCGCTTTCGTCCTTGACGGAGAAGAAGGCCTCGATCTTATCCGTCGGCTTCAACTGCGCCTGCAGATCGACGCTGCTGGCAAGCAGCTTGACCAGGAGACCGGTCATGTCGGTCGTCATGCCGTAGGAAAGGGCAGCGCGGTAGATACCGTCATAGGCACGGGGCAGATCACGCCCGGATGCAACCTGCACCGGCTGGTCCTGGAAAGCGCCGGCGACGGCGTCAAGCATCGGCGGCTCCTGCGCATCGACGAAACGCCCGTGATCGTTGAGCGCGATCGTGACGTCATGTCTGCCGCGGCGATAAACGCTTGCGCGCACCACAAGCACCATGTCGCCCTGCTGGAGAACGCCGACCCGCAGCACGTCGCCAGGGCGAAGCTTCGGCTCCTTCATCCGGTTGCCAAGATGGCCAGCGATTTCGTCGGCCTTGCCGTCGGGATAGCCGACGTCCTTCAACGCCGTCGAGATGTCCTTGTCCGCGCGGATCGGGATGACGTCATCGGCATAGTCACGCGTTTGCGGGGTGACTGGCTCCGAGGTCGCCACCGTCATGTTCTGCTCGATGATGCGGGCGGCCAGTCCGTTGGTGAGGTCGAGACTGTCCTCGGCGGAAGAGAAACGGCGCGGATCAACGTAGTAGAGGGCGGAAAGCTGGGTATTGCCGTCGGTCAGCACCGAGCCGTTGCTGCGGACGTTCTCCTCCACTTCCTCCAGCGACATGGAGGCGGCATAGGGATAGCTCGCCGCCTTCTTGGGGAAGGGCAGGGCGCGCAAGGTTACCTCCGACTCCACCTCCGACCCGTAGATCAGTCCGGCAGTCGCAGGTGCTGCTGCGAGATCCTCCCCAGAGGCAAAGATGCTCAGCGGATCGAAGGGAGGATAGTCTTCCTGTGCAATGTGGTTGGCGGCGAGGTTCATCTTAACGTGGGCGAAGGGCCGCCGGCGGATGAGTTCGCGCTGGCCCTCGTGGACGACCGTCGATACTTCCATCACCTTTCGGTCGGTCGGCATGGCAACGATATTGCCGCCGAGAAGCCGTCCACCCCGGCTGACGGTGGTTGCATCTTCCTCGACCTGAAGATTGGCGGAGGCCTCCGCCGGTGTTGCCAACTGCTGGCGCCCGTCGAGCGCCGCAAAAAGAGCAACACCCATGAGGATGGAGGAGGTGATGCCGGTGAGAAAAGTGCCAGACAGCCAGCGCAGCGATATCTCGCGGCGATCGGGCGCGCGCCGGCCATCGGCCAGCAGCGGCGGCTCGTTGCCGAGTGATTGCATCGTTCTGCGGGCGTTGATCATGCCGTCCTGACAGTTCCTCTTAGCCCCTCTGGACGGATAGTGTCGCGGCGGGAGCTTGGGTGAAACATGTGCCCTCTCTGCAATGCGGTGTCAAATCAGAGCAGACGTGACCCTAGGCCTGCGCCTCCCCGCATAGACAGGAGAATTGTGAAGATACGGCGGCATTATTGGATAGCTACAACACGCTCAACCGAGAGATGCCGCGGCTCCCCTAGGAGAAGCTTGCGGAAGTCTCATTTCGTCCTGTTGCAAACGCTGGCGGAGCGCCCTGGAGAGGCTAACATTGAAGATTACGTAGGAAATTCATTGGCTTGGAAATTTCTTCGAGCATCTTTGAAAAACTGTGTTGACTTGTTTTGGTGTGTGGGCCTATAAACCGCTCACCAACGAGGGCGGCGGCGCTGCTAGCGACGATGTTCTTCGTTTTAGAGAACTCCATTAGAATTAGCGCATGCTGATTTGGTTTCGGGCTTAGGTCTGGACGAGGTGGTTTCGCGACGGTTTGTCTTTTTTGTGAGACGGTATCGTCGGTTTTTTGACAATTGAAGATGAGAAGAAAGAGAAACGTGGTCGGCGGGTTTTTCGCGGACGGTTCTTTAGGGAACTGTCTTTAGAAGACAAAGTGACGGTCACGTTTTGACAAGAGAACACCAGATTGTTTTCGCAGTGATGCGGGGATGATCGAGTGAGTTCTCGTCGATTCAGAACAAGTGATCAGTCACGGATTGGATTCTCAACTTGAGAGTTTGATCCTGGCTCAGAACGAACGCTGGCGGCAGGCTTAACAC
>CAYNED010000294.1:0-3408 GCA_964396135.1 uncultured Neorhizobium sp.
GTCCTCGTAGAACGGCTTGCCCTTGTGCTCGCCATAGTGAGTCTCGGCCAGGCTGCGCTCGATGGTGGTGAGCTTCATCTGCGCAATCGAGAGCCCCTTGTTCTCGAATCGGCGGATGATTTCGCCCACGAGCTTGCGCTGAACGGCGTCGGGCTTGAGGATGATGAGGGTCTTCTGAGTATCTGCCATAGGACTGCAACGATAGGCCAACCCGCCGCCCGTCTGCGCCCGCACGATCTCGATGTTGTCGTGCCCGGCGATCGCCTCTGCGAAGCCGTTCTTGCGGTCGATCGCCGGCGACGAGCCGGTGGTGCCTTCGAGTTCGACGACGTTGCATTCCTTGTCGCCCACGTCCTTCACCAGCCAGTCGCCAGCGACCTTACCTTCGTGAACCTGGTCGGAAGTAACTGCCGTGAGGTAGAGATCGTCAGGGGCTTCGATCTGACGGTCGAGAAGGATCACAGGGATCTCCTCTTCCTTGGCTTCTTGCAGCACCGATTCCCAACCAGTTGCCACGACAGGAGCAACGAGAATGGCGTCGACGCCTTGAGCGATGAAGCCGCGGATGGCCTTGATCTGGTTTTCCTGCTTTTGCTGGGCATCAGCAAATTTCAGGTCGATGCCACGCTTTTCGGCTTCCTGCTTCGTCACCGTCGTTTCGGCGGCGCGCCAACCGGACTCAGAGCCGATCTGCGAGAAGCCAACAGTCAGTGATTGTGCGGAAACGCCTGAAGCCAGACATGCGGAAAATGCGACGGTAAGCGCCGCGAGGGCCGTTTTCATCTTGAATCCTCCCAGAAGATGATGGCGTTGGACGTCTTACACTTCCCATATTGTCATACTAATGCAAGAGGATTTTTCACGAGAAAATTGCTCACGCCTTAGACTCCATAGAAATATCCGCCTGTTTTTAAACGAGTTTTTTGGCTGTCCTGCTATGGTTGTCAGACAGCCTGATTTCTCCGCCTTGCCTTGACAGACTGCTGTCACCTCAAATAATCGTATTAATGTTCCGTCGCCAAGAGATGAGCGACAGGAGGAGGATGCTGCCGGGGAGCCGCATCGGAACAGTGCATAGGTAGAGGATCAATGCTTCGAATTCTTCAAGTGCGTGAGGGCGACAGCCTCAAGGTTGTTGCCTGGGATGGTATCGGGGCTGCTCGCGTTGTCTCTGGTGCATCTTCCACCTACCAACTGGCTCTGGAAGCCATTGAGGCGGGGCAGTCGCTGAGCGAGCGGATCAAAGCGCTCGGACTAGGCGAGGAGGTTGATCTTCATCGTGCCCAGGAAGAAGGCCGCCTGCTGATCCCGGTATCTCATCCGGATCCGGCGCACTTCTTCGTGGCAGGGACTGGTCTGACGCATCTTGGCTCGGCCGATGGTCGCGACAAAATGCACAAGGCCGCCCAGTCGACAGACAAGCCGACTGACTCCATGCGTATGTTCCAGATGGGGGTCGAAGGCGGCAAACCTGCACAAGGGCAGGAAGGCGTTCAGCCGGAATGGTTCTATAAAGGTGATGGCTCGCAGTTGCGCGCGACAGGCGAAGATCTCGTGTCGCCAGCCTTTGCACTGGATGGCGGTGA
Organism: uncultured Neorhizobium sp.; assembly: GCA_964396135.1. Lineage (GTDB taxonomy): Bacteria > Pseudomonadota > Alphaproteobacteria > Rhizobiales > Rhizobiaceae > Neorhizobium. Next base: position 1,587 of record CAYNED010000294.1, read on the forward strand.
AGAGCCCGAGCTCGCTGCCATCTATCTCATCGGCGCCAATGGCGTGCCGTATCGGCTCGGCTTCTGTCTCGCCAATGAGTTCTCCGACCACGTCACCGAAAAAGGCAACTACCTCTGGCTTGCCCATTCGAAGCTGCGTCAGGCGGCTCTCGGTGCCGAGCTCATCGTCGGTGATCTTCCGGAGCATGTCGAAGGCACCTCCCGCGTAGTTCGCGGCGATGAAGTCATCTTTGAAAAGCCGTTCCTGTCTGGCGAAGCGAACATGTCGCACTCGATCGCCAACCTCGAACATCACAATTTCAAATACGAACTGTTCCGTAGACCGGGCGACCTGCACGTCCACTTCTTCGGGACTGCGACCTTGTCCTTCTCCGAAGGGGTCAAGACAGAGTCAGGCGACACCTTTGAGATCGCGGCTGAACCGTTCAAGCTGCCGCTCGTCAACAAGCTGACTGTCGCTCCCGCGACCTCCGTCTCAGTCCGCAAGCTCTGAGGCGCCCGATGAGCATTCGCCTTGGCATTGTTGGGCTTGGAAAGATTGCCAGAGACCAGCATTTGAGCGCCATCGAGGCAACAGATGGTGTTGATCTCGTTGCGGTCGCGAGCCGCAACGCCAGCCTCGATGGCGTCGCCTCGTTCAACGACATCCATGATCTGTTGTCAGCTGACGTTGAGATAGATGCCATTTCTCTCTGTACGCCCCCTCAAGGCCGGTTCGAGCAGGCGAAGGCAGCGCTAGACGCGGGCAAGCACGTGATGCTGGAAAAGCCGCCGGGTGCGACCCTGTCGGAGGTTCATGCGCTCGAGGCGCTGGCGAAGGCCAAGGGAGTAACCCTGTTTTCCACCTGGCACTCGCGTGAAGCCGCGGCCGTCGAGCCGGCCCGTGCTCTTCTTGCCGAACGCAAGATTCGAAGCGTTTCCGTGGAGTGGAAGGAAGACGTGCGCCATTGGCATCCCGGGCAGGAGTGGATCTGGGAGCCAGGCGGGCTTGGCGTGTTTGATCCAGGCATCAATGCGCTGTCGATCGTGACGCGCATCATGCCGGAACCGTTTCACCTCGTGCGCTCCGATCTCTTCTTTCCGCAAAATCGTGCGGCGCCCATCGCTGCAACGCTCGGTTTTTCGACATCAAGCGGCCTTGCCGTCACCGCTGAATTCGATTGGCGGCAGACGGGGCCACAAACCTGGGACATCCGCGTCGAAACGGAAGAGGGGCCGGTTATGCTCACTCATGGTGGCAGCCGCCTATCCGTTGATGGCGAGCAGCGGCTCGTGGAAGAGGACCGGGAATATCGCAACCTCTATAAGCATTTTGTCCGGCTGGTCGGAGAAGGGCGCAGCGACGCGGACTTTTCCCCGCTCGTTCATGTCGCGGATGCCTTCATGCTCGGGCGCCGGCATACCGTGGAACCTTTCGAGGACTAGCGTGCGTCTTGTCGCTTCCGTCCTCCTTACGCGTGAGAAGTAATATGACCAATTCTGAAAATATGCCCTCCACCGAGATAGCCGAAACCGACCACCGTCGGGGCGAGACGCGCAAGCTTCGTTCGCGCGCCTGGTTCGACAATCCGCACAACGCCGACATGACGGCGCTCTACCTCGAGCGCTACATGAACTTCGGCCTCAGCCAGGCTGAGCTGCAGTCGGATCGCCCCATCATCGGCATCGCACAGACCGGTTCTGATCTTTCTCCCTGCAACCGCCACCACCTCGAGCTGGCGAAGCGCCTGCGCGAGGGCATCCGCGAGGCGGGGGGTATCGCCATCGAGTTTCCGGTTCACCCGATCCAGGAAACGGGTAAGCGCCCGACCGCCGGCCTCGA
>CAYNED010000295.1:0-3406 GCA_964396135.1 uncultured Neorhizobium sp.
GGAGCAACATCCTGCGTCGTCCATGGTGCCGCACTATTAGCCGCTCCCGCTCCCTGCGCGGCCGCTGCTGCGTCCGGGCTGTTCAGGAACTTGAAGAAGGCCGAATCCGGCGACATCACCAAGGTTGTGCCGGTATCGACAAGTGAGCCGACATAGGCACGCATCGACCGGTAGAAGTCGAAGAACTCCGGATCGCGCCCGAAGGCCTCGCCAAAGATCTGGGTACGCATGGCGTCACCCTCGCCTCGGATGATTTCCGAATCGCGCTGTGCCGCCGACACGAACTCGACAACCTGACGATCGGCAATGGCGCGCCGTGTCTGACCCTGTTCGTTACCACGTGCACGGATCAGCTCGGCTTCCGCAAGACGCTCTGCCTTCATGCGCTGGTATGTCTGCTGGGAGACTTCCTGCGTAAGATCCGTACGGCGAATGCGCACGTCCCGAACAGTGATCCCCAGTGTTTCGGCCGCTTCGCGAAGCTGCGAATGGACCTCCTGCATCATCTGCGCCCGCTCGTCGGAAAGCGCGGCACTGAAGTTCCGCAGACCGTAGACCCGGCGCAAGGCAGCGTCGAGACGGGTACGAAGACGGGATTCGGCTGCCTCGCGGTCGCCAGAAACGGTTTCTCGGAAGCGACGTGCATCGCTGATCCTGTAAACCACAAAGGCGTCAACCTCGTAGAACGCACCCCCGCGGACCTGGACACGGATATCGTCCAGATCAAAACGAAGTGCGCGGTCTTCGACATACTGAACCCGGTCGGCATCAGCAAAGGCGAACGGCAGCTTGAAGTAGAGGCCCGGTTCGGTCTTGACGTCACGGATTTCACCGAAGCGCACGACGATCGCCTGCTCGCGCTCGTTGACCACGAAAACCGACGAATAGACGAGGAAGAAGACGGCCGCGATGGCAATCAGGATTGCTGGAAGGCGGTTCGAGTTCATTGCGTGCCTCCCTGTTGCGGACGAGCATTCCGAGTGAGCTCATTCAGCGGGAGGTACGGGACTACACCCTGCTTCTCGTCGATGATGATCTTGTTGGTGTTCTTCAGCACGGTCTCCATTGTCTCAAGGAAGATGCGCTGGCGCGTGACCTCGGGTGCATTTGCATATTCTTGGTAGATCGAAACGAATCGCTGTGCCTCACCCTGCGCCTCGTTGACGACGCGATCCTTGTAGGCCGCAGCCTCTTCGCGGATCTGAGCCGCCTGACCGCGAGCCTGACCGAGCCGCTGGTTGGCATACTGGTTTGCTTCTTCGACGAAACGGTCTTCGTCCTGTTCGGCACGCTGCACTTCTTCAAACGCGTCGGCGACTTCACGCGGCGGAGCCGCATCCTCGATCGGAACGGCATTGATGGAAACGCCAGACCCATAGGTGTCCATTGTGCCTTGAATGATTGCGCGCACTTCCGTGGAGATACCTTCGCGGTCGTTGCGGAAGACATCCTGCGCCGGACGGCGTCCGACAACTTCGCGCATCGCGCTCTCAGCTACCTGTTGCAGGGTCGCAGGCGGATTTTCCAGGTTGAACAGGTAGTTTTTCGGGTCACTGACGGTAAACAGGACCGAGAACTGGACATTGACGATGTTCTGGTCACCCGACAGCATGAGCCCGGCATTGGACTGAGCGCTTCCTGCCGCACCGATGTTCTGCTGCTGCTCGGTGACCTTCACAATTTCCACTGTCTCGAAAGGCCACAGATGAAAATGCAGCCCCGGCATGGAGATTTCTTCCTTCGGCTGGCCGAAGCGCAATTCAACACCCCGTTCATCCGGCTGCACTGTGTAGATCGACTGGATCACGAGGAATGCGAGGATGACCAGTGCAATGATGGCAACGGCACCGCCATTGAAGCCACCTGGAACGATGCTGCGCAGACGATCCTGGCTGCGCCGGATGATGTCCTCCAAGTCCGGTGGGCCGCCATTGCCGCCACCGCCGCCTCGTGGCCGGTTCGGGCCGCCGCCCCCGCCACCCCAAGGACCTTGGTTATTACCACCGCCGCCGCCGCCCCACGGGCCGCCGCCGCCATTTTGATTGCTCCAGGGCATCAATACCTCTTTGATTGTCACTCCCACCGCGAAAGCAACCCTGCTTCCCCGCCTGTTAACCCGTTATAGGGGTCCGACCGGCCCCTTTCAACGCGCGTTCAATAACTTCCGGGTGTTTGGTAACGAAATGTTTCAGTTTGCCGCAGATCGGCGGACGTAAACGGCATACCGCGTTGCGTAATTATCTTTTTCGCCCGCCGGATATGCACTTTCTTCTCGCTTGTCGAACACTGCCGGATCGATCACGGGGAAAAATGTATCCCCATCATCAATCTCCGCCTCCACATGGGTGACATGAAGAATGTCAGCCTCGTCGAACGCCTGCTGGTAGATCTCCCCGCCGCCGATCACGCACACTTCTGCAGCGCCGGTCTCGGCCGCGATACGCTGTGCCATGGCGAGCGCCTCGTCCACGGAGCCAGCCGTAGTCGCTCCGTCGATCCGAAAGTCGCGACTGCGCGTGACGATCACGTGCGGTCGCCCTGGGAGCGGTTTGCCACCGAAGGAATCAAGCGTCTTGCGCCCGACAACGATCGGTTTGCCGATGGTCAGCGCCTTGAAGCGTTTCAGGTCAGTGGAAAGGCGCCAGGGCATGCCGCCATCGCGCCCGATCACGCCGTTTTCGGAAACCGCGACCACGATGGAGACAGGAACCCGGCTCATACCGCGATCCGTGCCTTGATGCTCGGGTCAGCTTCATAGCCTTCCAGCACGAAGTCCTCGTAGCGGAAGGCGAAGAGGTCACTCACCTCCGGATTGATCTTCATCTGTGGCAGCGCCTTGGGCGTCCGCGTCAGTTGCAGCCGTGCTTGCTCGAAATGATCGGCGTAAAGATGGGCATCGCCCAGCGTGTGGATGAAGTCACCCGCCTTCAGCCCCGTCACCTGCGCAACCATCATGGTCAGGAGCGCATAGGAGGCAATGTTGAACGGGACCCCGAGGAAGATGTCCGCTGATCTCTGGTACAGCTGGCAGGAAAGGCGCCCGTTGGCGACATAGAATTGGAACAGGCAGTGGCACGGCGGGAGAGCCATGTTGTCCACCTCCGCCGGATTCCATGCCGAGACGATGTGCCGGCGTGAGTTGGGGTTCTTGCGGATGCTTTCCAGTACGTTGGCGATCTGGTCGATCTGTCCTCCGTCGGGCGCCGGCCAGGAGCGCCACTGCGCACCATAGACAGGTCCGAGATCGCCGTTCTCGTCTGCCCACTCATCCCAGATCGTGACCCCGTTCTCTTTCAAATAGGCGATGTTGGTATCACCGCGCAAAAACCAGAGGAGTTCGTGAATGATGGAACGCAGGTGCAGTTTCTTGGTCGTCAGGACCGGGAAACCCTGCTCCAGGTCATAG
>CAYNED010000296.1:0-3405 GCA_964396135.1 uncultured Neorhizobium sp.
TAGATGCGCTCGCTGTAGCGCGCAACCTTGGCGCAGATGACGCCGGCGGTATAGGTATTCTCGTTGGAACCGCGCACCCTGCCAATGCGACCTTGCGCCGTTAGGTCCACGTCGAGGGCGCAGGCGGACGGGCAATCATGCGGACACACGGTGTGGCCGACACGCGTGGCGGTGGGGGCGGCTTTCGCCTCAATCGGGGTCGCAAGGTTCATAGGTTTTCTATATTCGAAGCAGGGAGCCGCAAGAAGCAAGATTTGCAGCGCATCAAATTAATTCATACGGGGCAGAAGCAGCCATGAACTATCGGCACATCTACCATGCGGGCAATTTCGCCGACGTGCTCAAGCATGCGGTGCTTTCGCGTCTCGTCGTCTACATGCAGAAGAAGGACAAGGCCTTCCGGATGCTCGACACGCATGCCGGTATCGGTCTCTACGACCTGTCTTCCGAGGAGGCGCAGAAGACGGGAGAATGGCGCGAGGGTATCGGTCGGCTCATGGCTGCCGATTTGCCGCCCAAGGCAGCGGACCTGCTGTCGCCTTATCTGTCTGCCATCCGCGAACTTAACACCGGCACCGACCTCAAACTCTATCCCGGCTCGCCAAAGCTGGCGCGGATGCTGTTTCGCCCGCAGGATCGTCTCTCGGCGATGGAATTGCACCCGGAGGATTACAACCGGCTTTCGCGCCTGTTCGAAGGCGACTATCAGGTGCGGGTGACGGAGCTCGACGGTTGGCTGGCGCTCGGGGCGCATCTGCCTCCCAAAGAAAAGCGCGGCATTGTTCTTGTCGATCCACCCTTCGAGGAAGAAGGCGAATACGAGCACCTGGCCACGGGATTGGCCGGCGCCCACCGTCGCTTTCCTGGCGGGACATACTGCCTGTGGTACCCGCTGAAGAAGGGCGCGCCGATCAAGGATTTTCACCGCGCGCTGCAGGATTTGAACATCCCGAAAATGCTCTGCGTCGAGCTGACGGTTTGCAGCGATCGGGAAACGACCGGGCTCAATGGCTCAGGCCTTGTCATCGTCAACCCGCCCTTCACGCTGAAGGAGGAGATGCACGTCATGCTGCCGGTCCTCAAGGAGGCCATGGCGCGCGATCGTTTCGCTTCGCAGCGAGCGTTCTGGCTGCGAGGGGAGGATGTAGATCAAGACTCCGCAGACGCCTGATTGGCCCGATACTGCGTCCGCTCGAAGATGAAGATCACGGCCAGCGCGATGGCGAATGGGATCAGCAGATAGAAGAGCCGGAACACAAGCAGTGCGGCGATAACGTCTGCCTGGTCCATATCGGGCAGGCCCATGACGAAGACCAGTTCGAGAACGCCTAGCCCGCCGGGTGCGTGGGAAATCAGCGCGGCGGAAAAAGAAACAAGGAAGATGCCGAGGATTACGATGAAGCCGGGATTCCCGACTTCCGGCAATGCGAAATAGATGATCCCAGCCGCCCCGATCAGCTCAAGCGGTCCGATGATCAACTGGGAGAGGACGACGCGTGGAGACGGATAGGTCAGCTGTGTCGTGCCTATCTTGACCGATCGAGGGCGCAGAAAGCTGATGACCACGTAGATCGCCACCAGTGCCAGGATGCCGTAGCCGGTGCCTGAGGATGCACTGATGGCGAAGCCATCGCCGAACCGCTCGGTGATGTGTGGCTTCAGCACCAGTACCAGCCCGGCCAACACCAATGTGCCGAGAGCGAAGGTGAACGAGCACAGCGCGATCAACGCGCCAATCTCACGACCACTCAAACCCTTGGAGGAATAGGCCCTGTAGCGGACCACGCCGCCCGAGATCACGGAGGCGCCGATGTTGTGGGAAAGCGCATAGGTAGTGAAGGATGAGACAGTGATGAACCAAAGGTTCACCTTTTTACCGAGATGCATGAGCGCAATTCGGTCATAGCCCGCAAGCGCTGCATAGGCGACAAGCGTCGACAACGCGGCAAGAAACCAGTGTAGGCCGGAGATGGCTAGCAAGCTATCCCAGACGTCGTCGAGTGAAAGTCCGCGAAGTTCCTTGTAGAGAAGCCAGCCGCAAACAGCTATCGTTGCCGCACCAACCACGGGCCAGAGATATTTCTTCAGTGTCATTCCGTCTTGCCGATCTCCGCTCCTCCAAGGCATATCAACGACTGCTGGGCGTCAGCTGACGCGTCTAGTGTGGAGGCATTGGATTGAGGTATCAACCTTGTAGAGCAGTTTTTGTCGCAATTTGGCTGGCTGCCTCATCCGTCGCCGCGCATGGCCAAGCTTCAAGCTTCGACTTTTATGTCCTTTCGCTTTCCTGGTCGCCCACCTATTGCGCCTCGCCGCAGGGGCAACGTAGTCCGCAGCAATGCGATGGCGAGGGCCGCCATGCATTCGTCGTGCATGGTCTGTGGCCGCAGCACGAGCGAGGCTATCCGCAGTTCTGCGCCAGTCGCGAACCACAACGCGTACCGCAGGTGCTCGGGGAAACGGTGTTCGACATCATGCCCTCTATGGGGCTCATCGGCCACCAGTGGCGCAAGCATGGAAGCTGCACAGGCCTTAGCCAGCGCGACTACCTGACGACGACGCGACGGGCCTTCGATCGGGTTCAAATTCCGCCGGAACTGTCCAGCGGCAAGAGCGGCCTTTCGCTTTCGGCCGAGGAGATCGAGGAGATGTTTGTTGCTGCCAACCCGAAGATGACGAAGCAGGGGATCGCAGCAAGCTGCGAGGGCCGGCAGTTGGAAGAGATCCGCATCTGTCTGACAAAGGATCTACAGTTTCGAGATTGCCGCGAGGTGGATCGGAGTGGCTGCCGACTGAACCCCATCGAGCTGCCACCCATCCGTTAAACTCTCAAATGCCAAGGACACGCCCATGAAGCTTTTGTATTCCCCCGCCTCGCCTTATGCCGCCAAGGTTCGGATGGCCGCCCGGCAGGCCGGTATCGAGATCACGACGCAAGCCGTCAATACCGGGGACAATCCATCGGAGTTGCTGACCAACAATCCTCTCGGCAAGATACCGACGCTTCTGCGAGACGGCGAAGCGCCGATCTATGACAGCGTGGCCATCATGCATTACCTCGACCGGCTCTCGGGCGGCATGCTTTATCCGAAGAAGGACCCTAAGCGCACCGATGCGGAGGTTTTGGAAGCGCTGTGCGACGGAATGATGGACAGCCTGCTGGCGATCATGAACGAGCGCCGTAGCCGCCCGGAAGACCGGGTCCACCAGCCCTGGATCGACAAGCAGTGGGACAAGGTCAGCCGCGGGCTCGACCATCTCAACGGCCATCTGCCCAAGACGAGCAAGAAATTGCATGGCGGACATTTCGCCTTGGCCGCGCTCCTGAGCTATCTCGATCTACGTTTCGATGACCGGAACTGGCGCGCCGGGCGCGACAATCTCGCGGCATGGCCGGAGGCGTTT
>CAYNED010000297.1:0-3388 GCA_964396135.1 uncultured Neorhizobium sp.
CGGCGGCCAGCATGACCTTCAGTCCGGAACCGGACAATTTTGCTGCCAGCTTGCCGATCGTGGTGGTCTTGCCGGTGCCGTTGACGCCGACCACCAGGATGACATGCGGCTTGTGGTTGAGGTCGAGCTGCAGTGGCTTTGCGACGGGCGCCAGCACCTTGCTGATTTCGGCGGCCATGATGCGCGACACATCCTCGCCGGTCACGTCCTTGCCATACCGTTCCGAGGACAAGGCGCCGGTGATGCGCATGGCGGTCTCCACGCCGAGATCGGATTGGATCAGCAGGTCTTCCAGGTCCTCCAGCGTCTCGTCGTCCAGCTTGCGCTTGGTGAAGAGCGCCGTGATCTGGCCGGTGAGCTGGGATGACGTCCGTGCCAGCCCTTCGCGCAGGCGCTGGTACCACGTCAGCCGCGGGGCAACGGCTTCAGGCTCTGGCACAGCTTCGGCGCGCGTTGAAAAGCCTCGCGGCAGGATGGGCTCAGACACCGGCGAGGCATCCGTTCCTGCCTCGCTTTCTGCTTCCAGCAAGGACAAAGGCACAAGCCCCATGTCGATCGTGTCTTCCACGCCAGGAAGCAGAGCCGGAAGTTCCTCCTCACCAACCTCATCCTCTTCCCGCAGATCGTCCGCCGGGTCATCGGGGGCGGGGCCGCCTGCGGTATCCGTCTCCAAATCTGCCACGGGATCGACGGGGGAGACCGGCAGATCCTCCTTATGGGCATGCGGCTCAATCTCTGCGTCGAGTGCCGCGGCTTCTGCAGCCGTCAGCTGCTCTTCCGGCGCCTGATCCCCGGCAGGCTTGTCCTTGCCGAAGGTGAAGACTTTTTTGATGAAGCCAAGCGCCATGTCTTTTCCTTATGCAGCCTGCGCCGTGGCGAACTGCTCTTCTACAGGTATGCCATTTGAGCCGGTGATCGGGTTGCTGTTCGCTTGCGCGGCCAAGGTAGCTGCCGCAGTCAACGAGCCTGAACCTCCGGCTCCTCGTCGCGCGTGAACGCTCCCGTCTGCGGATCCACCTTGCCAGACCATTCCCATTCCGCAGGCCCGGTCATGATGACGTGGTCGTCCTCGCGCCACTCGATCACCAGCGGCTGGCGGATCGGGCTCGACGCGACATCGATAGTGACGGTGCGAGCGGTGCGACCGGTGCGGGCGGCGGACACTGCGGCGGCGCAGGCGGCAGAGCCGCAGGCGAGCGTCAAGCCGGCGCCGCGCTCCCACGTGCGGGTGCGCAGAGACTCCTTCGAGGTGACCTGGGCCAGCGTGATGTTTGCCTTCTCGGGGAACATCGGGTGGTTTTCCAGAAGCGGCCCGAAGCGTTCCAGATCGAACGCCATCGGGTCCTTGTCGACCCAGAAGATCGCGTGCGGATTGCCCATCGACATGGCGGAGGGGGAGTGTAGGACCGGCGCATCGATCGGGCCGATCTGCAGCTCGATGCGGCTGGTGTCGAAGAACTCCTCCGACAGCGGAATCCGGTTCCAGGCGAAGACCGGCTTGCCCATATCGACGGAGATCGAGCCATCGTCGTGCTCCCGGGCGTTCAGGATGCCCGCGACCGTCTGGAAGGTGAAGGCCTTGCGCCCTGTTTCGGCGGCCAACGCCTGCACTACGCAGCGCGTGCCATTGCCGCAGGCTTGCGCCTTGGAGCCATCCGAGTTCAGGATGTCGATCCAGGCATCCGTGCCTTCAGCCTTCGGATCATGGATCGCCATGATCTGGTCGAACTGCGTGGCCGGATCAGCGTTGAGGGTGATAGCTGCAGTCGGGGTTACGACGTCCGACCGACCGCGCATGTCGACGACCAGGATCTTGTTGCCAAGCCCGTTCATCTTTGCGAATTCGACCAGTCCTGCCATTGCCTTCGATCCTGTAGGGCGATGCCCGTGTTTGGCCGTATATGGCGGAAAAGGCAGATAATTACCAGAGCGCAGACATGCCGAGGCGCCGCCACCGGAAGCCGGCAGGGTTGGGAGATCCAACAAAAAGGAGAGCCCACGCACATGCGAAACCTCTCAAAGTTTTTGGCTCAATTCCACATACGTGTTGGTATTGTCACGTGTGAGACTCGAGTGACGTGCGCATAATGCGCTGCAGAGCGTCTTTCGGGTCCAGTTTTTCCGCATAGCGGGTGGCCAGCATAGTGAGGTAGTGGGGCAGGTATCTTGTTGAGACCCCGCGGTGGATTCTGTTGAACCTGGTGGCCATCAACTCGTGCCAGTAATTGACGCGGCCGAGGCCCAGCGCGCCCGGCCTTCCTCTTGGAAGGCCCGCTGCCTTCTCGTCTGCGGTCGGCGGATCGAACTCTATCACGTGGTGTTCGCTGGAGGTCTGGTTGGCGAGTTCTCTGTAGGCGTGAAAGCCGTCGGAGCAGATCAACGATCCTCTCGCAATGAACGGTCGAAGGTCCTTGAGGATCGTCGCCTTGTCTCGTCGCAGTAGAACTGTATCGCGATGGTTCCTGGACCGGTCCACGGCGGTCAGAATGGGTACCTGCTCATCCGAGAGACCTCGGCGCAGCGCGCCGCTGCCGCGGTAGCGGGGCGGCCGAAGCGCCGGAGGCGTCCCTCTCTTCCAGCCCCTGTGCCCTTTGAAACTCTTGACAAAATATGTCTCGTCGACTTCGACGATGCCAGACAGAACAGGTTGCGGCTCAATGGCCATGGCAGGCAGCAGGCGATGCCTCCAGCGCCATGCCGTGTGTCGGCTGATGCCGATGCCAGCCTCCGAGATTCGGGTTAGGGAGATGCCTTCGAGAAGGCGTTCGGCGTAGGGAAGCCAAACTTCCGGCTTTCTCATGCGGTGGAAAACCGTGCCCTGCAAAACGCCGAAAGAACGACCGCAACCATCTTCACCTACGCAAATGAAGCGCTGTCTACCGCGAGCGTCACGTCCGTGGCGATGGACGGAAGCATTGGAACAATGGGGACAGATGCGCCGCTCGGCGAGAAGCTTCGAGCGGACGGCGGTCAGCGCTTCGACGACAGCGTTGCGGAGCCGGAACTGAAGACGTCCGACCAATTCGACGCATTGCTCGATCGAGGCATCGACCTCGAGGGCTCGTGAAATCTCGTCGAATCGGATAGCGTCCATCAAAGTCGCCCAGGCAGGATATGAAGACGAGCGATCTTCTATCGCCACGCCGCCCTGCAGGCAACAAAAGGGCCCTAAATCCCGGACACTTGGTTAATTCCCACACAGAAGTGGAATTGAGCCAATATTTAATACGAGGCACACGACGTGTCCCGGCCGGAAAATCAAAATCGAGAACGCCAAGGGAGGAGTCTGTACGGCATCGGGCCCCACCGACTGCTTAAAAACAAGACGCTGAGTATCACGCACCTGAAAGGACGGTGAGATGGCTTCAGACATGACCGAATACGAGAA
>CAYNED010000298.1:0-3371 GCA_964396135.1 uncultured Neorhizobium sp.
GGGCGCACCTCTGATCCTGCGATCGTCGCCGCCGGCGACTGCACGCTTCTGCCGTGGAAGGGCCAGACCATTCGCCTTGAATCGGTTCCCAACGCTGTGGACCAAGCGGAGGCGATCGCGTCTGTGCTGGCCGGGGGACAGGAACCATACCAGCCGAAGCCATGGTTCTGGTCGGACCAGTATGACATCAAGCTGCAAATCGCGGGCTTCAACCTCGGATATGATGAAACCCTGGTCCGGCCCGGAATGCGCGACGGCAGCGCTTCGATCTGGTACTTCCGCGATGGTGGTTTCATCGCAGTCGACGCCATCAATGATGCCAAGGCCTATGTCACGGGCAAGAAGCTTCTCGACAATGGCATTGAGCCCAACAAAGCGGTGCTCGCCGACCCAGCCGCCGACCTCAAACAACTGCTTGCCTAGGATATTGCCATGCCCGCTCCCAAGAACCTCTTCAAGGCCGCTCTTCGCGAGGGTCGGCCGCAGATCGGTCTCTGGTTGAACACGGGGGAGCCGCTCCTGGCGGAATTGGCAGGCACTGCCGGCTTCGACTGGCTGGTGATCGATGGCGAGCATGGTCCGAACGACCTGCGAAGCATCATTGCCCAGCTCCAGGCGCTGGCAGCCTCCCCCGCAGAGGCTGTTGTTCGCCCGCCGATGGGGGAGCCGTGGATGATCAAGCAATTGCTTGATGCGGGCGCGCGTACGCTGCTCGTGCCGATGGTGGATTCCGCCGAGCAGGCGCGCGCACTGGTGAGCGCGGTGCGTTATCCGCCCCATGGCATCCGCGGGGTGGGCGCGGCCGTGGCGCGCGCATCCGCCTTCAACACGATTGCCGATTACACGGAAACGGCGGCCGACGAGATCTGTCTTCTGGTGCAGGCTGAAACGCAGGCGGCCATTGCCGATCTTGAGAATATTGCAGCTGTCGAGGGCATTGATGGCGTCTTCATTGGCCCGGCGGATCTCTCAGCCGATATGGGCTATATCGGGCGCATCGAAGCGCCGGAGGTGCAGGAGGTGATCGAGAAGGCCATCGGGACCATCACCAACGCCGGAAAGGCGGCCGGTATCCTGACCTTCAACGAGGCACTCAACCTTCGCTACATCGATCTCGGCGCACGGTTCGTTGCAGTCGGCTCCGATGTTGCCGAATTTGCCCTCGTGCTTCGCCGACTGGCCGGCCGCTACGGCCGAGGCATTCCGCAAATGCCAGGTGTCGCAGGCTACTGAACTGCCTGCGAAGAATACCGCGGCCCGTCGCGACATTTCCCAGCGCGGCGCGAAAAGAGCCTTGCAATCCCTATCCATCCGACATAATCAAGCCGCACCGGAGAGGTGGCCGAGTGGTCGAAGGCGCTCCCCTGCTAAGGGAGTATACGTCAAAAGCGTATCGTGGGTTCGAATCCCATCCTCTCCGCCATTTCGCAAAATCTAGTGGCAGTACTTGAGTATCCGCGCGACGGCTCCGACACCCAGCAGCCAGGGCGGCTGCGCGAAGATGGCGCGCCGCACCGCAGCTCGGTAGCCTCGCGGCTGATCAGGCGCTTCATCTAACCGAAGGCAATGTCTCGTCCGCGCCTGGGCTCTTCTTGAGGATGCTGATCTCCCCATCGGCCTCCAGAACAGCCGAACGCACCTCCGCCACCGAGGCTATTCCTTCGAGTCGCATCACCGACAGCATCTCTTCCTCGGTCACCAGTTCCTGGCGCATGTTCCTGCGCAGGAAACGGCCATTCTTGATCAACAGAGTCTGCTCGTGACGCATCAACCGCGCAAAGGCCGGTACGTGATACTCAAGCAGGTAGAACACGTAACCCCAGGCCAGCACCACTGCTGTCATAAGGATGAGATCGCCTGCGGAGGTGGACCCGCCCGCGATGGCGTCGGCTCCGATTGTACCCACGACGATGAGGATAAGCATGTCGTTGGGTGAGATTCTTCCAGCATTTCGCTTTGGCACGATGCGAATGAGTGCCAGCAATGCGAGGAAGCCAATCGTACTTCGGATGACGATTTCCAGAACCGGCTGCGTCAGGCTTAACATCTCAAGGATCTGGGTCATACTTGCTCCTCAACATGTTCGGCCAATTGGCAGGCGCCACGGCGGCCGAGTCTACAGAAGTAGCTGCTTGCTTGATAACTGCAATGCACCGGCGAAGGCTCCAGAGGGGACGCTCAAACTGGTGCTTCCGGAGGGAAGAACATGCGCCGAGCGATCTGAACACCGGATCCGGTCAGAGAGAGGCGGGGCTAAGACCGTGGCGGGACGTGTGCATGCAGCCGGTCTCCTATGCCGAGCGTTTCATGACTTCATCGCCGCAGGAGCCTTTCCTTCATGTGGCGAATCGCGCCGTCTGCTTGAATCTTTAAGGTCCCCTGTTCGGACCATCCCTTATTAGGCCCTCAACCAGTTTGAACCTGCCTGCACGGCGATCGGGAGACAGACCAAATGGCGGATGATACAACTGCGAGTGCACAAGCGCCGTTCAATGATCCAGCGCTCGTGGGAACCTATGTCAATTCAACCCCGCAGCGCGTACCAGGCTTTTTGGACCTGCACCGCATGGCGCTGATCTTGCTGTCGGAGCAGGCGCCCCAGGATGCCCGAGTTCTCGTCCTGGGCGCCGGCGGCGGGCTGGAGCTGAAGACATTCGCAAGCGAGCGACCGAACTGGACCATTGTCGGGGTGGATCCCTCGAGACAAAAGCTCGATTTGGCCGCAATGACCCTTGGGCCGTTGCTGGACCGTGTGCATCTCGTCGAAGGTTACATCGAGGACGCACCATCCGAGAGGTTCGACAGTGCGACCTGTCTCTTGACGTTCCACTTTCTCGATCGGACGGAACGCTTGCAGGTGTTGCGGCAGTTGAGGGATCGGCTAAAGCCCGGCGCGCCTCTAGTGGTCGCCCATCATGGCTGCCCGGCGGGGGCAGATCCGGAAGAATGGCTAGCCCGCTCGGTGGTGTTTGCGGCAGGGAGTGAAGGGGACCCTGCCAAGGCCGCCGCCTCGGCCAAAGCAATGGCTGAGCGCTTATTGCTTCTGACCGACGAAGAGGAGGTGGAGCTGTTGCGGCAGGCGGGTTTTGCCAAGCCTGTGCTTTTCTACGCCGGTTACACGTTCCGCGGCTGGGTCGCCTACGCCTAAGTTATGGCCGCTGCGACTGTCCCGAAGATGACCGCCAGCAGGGTCGTGGTGAGGAGGGTCGTGTCGGCGTCTCGGGCGTCTTAGTACCGCAGCACGGCTTCAGTTGCTGCGTTGGTCCGGCAGGCGAAGACTTCGATGACAGTATCGTCGTCACGCTCGGCCACCGCAAGCCAGTCGCTGGCCAATCCCGCCACCTCAACCACGTCCCACGACACTGTGCCTA
>CAYNED010000299.1:0-3365 GCA_964396135.1 uncultured Neorhizobium sp.
CCAGCCGAGCAACGCGCTCCGCTCCCGGCCGAAGCATCAGGTGATAGGTGTTGCCGAGGATGATGTCCGCGCCTGTCTCATGCACTTGGGCGAGATACATCGCCTTGACAGTGCCAACCGTGCCGACCGGCATGAAGGCCGGTGTGCGGACAGATCCGCGCGGCATGCTGACTTCGCCGAGGCGCGCGCCGCCGTCGGTGGCCTTGAGGGTAAACTGGAACGTGTCTGTCATTCTGTTTTCCGAAAGAGCAGGCTGGAATCGCCGTAGGAATAAAAGCGGTAGCCGTCGCGAACAGCGTGGTCATAGGCGCTGCGCATGGTTTCGAAGCCACTGAAGGCGGAAACCAGCATGAAAAGCGTCGATTTCGGGAGATGGAAGTTCGTCATCAGCACGTCCACAGCCTTGAAACGGTAGCCGGGCGTGATGAAGATGCCGGTGGCACCGCTCCAGCCTTTAATGACGCCGTCGTCGGTCGTGGCGCTCTCCAGCAGCCGCAGAGATGTCGTGCCGACAGAAACAATACGCCCGCCCCGTGCACGCACCGCATTCAGCCGTTGCGCGGTATCCGCGCTGACGTGACCGATCTCGGCGTGCATCTTGTGCTCATCCGTGTCGTCAGCCTTCACCGGCAGGAACGTCCCCGCCCCCACATGCAGCGTGACGAAGTGCCGTTCGATCCCGGCAGCATCGAGCGCTGCAAAGAGTTCAGGCGTGAAATGCAGGCCGGCAGTCGGGGCAGCGACGGCTCCCTGCTCGCGAGCATAGATCGTCTGGTAATCGACCTGGTCACGCTCGTCCTCCGGGCGCTTATCGGCGATATAGGGCGGCAGCGGAATATGCCCGACCGCCATGATGGCCTCGTCGAGAGCAGGTCCCGACAGATCAAACAGGAGCGTGATCTCGCCCCCCTCACCTTTGGCTTCGACCGTGGCATTCAACGTGCCCAGCAGACACGCGTCGCCACTGTGCCCGAAGAGGATGCGATCGCCTTCCTTGATGCGTTTGCCGGGTCTCGCAAAAGCTTTCCATCTTTCGGGACCGACGCGCATATGAAGCGTGGCGGATACGGGAAGCTCGCTTCCGCCTTCCCGCACGCGCTGGCCTTCAAGCTGCGCGGGGATCACGCGCGTATCGTTGAAAACAAGCGCGTCGCCGCGTCGGAGCAACCCCGGCAGATCGCGTACCTTAAGATCATCTAGGACGATGGGCGGGTCCGGCCGCACCACAAGCAGTCGAGCGCTATCACGCGGACTGGCGGGCCGCAGGGCAATGTTCTCGTCCGGGAGGTCGAAGTCGAAAAGGTCTACGCGCATCTGGTCTCGGCGGCTCGGCTCTCGCTGGCAATGGCAGGTCCCCGCACATAGTCGCAGATGCCGCAAAAGAAAAGCGCCCCGGTCTTGCCGGAGCGCTTGGTTTGCTCATGCAGAAGCAGATCAGGCAGCGATATCCGCCGCCACCTTCACGGATACGATCGAGTCCGGGTCCTGAACGGGCTCGCCCTTCTTGATCTGATCGATATTGTCCATGCCTTCGATGACCTGGCCCCACACAGTGTACTGCTTGTTGAGCCAAGGCGCGTCGGTGAAGCAGATGAAGAACTGCGAGTTGGCCGAGTCCGGGCTCTGCGACCGCGCCATCGAGCACGTGCCGCGTACATGGGGAACCGCGGAGAACTCTGCTTTCAGGTTGGGCTTGTCTGAGCCGCCCATGCCGGCGCGCGAAGCGTTGAATTTTGCGCCACCTTTCTTGCCGAACTCCACATCACCGGTCTGGGCCATGAAGTCGGGGATCACCCGGTGGAAAACAACACCGTCATAAGCCTGTTCGCGTGCCAGTTCCTTGATACGGGCGACATGACCGGGAGCAAGGTCTGGCATCAGCGCGATGACAACTTTGCCCTTGGTGGTTTCCATGATGAGGGTGTTCTCCGGATCCTTGATCTCGGCCATTGCCTTCTCCTTCATATCTTGCGGCCGTTGCCGCAGTATCAATTTGTTTTTCCGACGGAAACCTTGATCATGCGGTCGGGGTCGGAGACTTCACCGTTTCCACCTTCGCCGCGCTTGATCTTGTCGACGTTCTCCATACCGGAAACGACCTTTCCGACAACAGTATACTGAC
Organism: uncultured Neorhizobium sp.; assembly: GCA_964396135.1. GTDB lineage: Bacteria > Pseudomonadota > Alphaproteobacteria > Rhizobiales > Rhizobiaceae > Neorhizobium. The sequence goes on from CAYNED010000299.1 coordinate 2,123, forward strand.
CGTTGAGGAAAGAACCTTCGTCAAACATGATGAAAAACTGGGAATTCGCTGAATCTGGATCCTGCGATCGCGCCATCCCAAGAGTGCCGCGCTCGAACGGAGTATTGGAGAACTCAGCTGGCAGGTCAGGCAGCTTGGAGCCTCCCGTTCCTGCACGATCAGGGTTGAAGCTTTCTTCCATGTCGCCAAACTCTACGTCGCCGGTCTGCGCCATGAAACCTTCGATGACCCGGTGAAAAGCGACGTTGTCATATTCACCGTCATCGGCCAACGTCTTGATCCGTTCCACATGCTTGGGGGCAATTTCCGGGAGCAATTCAAGGACCACGGGGCCGTCCTTCAACTGAATTGTCAGGAAATCATCCTCGGCAGCAAATGCGGGAATTGCCAGAGATGCGAATGCAAGGGCGCCTGCGACGGCGAGACGGATCGATTTCATAGGGTCTCCAGTATGGGAAGTCAGCGTTGCAGCTTGTCCTTCATGGCCAGGAGGACGGGCGTGGGAACAAAGGCCCCGACGTCACCGCCCATTGCGGCGATCTGCCTAACCAATGTGGCCGTAATAGGCCGCGATGCAACGCCGGCCGGAAGAAAAACGGTCTGGATGTCCGGTGCCATTTGCCGGTTCATCCCCGCCATCTGCATCTCGTAATCCAGATCTGTTCCATCGCGCAGGCCACGGATCAGCAGGCTAGCGCCCTGCGCACGTGCGGCGTCAACCACCAGGTTGTCGAAGGAAATGACGTCGATCGGGGCTTCCCTCGAAGGCAATGCCTCTGCAATCGAGGAGCGGATCAGCGCTGCTCGCTCCGCAAAGCTGAACATCGGCACCTTTCCGGGGTGGACGCCGATCGCAACGACCACCTTGTCGGCGACCTGCAGGGCCTGCATCAACACGTCCAGATGGCCATTGGTCAATGGATCGAAAGAACCAGGGTAGAATGCGATCGTCATTTGTCCGCCGTCTGCTTTTTCGCCTTGTGTCACGGACGGAGAAGCTCCGCAAGTCCGCGGAAGATGAATGCCAGATGAACGAGGCGTTCAAGCGCGTTTCATTGCGTACATGCTTTTATGCGGTCACTGGGCGGGAGACCGAACCGGAAAGCGAGATCATGCCTTCGCAACAGCCGGCCGAAATTGAGGCAATCTGATAGCGCAGGGTGTGATGAAGGCCTTCCACAGGCAAGTTGGAACCAGAATGCTGAAACCGCGTTCTGGCAAATGAAGGACTACTAAGATGATC
>CAYNED010000300.1:0-3357 GCA_964396135.1 uncultured Neorhizobium sp.
GATCACCTATATGCGAACCGACGGCGTGCAGATGGCACCCGAAGCGATCGATGCGGCTCGCTTCGCCATTCGTGATCAATTCGGTGAACGCTATCTGCCAGAGAAGCCGCGCTTCTATTCAACCAAGGCGAAGAACGCCCAGGAAGCGCACGAGGCGATCCGTCCCACCGACTTCAACCGCACCCCGGACAAGGTGCGCCGCTACCTCGATGCGGATCAGGCGCGTCTTTATGAGTTGATCTGGAAGCGTGGCATCGCCAGCCAGATGGCATCCGCCGAGATCGAGCGCACAACTGTCGAGATCGCTGCCGACAATGCCGGGGAAAACGCAGGCCTTCGTGCGGTCGGCTCCGTCATCCGCTTCGACGGCTTCCTCGGCGCCTATGTCGATAGCCGCGAGGAAGGCGACAAGAGCGAGGATGACGACGAAGATGGCCGGCTGCCGGAGATCAATGCCCGGGAGAAGCTTGACAAGAACAAGGTAAACGCGAGCCAGCATTTCACCGAACCGCCGCCGCGTTACTCGGAAGCCTCGCTCATCAAGAAGATGGAGGAGCTCGGCATAGGGCGTCCATCGACCTATGCCGCCACACTCAAGACGCTGAGTGACCGCGAATACGTGACGATGGACAAGCGCAAGCTCATCCCGCAGGCGAAGGGTCGCCTGGTTACTGCATTCCTGGAGAACTTCTTCACCAAATACGTCGAGTACGACTTCACTGCCGATCTCGAAGAAAAGCTCGACAAGATCTCTGCCGGCGAACTGGATTGGAAGCAGGTTCTCCGGGAGTTCTGGAAAGACTTCTTCGCCCAGATCGAAGATACCAAGGAACTGCGGGTCACGAATGTCCTCGACGCCCTGAACGAAGCACTTGCGCCGCTCGTCTTCCCCAAGCGGGAAGACGGCAGCGATCCGCGCATCTGCCAGGTCTGCGGTACCGGGCAACTGTCCTTGAAGCTCGGTAAATACGGCGCCTTTGTCGGCTGCTCGAACTATCCCGAGTGCAATTTTACCCGGCAGTTGTCTTCCGAAGGCAACGAAGCCGACGCCAGCGGATTGAACGAGCCCAAGGCCCTGGGTGCCGACCCGCACACCGGCGAGGAACTGACGCTGCGTTCCGGACGATTCGGGCCTTACATCCAGCGCGGCGAAGGCAAGGAAGCGAAGCGATCGTCGCTACCGAAGGGGTGGAAGCCGGAAGACATCGATCATGAGAAGGCGCTGGCGCTCATCAGCCTGCCGCGCGACATCGGTCAACACCCGGAGTCGGGCAAGATGATTTCCGCAGGGCTCGGGCGCTACGGCCCGTTCCTCCTGCACGACGGTGGCTACGCAAACCTGGAAACCATTGAAGACGTTTTCACCATCGGCCTTAATCGCGCCGTGACGGTGATCGCCGAGAAGCAGAGCAAAGGGCCCGGCGGTCGCGGTCGGGGAACACCCGCTGCCCTGAAGACGTTGGGCGACCACCCGAACGGTGGCGCGATCACTGTGCGCGACGGACGCTACGGACCGTACGTCAACTGGGGCAAGGTCAATGCGACGCTGCCAAAGGGCAAAGACCCGCAGTCGGTGACGATGGACGAGGCCATGGCTCTGATCGTCGAAAAGGGCGGCAAGGCAGCAACCGGCAAGAAGGCCCCGGCCAAAGCCGCGAAAGCCGCCACGGGAGACAAGGCGGCAAAGAAGACGAAGGCAGCCGCTAAACCAAAGGCAAAGGCCAAAGCGGCACCGAAAGCAAAGAAGAGCGCTACGTGACGAGACAACCGCGCGACAACCGCCCCTCAAAATCGACCTCGGTCGGCAAGGCAACATCGGAAGGGACCGCGATCATCCATGGCGCCGTTCCGCCGCGGGATGTCCTTCTGGAGTTCATTGCCGACAATCCCGATCACGCGTCAAAGCGCGACATCGCCAAGGCGTTCGGCCTCAAGGGCGAGACGCGGATCGAGCTCAAGCAGCTTCTGCGGGAGCTGGAAGATGAGGGCCTGCTGAAGAAAGGGCGCAAGTCGCTGTCGCGTCCCGGGGCCCTGCCGCCCGTGACCGTGCTTGACATCACGACGCGCGACAAGGACGGGGAGCTGATCGGCAGGCCGGCGGAATGGCCTGAGGAAAACGGAACCGCCCCCGCAGTCCTTATCAGGCAGTCTTCGCAGGCCAGAGGCAAGGGAAAGACCCCCGCCGCGGGCTTGAATGACCGCATCCTGGCCAAGATCTTTGCCAACAAGGATCGCAGCGGTCCGGCCTATACGGCGCGCGTCATCAAGATCATCGACCGGCGCAAGGGCGCCTCCCTTGGCGTTGTGCGGATGACCGAACACGAGATCCGGCTGATGCCGATTGAGCGACGCGGCGAAGAGATGGTGATCGACAGCGACGGACTTGGCGAGGCCAAGGACGGCGACCTGGTGGAGGTGGAGGTTGCCCGCAACGGCCGCTTGGGATTGCCGCGTGCGCGTGTGCTTTCCGTGGTCGGCTCCGTCGGATCGGAAAAGGCGATCTCGATGATCGCAATCTATGCGCATGGCATCCCGCACGTCTTTCCGCAGGCGGTACTTGATGCCGCAGACGCAGCCCGCCCGGCGCCGATCGCAAACCGCGAAGACTGGCGGCATGTGCCTCTCATCACGATCGATCCTGCCGATGCCAAGGATCACGACGACGCAGTTTATGCCGAAGCGGACCCATCGCCCGACAATCGCGACGGTGTCATCGTCACCGTCGCGATCGCCGATGTCTCCTGGTATGTCCGAACCGGTTCCCCGCTTGATCGTGAGGCCCTGAAGCGCGGCAACTCCGTCTACTTCCCCGATCGGGTCGTGCCGATGCTGCCGGAACGGATCTCCAACGATCTCTGCTCACTTCGCGAAGGCGAGGACCGCCCTGCTCTCGCTGTTCGCATGGTCTTCTCGAAAGAGGGCCGCAAGGCGAGCCATACGTTCCACCGCATCATGATGAAGAGTGCAGCCAAGCTGTCATACCAGCAGGCGCAGGCGGCCATAGACGGTAGACCGGACGACAAGGCGGGGCCGCTCCTCGAGCCAATCCTGAAACCGCTCTGGCACGCCTACGCCACCATGAAGCGCGGCCGAGATCGGCGCCAGCCGCTTGAACTCGACATGCCGGAGCGCAAGATCATCCTCAAGCCTGACGGCACGGTGGATCGGGTTCACGTGCCTGAGCGGCTTGATGCGCACAAGCTGATCGAAGAAATGATGATCCAGGCCAATGTTGCGGCTGCCGAGACGCTTGAAAAAAAGCGTCAGCCGCTGGTCTACCGTGTCCACGACGCACCGGCGCTTTCGAAACAGGAAACCCTAAGGGAATTCCTTGCGACCATCGGCCTGTCGATGGCG
>CAYNED010000301.1:0-3356 GCA_964396135.1 uncultured Neorhizobium sp.
TTGCGACACGTTCGGCCCGATTGGCCCTTGGCTTGTCACCAAGGATGAGATCACTGACCCGCAGAACCTCGGCATGTGGCTGAAGGTGAATGGGGAGACGATGCAGGACGGCTCATCCAAGACCATGGTCTACGGCGTCGCCTTTGTTGTTTCCTATCTCAGCCAATTCATGTCGCTCCACCCAGGTGACGTCATTTCCACGGGCACGCCTCCCGGCGTCGGGATGGGGATGAAGCCGCCGCGCTACCTGAAGGCGGGCGATGTGGTCGAACTAGGGATTGAAGGTCTAGGTAGCCAGCGGCAGACCTTCGTCGCGGATCGTTAGCGGCCTTCACGGAGCGGAACCTTAAACCCTCCCGTGCCATTGTGAATGCCAGGCGCTTGCGTCTGGCATTTCTCTTGAGTGGATCGGTCCCGTCTGATGTTGCACTGCAATCCAAACCTGCTAGCCTCTCCCATTGCTCCTGAACCCGAGAGCACGGGCTCCGTGTTGGAAATGACATCGGGCCTGACGAAAGGCGGCACTTCCATGATCTACCAGCTTTACGAGATGAACCACGCAGCGATTGCGCCCTTCAGGGCTGCGGCGGATGCGATGAAGCTCGTTCACTCCAATCCACTCAACCCTTTGTCCTATACCCCCGCTGGGCGCGCCATGGCCGCGAGCCTTGAGTTGTTTGAGCGCATGACGCGGCGCTACGCCAAGCCGGACTTCGGTCTCTCCACCACTGTCGTCGATGGCAAAACCGTCAAGGTCACCGAAGATATCGTCTGGTCGAAGCCGTTCTGCGATCTCATTCACTTTCGCCGTCAGTTGCCGCCCGGGCGCACGCCGGATCAAAAGCTGCTCCTTGTCGCCCCCATGTCGGGCCACTACGCAACGCTCCTGAGGGGAACGGTCGAAACACTTCTTCCCAACGCTGAAATTTACATCACCGACTGGATCGATGCTCGTATGGTCCCGGTGGCTGCAGGACGTTTTGATCTGGACGACTACATCGACTACCTGATCGAAATGATCCGCCACATTGGGCCCAATACGCAGGTGATCGGCGTTTGCCAGCCCTCTGTGCCGGTGCTCGCCGCTGTCGCTCTCATGGAGGCTGCAGGTGATCCGCTGGCGCCATCCTCCATGGTATTGATGGGCGGTCCGATCGACACCCGCGAGAATCCGACGGCGGTCAACAACCTGGCGCAGGAGAAGCCACTCGAGTGGTTCCGCGACAACGTCATCATGAATGTCCCCTGGCCGCACCCCGGCTTCATGCGTCCGGTCTACCCCGGCTTCCTGCAGCTCTCGGGTTTCATGTCGATGAACCTCGACCGCCATATCAGCGCCCACAAGGAGTTTTTCGAGCACCTCGTGCAGAACGACGGCGACTCAGCGGAGCGGCACCGGGACTTCTACGACGAATACCTGGCGGTGATGGATCTCACGGAGGAGTTCTATCTGCAGACGGTGGAGACCGTGTTCATCAAGCACGCCCTGCCGAAGGGCGAGATGATGCACCGAGGCGTCTTGGTCGACACAACGAAGATCCGCAACACTGCTCTTCTGACCGTCGAGGGGGAGAACGATGATATTTCCGGCCTCGGTCAGACGCGCGCCGCCCATACCATCACGCCTAACATTCCTGATGACAAGCGGATGCATTACATGCAGCCGGATGTCGGGCACTACGGTGTCTTCAACGGCTCGCGCTTCCGCAAGGAGATTGCGCCCCGAATTCTTGCCTTCGCCGCCGAGCATGCGGGAGAGAACGCGACGAGCAAGAGCCCGGTCAAGCGGGTCATCAAGGGCGGAAAGCGAGACTGATCATATGGAATTCTTTGCGGTAAATCAGTAGCTTCTCACATTCGGTCAGACGTCATCTTGAACCGCAAGTTCAGCGCACCCAAATCGATTCCTGACCGGCCGGCATGTGGCTGCCCGGCAAAGAAAGGGTGTCACCGATGAACCAGTCTGCATTGATTCGTCCGGATTGGACGCCGGCCACCATCGCCCTGATGGTGCTCGGGTTCGTGGTCTTCTGGCCGCTCGGCCTGGCCATGCTTGCCTACATCATGTTCGGCGAAAGGCTCCAAGGCTTCAAGCGCGATGCCAACCGCAAGGCGGATGGCATGTTCGCTGGCTGCCGCAGGGCAAAGTCGCGTTACAGCACGCATTTCTCGACCGGCAACGTCGCGTTCGACGACTGGCGAAAGGCGGAGCTTGACCGCATCGAGGAAGAGCGCCGCAAGCTCGACGAGATGCGCGAAGAGTTCGACAGCTATATGCGTGAGTTGCGTCGCGCCAAGGATCAGGAAGAGTTCGATCGCTTCATGCGTGAGCGCAAGAACCGACCTTCCGGCCAGAGCGACGTTGTCGACCTCTGAGGATTCACGTGAAACATTATATCACCGGCGCCTTTTGGCGCCGGTTTTTTGTCTCTACAACCTTCGAATCGTCTAGATAGAGACGATGTTCGCGCTCCTCAAGAAACCAGTTCGTACGCGCCGCAAGCCCCCGGCTGCCGAGAAGCGCACGCTTCAGATCGGCAGCCGTTCAATGCCGCTGACAATCCGCGAGCATTCGCGCTCTACCCGTATCACCTTGCGCATAGAACCTGGCGCAAAGGGCTTGAGCCTGACAGTTCCCATCGGGCTAAAAAAAGACGAAATCGATGACTTTCTCGATCGCCACCAAGGCTGGTTGCTAACCAAGCTCGCCCGGTTCCCCGAGGCGCCATCGTCTCTGCGAGACGGCTCCTCTATCATGCTGCGCGGGGTTGCGCATGAGGTGGAACACACCGGCAGTCTCCGCGGCGTGACGGAGATAGGGCTGACAGAGGGGAGGGCGGTGCTCCGGGTCAGCGGCCTGCCGGAACATTCTGGACGACGAATTGCCCTCTTCTTCAAGAAGGAGGCGCGCAAGGATCTGGAAGCGGCGGTTCAGTTGCACGCGCGTGGGGTGCGCAAGCCGGTCAGGTCCATTACCATGAAAGACACGCGCTCCCGGTGGGGCTCCTGTTCCTGGGATGGAAACCTCAGCTTCTCCTGGCGTATCGTCATGGCGCCGCCTTTTGTCATCGATTATCTTGCCGCTCACGAAGTGGCGCATCTCGACCAGATGAACCACGGCCCGGAATTCTGGTCCCTGTGCCGCCGGCTCTGCCCACGCACGGACGAGGCGAAGGCCTGGCTGAAGCGCCATGGATCGCAACTGCATGCGGTCGATTTTGGCTAGGATCTTCGAGCGAGCCTGGGGAAGTTGGAGAATTATCTTCAAACCTGCAGGCACTTAGAGCTTTTTCGCGAAAGCTTCGTCCTCACCCTCCAAACCTGTGCCTACACTGGTCTCGTCCCGCTTTGGCTAC
>CAYNED010000302.1:0-3329 GCA_964396135.1 uncultured Neorhizobium sp.
AAGCCGACGGTGTTCGAGAGCCATACCGTCTGGGACAACCTGGAGCTCGCGCTGAACCGTTCCCGCGGCGTCTTCGCCACGCTGTTCTACACGCTCACCGGAGAAGACCGGGCTCGCATCGAGGAAATCCTCCAGACGATCCGTTTGACGCATCGGAAGGACGAACTCGCGGCCAACCTCTCGCACGGCCAGAAGCAGTGGCTGGAGATCGGCATGCTGCTCGCCCAGGAACCGAAGCTTCTCCTGGTCGATGAGCCGGTAGCCGGCATGACGGACGCCGAGACCGCCGAGACTGCCATCCTTTTGCGCGAGATTGCAAAGACCCGCTCCGTCGTGGTGGTCGAGCACGATATGGGCTTCATCCGCGATCTCGGCGTGAAGGTGACGTGCCTCGCTGAAGGCTCGGTGTTGGCCGAGGGATCGATCGACTTCGTGTCGAGCGATCCGAAGGTCATTGAGAATTATCTGGGGCGCTGAGGCGTAGCCGAGAAGGAGAGCGTCCATGCTGACCGTCGACACCATCAACCTGCATTACGGCGCAGCCCAGGCGCTGCGTGGCGTTTCACTCACGGCGGAGATGGGAAAGATCACCTGCGTTCTTGGCCGCAACGGCGTTGGAAAGAGTTCGCTGCTGCGGGCGATTACCGGGCAGCATCCGGTCAGCGCCGGCAGGATCTCGTTCGCTGACGCGTCCCTTGATGGCATGGCACCCTATGCGCGGGCCAAGCAGGGAATTGGGTATGTGCCGCAAGGCCGGGAAATCTTTCCGCTGCTGACGGTTCAGGAAAACCTGGAAAGCGGTTTTGCGCCGCTTCCGCGCAGGGACCGCTTCATCCCTGACGAGATCTTCAGCCTGTTTCCCGTGCTTGGCAGCATGCTGTCGCGCCGGGGCGGTGATCTTTCCGGCGGGCAGCAACAGCAGTTGGCGATTGGCCGGGCCATGGTGATGCGGCCCAAGATCCTTGTGCTCGACGAGCCGACGGAGGGTATTCAGCCGTCCATCATCAAGGATATCGGCCGCGCCATCCGCTATCTACGTGACTCCACCGGCATGGCAATCTTGCTGGTGGAACAGTATCTCGACTTCTGCCGCGAGCTTGCCGATCAGGTCTATATTATGGATCGTGGCGAAATTGTGCACGAAGGACTTGCTGACACCTTGGATACGGCAGAAGCAAGGCGGCATCTTACTGTTTAGGGGTAAGAATTCGCATGGCTTCTATTCGGTCAAATCGTATTAACCATCTTCTGCTTATGCTATCACCGCAGCCGTTGAGAGCAGCGGCGTTCCGCAGAGCTCTCCCGCACCCATGAAGAGGCGCTCGATGGCATTTGCAGGCATGGCTGGTTCACGCTCCTTATACGCTCTTATCCGCACAACGGCGATAGGAGCTTTTTTCTTGGGCGCTGGCGCGGGCGCTGCTCTCGCAGCAGGCTGCGGGCAGGCGCTGGAACCGGGTCGCCACGAGTTCAGCATCCAGTCCACAGACGCGGTACGCTCCGGCGTCGTATTTGTTCCGTCTTCCTATACGAGCGAAGAGAAGCTGCCGGTGGTTTTCGACTTCCACGGCAGCGACAGCAATCCTAACGGTCAATTGAACCGCAGCTCCTGGGATAAGGTGGCGGAGAAGAACGGCTTCCTCGTCGTCGCACTCCAGGGAAGCCTGCCGGGCAATTTCGAGGGGACCCATGCCTGGAACGTGCCGCTGGTCACGCAAAAGGAGGGCGGGCTTGACGAGGTGGGTTTCATTTCCTCTGCCGTGGCGCAAGTGAAGCGTGAGCTTTGCGTCGATCCTGCCCACATCTATGCCTCCGGCTATTCGGGCGGCGGGCGGATGCTCTCCCATTTCATCTGCAGCGGTCACAGCGATTTCGCCGCAGCTGGCTTCGTCCACTCGCTGCGTGCCGGTGCACCGGTTGAAGTGGAGGGTAGCTGGCGGCCTGATCCGACATCCTGTTCGCCAGCGCGTCCGATCTCCATCATAGCCTTTGCCGGCGAGAAGGATACCGCCAACCCCTACGCCGGCGGTGGCAAGCCCTATTGGCAGTATGGATTCAAGACCGCCCTCCAGCGCTGGAGCGAGCTTGACGGCTGCAGCGGCAGCGCCAAGGTCGAGACCGTCAGCGGCGTCACCTATGGCGTCTACGACACCTGCAAGAGCGGTGCGCGCATTGCTTCCTACGTGTTCGCCGACGGTACCCATGCCTGGCCGAAGCCGAGCGCGACGGAGAACGTGATCGCAGCCAATGCCGACGCTCAAGCGGGGCTGGTGAAAGTTGCCGCGGTTGCCGAGCCGTCCTTCAATCCCAGTGTTGATCCGGCGGAGCGGATGTGGGAATTCTTCCAGAAGGCTGACCGCTCGGATGTCGTTGCCACGGCTGTGCCCGCTGCCGCCATGGCTGATGGGACCTGCGCGATCGCCACAACAGGCGCCGGTGGCGGTGCCGAGGCGCAGGGGACAACGTGCAGCAGCAACAAGCAGCCCAGCGAGGCGCGCCGCAGCGGGCAAGGGGCAAAGGGCGCCTTGTAACCAAGCTCTTCGACGGGCGCACACGCCTTGCCGAACTCTATCAGGAAGGCAGCGCGAAGATTCGCCTGCCTGACACGTTCTCGCCCGAGATGGAGGCGATCCTTATCAATACGTCAGGGGGACTGACGGGCGGCGATGTGATCGAATGGTCCGTCGCCGCCTCTGATTCCACGCGTGTTACCGTCACCACTCAGGCCAATGAGAAGGTCTACAAGGCGTCTGCCGATACGGCCTCGGTCTCAACGAGAATTTCTGTCGGGGCCGCTGCGTCCGTTCATTGGTTGCCCCAGGAAACCATCCTCTTCGACAATTCATCGCTCAGCCGCCGGCTCGAGGTCGATCTTCACGAGACATCGGAATTCCTGGCGGTCGAGGCGGTCCTTATGGGACGGCAGGCGATGGGGGAGCGGTTGAGTCGCGGGCTGTTCCGTGATCGCTGGCGGGTGCGGCGTGGTGGACGGCTGGTCCATGCCGAAGACATGCGCTTCGATGACGAGATCGCCACGATCGCCTCGCATGCAGCGACGCTTTCCGGGCAGACGGCTTTTGCCACCTTGCTTTATGTCGGTCCACTTGCCGAAGCCCTGCTACCGAAGGTGCGGGATGCCCTGGGGCCTGCCAATGGTGGTGCCAGCCACTGGCAGGGAAAGCTCGTCGTTCGACTGATTGCTCCGAGCGGCTTCGAGCTCAGAAAAGTGCTGGTACCGGTAATTACCGTATTGCGAAATGGCGCACCGGTGCCGAAGGTCTGGAACATTTGATGGCGAGTACAGAACGATCATGAACCTGACACCGCGG
>CAYNED010000303.1:0-3328 GCA_964396135.1 uncultured Neorhizobium sp.
GATCTGGTCCTTGGTAACAGAAACGCCGTCTTCGTGGCGCAGCAGGTTCTCGAGCAGAACCTTCATCGAGAAGGGGAGTTTCGAGACGCCGGGGAGACCGTTCGCTTCCGCCTTGGGCAGGCTGTAGTAGACATAGTCCTTGCCGGCGACGGTGAGGACGGAGCGACAATTGAAGCTGTCGAGAGATTTGGTCACGGAATACCCCGCTGATTATAGAGCCAACACGCGCGTGCGGACGCCTATGCACTACTGCACATCAGGATGCGGGTACGACCATTTCCGCTGTCCGCACGAGAAGATTTTTTTGTCTTCAGGTTCGGCGCAAGATGATAATCACGCCGGTCGCTGGCGTGGTTGCGAAGCATATAGATTGTTTCTAAGAAGGGTTCCAGACTGCTAAAGTGGCAATCGCGCAAATTTTTTCGGTCCGGTAATTAAAATCCTAACAAAGGCATCGCGATGCGGCTGAAGGCGCAAGGGTTGGCCGCAAGGCGTGGCGAAGACCTGCTTTTCTCCAACATTTCCTTTGATCTCGGCGCGGGCGATGCGCTGGTTCTGACGGGCCGCAACGGTTCGGGCAAGTCCACCCTGCTTCGCGCGGTGGCCGGCCTCCTGCATCTTGATGCCGGCCGCGTCACCTGGAGCGGCCCAGGTGAAACGCGCCGCCCGGGCGAAGCCTGCCATTATCTCGGCCACCGCAATGCCATGAAGTCAGAGCTGACCGTGGCGGAAAATCTCTCCTTCTGGAAGACCTTCTTCGGTGACTTCGCCGGCGGCACCGGTGCCTCCGTTGCCGAAGCCGCCGACATGGTCGGGCTCGGCGGTATCGCGCATCTTCCCTTCGGCTACCTGTCAGCCGGCCAGCAGCGACGGATGGCCTTCGCCAAACTGCTCGTCGCCTACAGGCCGATCTGGATTCTGGACGAGCCGACGGCGGCGCTTGATATCCGTGCCGAACAAACCTTCACCGACGTGATCAAGCGGCATCTCCAGTCTGGAGGGCTGCTTCTGGCGGCGACCCATCAACCGCTGGGCTTGGATAATGCACAGGAACTGCAGATGACGGGCTTTTCGGATCTGCCGGAGAGCGTGCTGTCATGATGGCGCTTCTCCTTCGTGACCTGAAACTCTCCGTTCGCGCCGGGGGCGGCGCCTTGATCGGGGTCCTGTTTTTCATGACGGTTGTGGCCGTGATCCCTTTCGGTGTCGGCCCTGACCTCAACCTACTGTCGCGCATCGGCCCCGCCATCGTCTGGATCGGCGCACTTCTGTCCGCGCTTCTTGGCCTCGACCGCCTTTTCCAGACGGAGCGGGAGGACGGTTCGCTGGATCTGATCCTGATGCAGGAGCATCCGTTGGTGTTGACGGTGCTGATCAAGTGCCTGGCGCATTGGCTGGCCAATTGCCTGCCTTTGGTCATTGCCTCCCCGCTGCTTGGGCTGTTCATGAACATGAGCGAGGTAGCCATCGGCGCAGTGGCTCTCACGCTGCTGGTTGGTTCTCCGGCGCTGACCTTCATCGGAGCGGTGGGTGCCGCCGTTGCCGTAGCCTTGCCGCGGGGCGGGCTGCTGGTTTCGATCCTCGTCCTGCCGCTCGCCATTCCGGTGCTGATCTTCGGCGTCAGCGCCTCCTATGCCGCCGTCGAGGATCCTGCCCCGTTTATGCCGCCTTTCTTGATATTGTCGGCCATCACGCTGTTTTTTGCCGTCATCGGCCCGCTGGGTGCGGCGCTGGCTTTGCGAAACGCCGGCGATTGACTAGAATCAAGCCTGCCGCAGCCGTGATCGCCTAGAAAGACCTCATGACCGAAAGCCTCGCCATCACCAAGTTCAGCGACCTTGCCAACCCGACCCGCTTTCTGGCGCTGGCCGCGCGGATCATCCCGTGGCTTGCCGGTGTGACTATCGGTCTGTTTGCCATCGGGCTCTATCTCAGCTTCACCACGGAGGGCGATTACCAGCAGGGCGCAACCGTGCGTATCATGTATGTGCACGTGCCGGCGGCGTGGCTATCGATGATGTGCTACACGGTGATGGCGCTGTCTGCGATCGGCACTCTGGTCTGGCGCCATCCCCTGGCAGATGTCAGCCACAAGGCCGCCGCGCCGCTGGGCGCGGCCTTCACGCTGATCGCGCTTGCCACAGGCTCTCTCTGGGGCAAGCCGATGTGGGGCACCTGGTGGGTCTGGGATGCACGCCTGACCTCGGTCTTCGTGTTGTTCCTGATGTATCTGGGGCTGATCGCGCTTAACCGGGCGATGGACGATCCCTCGAAGGCTGCACGGGTGAGCGCGGTGCTGATCCTCGTCGGCTTCGTTAACATTCCCATTATCAAGTTCTCGGTGGAGTGGTGGAACACGCTGCACCAACCTGCGAGCGTCGTGCGGCTCGATGGGCCGACGATCGATCCGGAGTTCCTCGTCCCGCTCCTGGTGATGGCTGTCGCCTTCACACTCCTGTTCTTTACCCTGCACCTGATGGCGATGCGCAACGAGATCTGGCGCCGGCGCGTCGGCGCCCAGCGCCGCCTGGCCGCCCGGATGGCCAGCAGGGAGGCGTGAGATGAGCCACGGATTCTATATCGCCCTTTCTTACGCGGTCTCCGCGCTCATAATCGCCATCGTCGCCGGCTGGGTCTGGTGGGACGGTAAGGCGCGACAGAAGGAACTGGCGGAACTGGAGCGCGCCGGCGTCCGTCGCCGCTCCTCCACCCCAACAGGGGAAGCGCAATGACCACCAACAGCGAAGCTCCAGCCCGCCGCCGCGGCCTTGGCCGCTACATGCTTGCCCTCCTGCCGCTGCTCGTCTTTGCCGGCTTTGCCGTCGTTGCTGGCAAGATGCTCTACGACCAGGACGTCAACGGTCGCGACATCTCCGCTATTCCTTCCGCGCTGATCGGGCAGAAGGCGCCGTCGCTGTCCTTGCCAGAATTGGCGGGCTCCGCCACGCCGGCACTGACCGATGCGGCAATCGACGGCAAGCTGACGCTGGTCAACGTCTTCGCCTCATGGTGCGTGCCGTGCCGTCAGGAGCATCCGATCCTGAAGGAGCTGGCCAAGGACGAGCGCCTGACGATCGTCGGCATCAACTACAAGGACCGCAACGACAACGCCTTGCGGTTCCTCGGTGAACTCGGCAATCCCTATGACGCCATCGGCGTCGACCCGAACGGCAAGGCCGCGATCGACTGGGGCGTCTATGGCATCCCGGAGAGTTATCTCGTCGGCGCGGACGGGACCATTCTCTACAAGAAGGTCGGGCCCTTCGACGAGCGGACGCTGAGCCAGGAACTGCTCCCAGCCATCGAGCAAGCCGCCGCCGGCGCCTGA
>CAYNED010000304.1:0-3321 GCA_964396135.1 uncultured Neorhizobium sp.
CGAACCCGCGTATTCAGCTTGGAAGGCTGCTGCTCTACCATTGAGCTATACCCGCGGATTGGTCGATCCTCTGACGGAATGGTGGAGGGAGTTGGATTTGAACCAACGTAGGCTGAGCCAACGGATTTACAGTCCGTCCCCTTTAACCACTCGGGCATCCCTCCAGTTATCCGTCGGGATCGAGACCAAGCTCTTGAGATAGAAAGCCGTCGGCTCCCGATCTGCGCCGCGTATATGACCGCCCCATCACCGTCTGTCAACACAGCGTTCGGACGAAATACCTGAAAAATCTTCCTTCAAAGATCCGCCCTCTGAAGCGATGGCGACTAGGCCGCAAGGCTTCGCACAGTTATAAGGCGGCATGAGCAAGAACGACAATAACGACAAGTCCGGCCGCGACAGCCATTACGCAACTCTTCGCCGCGCCGTGCGCGACGCCAAGCGGGAACGCGGCGAAATTCCGACACCTGCTACCCGCAGACGCGACAAAGACGCAGGCTGGAAAGCGCCTCAACTGCCGCCAGACCAGGTTCATCTCTACGGCCTTCACACCGTGCGGGCGGCGCTCGACAATCCAGAGCGGAAGATTGTCCGCTTGTCGGTGACGCAGAACGCCTTTGCGAGGTTGGAGCTTGCCGAACCGGAAGCCCTCCCCTATCCGGTTGACTTCGTGTCTCCGCAGGACATCGACAAGATCCTGGGGCCTGACGCCATTCATCAGGGGGCGATGCTCGAGACCCGGCCGCTCCCGACGCGGCGTCTGGAGGCGATGAAGGAAAGCCCCCTGCTCCTCGTGCTCGACCAGGTTACAGACCCGCACAATGTGGGCGCGATCATGCGCTCGGCCGTTGCGTTTGGCGCCGGAGCACTTGTCACCACCCAGAGACACAGCCCGACGGAATCGGGAGTACTTGCAAAATCCGCTTCCGGAGCGCTTGAACTCATCCCCTATATCCAGATCACCAATCTCTCCAACGCACTGGAAGAATTGCACGCGCTGGGCTTCCAAACGATCGGGCTCGATTCGGAAGGTCCGGCTCCACTGGAGGGCACATTCTCGGGTAACAAGATCGCGCTGGTCCTGGGCTCTGAGGGCAAGGGGCTGCGCCAGAAGACGCGCGAAACAGTCAACGCTCTTGCGCGGCTTGACATGCCGGGGGCGATCAAGTCGCTCAATGTTTCGAACGCCGCTGCTGTGGCACTTTATGCGGCGCGAACGCACCTGAGGCAATCTACAGACGCCGGATCTTAGCAGGGAGCGGAGCAGATGAACGACACAGCTGCGCTGCTGGCGACATTCCAAGCTGCAGCGCTTTCGGTAGGGCCTGTCGTGCTCGACCTCTACCACAACCAGCCTGCGGTCAAAATCAAGGCCGATCAAACGCCGGTGACGGAAGCGGACGAGCGCGCCGAGCGAATGATCCTCCAGCGGCTGGCGGCAGATGCGCATGGCATCCCGGTGATTGCCGAAGAGGAAGTTGCACGAGGCACACTACGGAAAATTGGTTCCCGTTTTATCCTCGTCGATCCGCTCGACGGCACACGGGAATTTATTGCACAGCGGCCTGAGTTCACCGTCAATATCGCCCTGGTCGAGAAGGGTGAGCCGACGCTCGGCTTCGTGTATGCCCCTGCCCTGGCTGTTGCCTATGCGGGAAGCCGCGACGGAGCCTGGCGGCTTCAAATAGGACCGGATTTCGACGTGCTGGAATGCTTGCAGATCGCGGTTCGCCCAGCGCCCGCCAGCCCGGTCGCTCTTTCGAGCCGCTCGCACGAATCGCGACAGACGGTCGAATACCTGGAGCAGCACGGCATCAGAGAGATCCGCAGGCTGGGGTCGTCGCTGAAGTTTTGCCTCGTCGCGGAGGGATCAGCCGACGTTTATCCCCGCTTCGGTTGCACGATGGAATGGGATACGGCGGCCGGCGACGCCGTGCTTCGCGCCGCCGGCGGCTGCACCCGAACCCTTGACGGCCAGCCTCTTGTCTACGGCAAGACTGGCGTTGCCAATGAGGCCGACTTCGCCAATCCTGATTTTCTCGCGACAGGCTCCTGACCAGCAGCCGACGCTACTGAGTGGCAATGGATGCCGTGCGTTTGACGAATGGCCTGAGCCAGATCACATGGTTCCGTTGCGGCGCGACTTGAGTCGTCTAGCTGATTGAGATGTCCATCGAGTCCGGTGCGTCTTGGTCGCGAGTGATGCGCTCATACATTTCCTCGGAGCCCGGCCCCTCCACGTGGCAAAGCAGGACCAGATCATTAAGATTAGGTGGCCGGTTGCCGTAAAGCTCGTTCATCCTGTCGGGAAATTGATGCGAAGGGTAGGCTCTGTTGGCCCAGGGGTCGCAGACGGCCTCGGTCGATCCGCTTCCGATGACAACAAAGCAGTGATCGCCCCTGTCGATCGGGAAACAAAAAACCCGCAGGGGATAGACGCCCTTCGTGTACAAAAGTGTCAGAGCGACCGCGGACATTTCAAAGCAGTTGCCACTTTTTCCCCCGATCGCAACTTTCGCCGTCTTGAGATAGCGTTCCAAAGGTGAATTGTAACGGACCTCGGTGTTACGCACGAGAGCCAGCATCTCGAATGAGAATTGCCGATTGGGCGTCCGGAGCTGAGCCGTTGCCACGTTCGTTGAGCCATTTGGCAGGAGCTGTCGTGTTTCGTCTCTCGCCCAGTCGGCCCATTGCTCGACGGTCATATCATTCTTCATCGCAATCTCCTCTTCCAGATTTTCCTGACATCGGCTGTGCTGCGTTGCTGCTCATCCCGGCGAGGCTTCGTTGGGGAAGTGAGCAACTTGGGGAAGGTCACGGATACGGCGCGCTCCGCCTCGTCATCCCCTCGTTGCATATTGATCTTACATCTCGCTTAGGTTGCAGAAAGTGCAACATTTTGCACATATGCTTGTGTTGGAGCGACGTGCTGATGGTGATCTGGAGTGGTGGCGACCACTCAGGCTGCTCGTCGCGTCCCCGGACAGAAGCTGGAAAGCGTGAGCAAGTGCTGATGCCCGCTGCGCTCCTGGAGGCGGCAACAGGTCGGCCGTAGGATGTACCCGAGCCAAGACCCTGACTTCGTGTCTCGCGGCGTTGACGAAGAGCAGATTCGGCTTATCGCGGAAGTCTCAGGTCATTGTAGATGATGCGCAGGGGATCTTAACCGGCACGACCTGGCTGGCGGGAGGTTATCGATGCCAATAGTCGCGGAACACGCTGACACCACATCGGCAGCTGCGCGATACAGGATGCGCACTAACAAAATCTCGTAGATATCGAGAAGAAATGGTGCCCCCGGCAAGGTTCGAACTCGCGACC
>CAYNED010000305.1:0-3297 GCA_964396135.1 uncultured Neorhizobium sp.
CCGCAGCCTCGCAATCTGCCACCACTTTGGCAGCGGCATTTGCGTCACTCAGGAAGTTTACGCAGACATCGAAGCCCTCGACTGCCAGCAGTCTCGCGGTCGCAGCGCCAATGCCGTGGCTTGCACCGGTGACAAGTGCGACGGGCCTCTTCTGTTGCGCGCCGGCGGGATGCTTCGCCGCCTCCATCACATCACGCTCTCAAGGATTTGCGCGTATTCCTCGCCGGTGAGATTGCGAGGATTGGTTTGATGGCTATGGTCGGCGAGCGCGCGTTCGCATGTCCAGGCAAAGACGTCGCGCGTGACACCAAGGGTAGACAATTTGCCGGGCACGCCGAGCTTGCGGTTCAAGTCGTCAAGTGCATCTGCCAGCGTCGTGCCCACAATCCCTGCAGCGGCCTCAAGCCTGCTGATCTTGTCTGCTGTGGCGGCATGCGAGGCGTTGGCCCGCAGGACCGGTGGCATCAATATGGCATTGAGGGTGCCGTGATGGAGCTTGAGTTCCTTCAGCCCGCCCAGTGCGTGGCTGAGAGCGTGAACAGCGCCCAATCCCTTCTGGAATGTCAACCCGCCCTGCAACGCTCCCATCATCACCTCTGTGCGGGCGGCCAAGTCGGCACCATTTGCGTAGGCCTTCGGCAGAGCCTCCCAGATGCGTGCGAAGCCATCCACCGCGATCGCCTCTGCCGGGGGATTGTAGCGCGGCGACAGGTAGGTTTCGATGCAGTGAGACAAGGCGTCCAGACCCGTCGCAGCGGTGAGAGCAGGAGGAAGCCCCAACGTCAGCTCGGGATCGCAAATTGCGCGTCGGGGAATGAGGAACGGGCTGATAAAGCCAAGCTTACGGCCATCGTCCAAGGTAATGAGCGCTGCTCGCCCGACTTCCGACCCTGTCCCGGCAGTTGTGGGCACTGCTACCAAGGGGGCAACTGCACTGGTGATCTTCGGGATGCCACCAAGGATGGCCGCATACTGCTCCAACTCCCCTTCGTGTGTCGCAAGGAGGGCAACGCCCTTGGCCAGATCGATGGGGGAGCCGCCGCCTATGGCTACCACGCCATTGCAGCCGTGCTGCCGATAGGCCACCAATGCTTCTTTGACGGCAGATTCGGTGGGATTGGTCGGGACATCAAGGAAGGCCGGAGCTGATGAAATGACCTGCATTGCATCGCCATCCAGCAGCCCTGCCGCCTTCACCCCGTGATCGCTAATGACCAGCGGCTTGGAGATGCCAAGCTCGTCCAACGTTTGACTGAGAGAGGAAACTGCACCCGCCCCAAAATGGATGGTTGTCAGGTAGTTGATGATGTTCATGTCTGCTCCGGCATCAGGAATTCTAGGCTGCCAGCGATTGGGAGGATGTGCTCGCCGACTATGGCTCTGCAGTCCTCGCGACGCAGAGGGATTGATGAAGATGCGACTAGGCGTATAGGCTCTTGCGCAGAGGCGCCCATGTTGATCGGCGCATCCAGACAGAGTTCTTCGGTATAACGTTCAATGTTGCCTCCCAGCATGATCTCCTCGCCGATAGCTCGTCCTCCAACGAGTCCATCGACCTTGTCCACAATGTGAACAAACTGCCCATATTTTGATGGTCGCTGAGGTGGCGCTATTTGTCAACCGTGATTGAGGCGTCTGGAGCGATGAGCACTGGCTTCTACCAATGGGGTAGTTGCGCTCCATTTGGTTGAGCGACATCCTACAGCGGTGTTAAGCAATATCGAGGACGACGGTGCCGAGCGTTAGAGCCTTTCCCAATTGAATGCCTGTCGTCAGGAGCGGGGTAATCATTGGATCGATACCGCCGGTCAACGAAACGAACCAAATCTCCACCGGACATGGTTGGAGCGGAAGAGCAATCAACGATGAACAAGCACAGTCCCGTATCAAACGGAAAGCTGCTCCCACAGTCGGTGCAGGGGACGGCGTCGTTCTCGAAATTTATGACTGTCTTGCAGGCCGTTGCCGACAGTCCTGGCAAGCTCGATATTGCGAAACTGACCGCGATTGCTCAGTTTCCACGGGCTACGACCTATCGAATCATTGCAGGGTTGATCGCCGAAGGACTTGTGGTTCAAGATCACGGTGGAACCTATTCACTGGGATTTCGCCTGATTCAGTTCGCGTCGCGAAGCTGGGAGAGCTCTGATCTTCGCACCACCGCGCGTCCTTTTATCGAGGCGTTGCGCGATGCCACAAGCGAAACCGTCCATCTGGCTGTCCCGAGCGGCAACGGGATGGCCTACATCGACAAGCTTGAGAGTCCCAACGCCGTGCGCATGACGACGAGGATCGGCGCCCGCGTGGAGTTTCACTCTACGTCCGTTGGAAAGGCTTACCTCGCCGCGCTTTCGGAGGAGCGAGCGCAAGAGATCATTTCGACCCTTGAATTGCCGCGCTTCACCAAGTTTACCTTCACGGATCCCGTGGCCTTCGCCGAGGAGATACGCAAGACGCGCGAGCGCGGCTACTCCTACGATCACGAAGAGAACGAGCTCGACATTCGCTGTTTCGGCAGCATGGTCTACGACCGATCTGGTGAACCGGTCGCGGGAGTGAGCATCAGCATTCCCCTCTATCGGTATCACGAGGAGGATCATGCAAACTATGCTCGAAAGATCAGGGAGACGGCTGCTGCAATCTCCCAAGGACTAGCGATGGTTGTGAAGTAGAGCAATGCAACTGAGCACTCAGTAGCAGCTTCCGGTGGGTCAACGAGGAGTGGCATTGTTAATCGCTTGGCAGGTCTGACGACCACCCATGAGAAGTGTGCCCTTGCCTGCTACCGGAGAGGCCGCCGCGCAAGTTTCGCTTGGGGATCAGTTCTGGGTAGGTCGCCAATGATGCCAAAACGGGATCCGGCACGACTGGAAAATCAAGGAATTGATGGGATTTGGGGAGAATTGCCTGGGCATCTTGGATTCCCACAGGATTTCAATAGCTTAGATGAAAAAGCCTTGAAATTCCCTCTGTTTTCCCATCGCGAGCGACCATGCATGCCACCTTTGTGTCCTGACCTTGGACATCAGTCAGTTGGATGGTCGAGCCGGCAATAATTTCCGCTTTCGGACCGCAAGTCGCGGTGGGACGGCCATAAAGCGCCCGGCAGCTTTGCGCCCGCAAACCGGTCGTAGAGGTGGCCATTGCCCTTGCTTGGAAGCGGACCTCGTTTCCCTAGATTCTCTGAGGCAGGAACAGCCGAGTTCTGTTGCATGGGCAATCAACTCGAAAGCGCACAAGTTTAGGCATGTGGACCGTGGTGCTCTGTCGCGTATCCTGGCGCTGTGGTCCAATGAT
>CAYNED010000306.1:0-3292 GCA_964396135.1 uncultured Neorhizobium sp.
GTCAGCCGGGCGAGGGCTTCTTCGCCCCGCCGGCAGGTGCCATCGCTCATCGCCTGATCCGTGACTGGATCGACTGGCCTCGAGGAGCTTCATCAGGGAGTCTGTAAGGCGCCACGCATCGGGTGGCCCTTGTAGACACCCAGAATGCGGACCTTCTCGGAGAAGAAACGCAGCTCTTCCAATGCTCGCCGAACCGCCGCGTCGTCGGGATGGCCTTCAATATCGGCATAAAACTGCGTCGCGACAAACTTGCCGCCGAGCTGGTAGCTCTCCAGCTTCGTCATGTTGACGCCGTTGGTCGCAAAGCCACCCATCGCCTTGTAGAGCGCTGCGGGAATGTTGCGGACGTTGAACACGAACGTGGTGACGATGATTTCCGCCTCGTCCTCGCGCTTTGCCCAGTCCTCCTCGCGTGACAGCACCACGAACCGGGTAACGTTATTCTCCGTGTCCTCGACATTCTCGGCAAGGATGTCCAGGCCGTAAAGTTCCGCGGCAAGACGCGGCGCAAGGGCCGCCATTGATCGATCGGCTTTCTCGGCAACCAGTTTGGCCGCACCTGCGGTGTCACCGGCAACCACTGCCTTCCAGCCGTTCGAGCGGATGATCTTGCGGCACTGACCGAGCGCGTGGATATGGCTATGGACGGTGCGGATTTCCTCCCGCGCAACCCCCGGCAGTACCATCAGCTGGAAGCGGATCGGCATGAAGTACTCGCCGATGATGTGCAGCCGCGATTCCGGCAGCAGGTAATGAATGTCTGCGACACGACCGGCGATGGTGTTCTCGATCGGGATCATCGCCAGATCTGCGTCGCCGTTTTCCAAGGCCACGAATGCGTCCTCGAAGGTCGGGCAAGGCAGCGGTTCCATGGAAGGAAACATGTCTCGGCAGGCCATATCCGAATTGGCGCCGAAATCGCCCTGGAAGGCGATCTTGTTGGTTGTCTGGTTCATGGAGGAGCGCCTCAGGAGGAGCGGCTGGCGAGAACTGCCCGAGCCTTTTCAAGATCGGCGGGAGTATCGACACCAAGGGGAACCGAGTCAACGATCTCCACATCGATGCGCATACCGGCTTCAAGCGCCCGTAACTGCTCCAGCGACTCCCGCTTCTCAAGCACAGATGGGCCGAGTGAAACGAAGCGCTCGAGCGCCGCCCGCCGATAGGCGTATAATCCGATGTGATGGTAGAGCGGCCCCTCACCATAGGGAGCTGTGGCGCGCGTAAAGTAGAGCGCCTGCAGCCGCGTCTGCGAGAGCTGCGAACCTACGACCTTTACCACGTTGGGGTTGGTCTTTTCATGCTCGTCGGTGATCGCCACCGTCAAGGTGGCGATGTCGACGTCCGGGTTCTGCAACGGCCTGAGGGCTGCACGCACCACGTCAGGTTCGATCGTGGGAAGGTCTCCCTGAACGTTGACGACCGTCTCGATCTTACCTTCCGGATCGGCCTTTTGGATGGCCTCGTATATCCGATCAGAACCTGATTGATGATCCGGGCTCGTCATCACCACCTCAAAGCCCGCGGACGCGACCACGTCGTAAGTATCTTGATGGTCGACAGCGACGATGATTCGTCCGACATCGGCCTCCCGAGCACGCCGCGCCACCTGCACGATCATCGGCAGTCCGGCAATGTCTGCCAGCGGTTTTCCCGGCAGCCGGGTTGATGCCATTCGGGCAGGGATAAGCACGAGGGTCCGATTGTGAGCATTTTCAGTCATGAAGAGCCTTCAAAAGCGCATTGATCAGTGTCAAAAAGTCTCACGCGCCGCCGTATAATCGTGTTGCAACCGCAATGCAAAAGACATAGGTTCCGCGCGATTTCAAGATGGCCCGCCTGTACCTTGGCGGTTGCAAAGGAGCGTTTGCAAATGAACTCGTACGTGAACATGGCGGTAGGAGCCTTTCTTGCCACCGTTTTCGTGATGATGACGGTTTCGATTGCTTCCGAAGGCATCTGGCATGCAGCAGCGCCGGAGCAGGAAGGCTTCGCCATTGTCGCTGCGGAAACCGGAGCTGAAGCTGGCGCCGCGGAAGAAGAGGCTGCGGTTCCGATCGCCACGCTCCTTGCCAGCGCCGATCCGGCAGCCGGCGAATCCTCTTTCAGGAAGTGTGCGAGCTGTCACACCTCTGAGCAGGGCGGCGCCAACAAGGTTGGCCCGAACCTGTGGGGTGTCGTCAATCGTCCCATCGCCTCGCATGAAGGCTTCAGCTACTCTGCGGCAATGCGTGACTTTTCCGAAGGCGGCTCCGTCGTCTGGGATTACGATCACCTGAGCTACTTCCTTCAGGCGCCGAAGCAGCACGTGCCGGGAACGTCCATGGGCTTTGCCGGTCTGAAAGCCGATCAGGAACGTGCCAATGTGATCGCTTATCTTCGGTCGCGCGCCGAAAGCCCGGCTCCGTTGCCGGATCCGGCAGCTGCAGCTCCTGCCGAGGACGCAGCGGCTCCTGCCGCGGAAGGCGCAGCTCCTGCAGCAGAGGGTGCAGCTCCCGCCCCCGAAGCCGCTGCTCCGGCCGCTGACGGTGCAGCGCCTGCTGGTGAAGCTCCTGCCGCCCCCGCTGGTGAAGCCCCGGAAGCCGATGCGCCTGCTGCTCCCGCGGCCGAAGAACCTGCTCCTGCTGCGCCCGCAGCACCTGCCGAGCAACCCGCTCCTGCGGGCGAGCAGCCTGCACCGGCCAACTGATCCGGTTGAACAGAAAGAATACAAAGCCCGGCCTCTTGGTCGGGCTTTTTCGTTGAGGGCAGGATCTTGGCTAGGTCTGCTATCCCAGCAACCAAGCCCAGAAGCTTACGGATAATATCCCGAAGGCAGTTGTCACGCTGATCGTCGACGCCGCGATGTTCTGACCCGACCGGAAGCGGTGCGCGATCAGCCAGGCGTTGATGCCGGTCGGTACGGAGGAGGTCAGGACCATCGCAGCGGTCCATGCGGGGCTTAGGCCGAGCACGTGGCTCATGGCGTAGACGGCCGCGGGCAGGAGAAACAACTTCAGCCCGGCGATGCCTGCAGTCAGACCGATGTTTCCGCGCACGGGGTACTTCGTGAGTGCCATGCCAATAGAGATCAAGGCTGCCGGTCCGGCCGCTCCCGCAAGCTGCGCCACCACAGTGTTGAGGACAGGCGTCAACCCCAGACCAGAAAGATTGAAAGCAAGCCCTGCAGCGAGCGCGATCACCAAAGGGTTGCGGATGAGGTTAGACCCCACCTGACGCAGGATAGCCCTCAGGCCTCGCCCTTTGCCACCATCGACCAAAACGGTTGCTCGCTCCATCAGGATAGTCCCGA
>CAYNED010000307.1:0-3270 GCA_964396135.1 uncultured Neorhizobium sp.
CCTCCTCGTAGCGAACGGCATCGGCCGAGAAAGCCGCAGGCGCTGCTGCGAACGTGAGTGCAGAGGCCGAGAGGCCCAACGCAAGGATAGTCTTCATTTTCAATCTCCTTCTGAATGTCGAGCGATGACCAGGCAAGCCACCCGCCGATTTCAGTTGGAGAGAACGAATGTGATGGAAGAATGATCCATGTGCAGATGATAACGGATCGTTAAAAAATGTTGCAGCCACGACTCGCGTCGCAGGTGCTCATGAAGTCGATCCTTAATCCCGTTCTTGTGACTAGACCCTCCCTCGTCCCGCCCTAAGTGCGGTGAACAGGAAGTGCCGCAGATCGGGGTAGAACGAGTGAGCGACGTTGATGAAGGGACTGCCATGAGAGGAACTGCATGATCCTGGCACTGAAGTTCCTGCATATCGCCAGCATTGCCATCTGGGCTGGAGGGCTCGTTAGCCTACCCGGTCTTTATGTTCAGCGCGCCCATGTGCAGGACAAGGATGCACTCTATCGTCTTCAGATGATGGTGCGCTTCTCCTATGTCACGATCATCTCACCGGCCGCATTCATTGCGGTGGCGAGTGGCATCATGCTGATCTTTGGGCAGCAAACTTTCGCAGGATGGTTTTCCCTCAAGCTCTTCTTCGTCGCTCTTCTTGTCGTTCTTCACGTGCTGACGGGGCTCGTCATCATTCGGCTGTTTCGCGAAGGAGAGATCTATCCGGTTTGGCGCTTCGTGTTGACGACGGTTCTAACATGTGGGGTCGTGGTCGCGATCCTGGTCGTCGTTTTGGCCAAACCTTCACTTGTTTATCCGAACGCCGGTGATCTCTTTGAGCCAGGGGGCCTGCGCCGCTTCGTGCAGTCCATCAGTCCTTGGGCGATACCATGAGCCCGATCCCATGATCAAAGATGAGTTTGCCTCCATGCCAGCCCGCCATGCCGGTGACCACCGAAGCCAATACAGAAACCAGTATTCCATGAGGCACGACCTCAAGCGACCCGGTAACCCGCAGCCCCCAGTTCAGTCCGGCAATGGCAATCAGCATGATCGCGGCAATGGCATGAGCCCAACTCGCGACACGTTCGCGGATGCCAGCAACCGACAGCAGTTCGATCGTTCCGACGATCCCGGCCGCCACGCCCATCCAGAAAGCACCCCCGGAGGACCAAAGGCCTGCACGAAGCCAAAATTCATCCCCCGACCACCAGTAGAGAACATCGATCGCGAGAGTCACGAACACAAGCGCGATCGGGAAATGGACAGTCATCGCATGCAGGGGATGGCCCGCCACCGCAACGGCGGAGGTAACGTCCTTCTCCTGAACCTCCGAGATCACGGGATTGTCGCTGTCTTGCGTTGTATCCATCACCAGGCTCCATTTGTTTCCACAATTCGGCAGTGCCGCGGCTGGTTCCCGCGCGTGCTCGCAGGCGCTGGCTTGGCGCTCTTGTGCGGGTGCACTGGCAATGTCTCTGCGCTTGATCCGGCGGGGCCGGCAGCCGCGTCCATAGCTCAGCTATGGTGGGTGATGCTGGCAGCCGCGGTTCCGCTGTTTGTACTGGTGGTCGGGCTCTTCCTCATCCTCGTCTTCAAGCCGGAGTTCGGCAGAGGCCTGTCTCCCCGGTCCTGGATCCTGGCGGGGGGGCTGGGATTGCCGATCCCAATCCTCACCGCTCTGACCTTCTATGCCTTCTGGGAAGGCGAGTACCTGTTGAGAGGCGGCTCTCCCGAACCGCCAGATCTCCTACGAGTGGAAGCAACTGGAACGCGGTGGCAATGGCAGTTCCGCTACCCGGAGATCACAGGCACTCCCTCCACCATCGGCGTCCTGCATATCCCTGCCGGCCGGACCGTTGAGGTCGCCGTTCAAAGCGATGATGTCATCCATAGCTTCTGGGTCCCACGGCTTGCCGGCAAGATCGACGCGGTGCCGGGTCACACCAATTATCTTCGGTTGCGTGCCGATCGACCCGGCCGCTATGGCGGCCAGTGTTCCGAGTACTGCGGCGTCGGACACGCAGCAATGAACTTCGAAGTCCGAGCGCACGCCGCTGAGGATTACGCCGCCGCCATCGGCTCCGGAGATGCAGAATGAATCAGGTGAAAGACCTGCCGTCCCCGATCGCGCTGCATAAAGCGCTTGAAGACGTCTGGGGGACAAAGCCAGGCTTGGCACGCTACGCCGCCGTCAATCACAACGTGGTCGGACTGCGCTTCATGCTGACCTCTCTCGTCTTCTTTGCGATCGGCGGGCTGCTTGCAATGTTGATCCGGACGCAGTTGGCATCTTCGGAAAGCGTCTTCATGGACGCGGAGGAGTACGCGCAGGTTTTCACCATGCACGGCTCCATCATGATGTTCCTCTTCGCCATTCCATTCTTCGAGGGATTGGCGATCTACCTTCTCCCGAAGCTGCTGGGGACTCGCGATCTCGCCTTTCCCCGGCTCTCCGCCTATGGCTTCTGGTGCTATCTCTTCGGCGGCAGCATCCTGATTGCTGCGCTGATCGGCGGCGTGGCGCCCAACAGCGGCTGGTTCATGTATACGCCGCTGTCCTCCAACACCTATTCCCCCGGCATCAACTCCGATGTCTGGTTGCTGGGAATCACCTTTGTCGAAATCTCTGCCCTTTCGGCGGCCATCGAGATCATGGTGACCATCCTCAAGCTCCGGGCCTCGGGTATGTCGCTCGACAGAATGCCGATCTTTGCGTGGTACATGCTGGTCGTGGCCACCATGATGCTGATCGGCTTCCCGCCCCTCATCCTCGGATCTGTGCTGTTGGAGGTTGAGAGGGCGTTCGACCTGCCGTTCTTCGACCCGACCAGAGGCGGCGATCCCCTGCTGTGGCAGCACCTGTTCTGGCTGTTCGGACATCCCGAGGTCTACATCATCTTTCTCCCCGCAGCGGGAGCGATCTCCACTATCCTGCCGGTTTTCGCAGGCGCTCCCCTTGCCGGGTACCGCATCATCATAGCCGCGCTTGTCTCGATGGCGTTTCTGTCGTTCGGGCTATGGGTCCACCATATGTACACGGTCGGCATCCCGCATGTGGCGCTGTCCTTTTTCTCGGCGGCAAGCGCGCTGGTTGCTATTCCGACCGCCATCCAGATCTTCGCCTGGCTGGCCACCATCAGCCATGGAAGGCCGCGTTTTTCTGTCCCCATGCTGCACATCTTCGGCTTCTTCTTCGTTTTTGTGATCGGAGGCCTGACGGGCGTCATGCTGGCGATGGTGCCATTCGACTGGCAGGCCCACGACACGCATTTC
>CAYNED010000308.1:0-3266 GCA_964396135.1 uncultured Neorhizobium sp.
TTTCCGTAGGAGTGCTGATCTACTCGTTCTGGCCCTCGAACAAGCGGCGTTTCGATAGGGCCATGTAGGACATTCTCGACAAGGACGACAGGCCATGGACGTAGAAGAGATCGACCCCGTCAGCGGCAAGAAGACGACCGGACACGAATGGAACGGCATCAAGGAACTAGACACTCCAGTGCCTCGCGGCGTCCTGATTTTCCTGGTGGTGACGCATCTTTTCGCACTCCTCTGGTGGGTGCTCATGCCCACCTGGCCGATTGGCACGACCTATACGAAGGGGGTACTGGGCACCGACCAGCACAAGGAAGTCGAGCAGAAGATAACTGAGGCTCAGGTATTCCGCGCAGAATGGACCGACGCGATCGAGAGCAAGAGCTTTGACGAGATCATCACGGACCAGAACCTGATGGAATATGTCAGGGCGTCAGGCAGACAGCTGTTTGGCGATAACTGCGCAGCATGTCACGGAACCGACGGCACAGGACGCTTCAACTACCCCGATCTCACGGATGATGACTGGCTCTGGGGCGGTGGTCCCGAAAACATCGCGGAGACGCTGAGGGTCGGCATCAACTCGCCTCATGGAGAAAGTCGCATGGCCGAGATGCCGGCGTTTGGGCGGGACCAGATGCTTGAGCGCACCGAGGTGCGTAACGTGGCGCTCTATGTTCATTCCTTGACCAATCCAGACGCCTCGACTCCCGACAAGGCAGAGTCCCTACAGGCGGGCCGTGAAACCTTCCTGGCAAACTGCGCGGCTTGTCACGGAGAAGATGGCAAGGGAAGCCAGGATATGGGGGCGCCAAATCTCACGGATGACTACTGGGTGTATGGGGGCGACATGCAAACGCTCATCACCTCGATCCATGGAGGCCGTAAGGGTCATATGCCCACGTGGGATGAACGTTTGACGCCAGCAGAGATCAAGATTTTGGCGCTCTACGTCAACGATCTTGGGGTCGAAAAACCATGACGCGATCCGCGCACTGGTCGATTTGGACGACAATCGGCATCGCATTGGCAGCGTTTATTCTCGCCAATGTCCATTTCATCTACGTTGCCTTTGAGAGCGATCCGGGCTGCGTGGAACATCTGAAAGCCGAAGGCGCCTTGCCCGGTCAGTACCGGGCAGCGAAATCCTCATGTTGATCGCGTCGCGGCAAGGAGGCCAAGGATGAAGGGTGCAGGCAAGACATACGGGCTTCTGAGCGAGACCTCGACGATAGAGGAGACGCGAAATCCTTATTGGATGCGTAATCTACCAAATGATGCTGCTCTCCTTTGGCTCAAACTGGGCTGGGCAGATCTGTGGCGACAGCCCGCGCTCAGCCTGCTTTACGGCATCGGCGTCTTCGCTGTTTCCATACTATCGGTATGGTTGATGTACATCGGCGGTTGGCAACACTATCTCTTCCCAGCTGTCGCTGGGTTCATGATCGTTGCACCCGTTCTGGCGGCCGGGCTTTATGCCAAGAGCAAAGCGCTGGAGAGCGGCGGTCACAGCAAGCAGGCACGAGTGTTCCTGGTCCGTGCCGATGCAGGAACGCATATCATCTTTACCGGGCTACTACTGTTCCTTCTCCTGCTCCTATGGATGAGAGCGGCGGTTCTCGTCTACGCCCTGTTCTTCGGCATCAGTCCGTTTCCGGGCTTCGATGCGATTGTGTGGATGCTGTTCACCACCCCGACCGGCTGGGCGATGCTCGTGGTGGGCTCGTTTATCGGCTCCCTGTTTGCTGCCTTGGGTTTTGCCGTCAGCGTCTTTTCCATTCCGATGCTGTTGGATACCCGGGTCGACGCATTAACAGCAATGGGCACCAGCGTGGCACTGGTGTGGAACAACCTCAGGCCGATGCTGATCTGGGGTGCGGTCGTGCTAGCCCTGTTTCTGGTCTGCGTTGCAACAGCCTTCGTCGGATTGATCATTGTCTTCCCCCTCCTCGGCCATGCCACATGGCATGCCTATCGCGCGGTCCAAAGAGATTGAAGGATGACGTGTTGTGCTTCCCTCGCAGTAGGTCGTGACGCCCAAGGTCCCCCTCCGCCTCCCGGAGAGATCGAACTGGCAAGCGAGAGCCTCGGCGAAGGGCTTTTCCGGACGTCGCTGTCCATCCCCGGGTTACGTTGCGCAGCGTGCATCTCGCTGGTGGAACGGACGCTTAGAGGCCTGGATGGGGTGGAAAGCGCCAGGGTGAACCTTTCAAGCCGTAAAGCTGTCGTGACGTGGAAGGCTGGCCGAACTGCATCACCGGACTTCTTCTCCGCCTTGCAACGGATCGGCTATCCCGCCCACCTGTCAAGGCAAGAGGGGCATCGAGACGAAGAGACATCGAAGCTGCTCAAGGCGCTTGCGGTTGCCGGCTTTGGCGCGATGAATATCATGTTGCTTTCCGTCTCCGTCTGGTCCGGCGCAGAGGCCGACGTGAGGCACGCCTTCCATCTGATCTCTGCCGCCCTCGCGCTTCCTGTGCTTGTCTATTCCGGCCGTGTTTTCTTTTCCTCGGCGTGGATTGCCATTCGCAGCGGCCATACCAACATGGATGTTCCTATATCGGTCGGCATCACGCTCGCTTTCGGCTTGAGCGCCCTTGATGTCTATAGAGGAGAGATCCACGCATATTTCGATGCTGCCACGTCCCTCATTTTCTTCCTGTTGATTGGACGTACTCTTGACCACGTGATGCGGCAACGCGCCCATGACGCGGTGACTGCGCTGGCGCGTCTCGCCCCTTCCGGCGCGCATGTTATGCAAGTTGACGGTTCGACCGAATATCTCCCCGTAGGAGAGGTGGAGCCAGGCGATCGGCTGGTCGTCGATGTTGGGCAGCGTTTCCCCGTAGATGGCACCGTTACCGAAGGTGATTCGAATCTTGATCTCTCCTTGATCACGGGCGAAAGCAGGTGGAAGCCGACGAAGCCGGGCGAGGAGGTGCAGGCAGGGGTGCTGAACCTGTCGAGCAGGTTGATTGTCACTGCAAGAGCTAGGGCGGAGGAGTCCTTCCTTGCGGAAATGGTCAGGCTGATGGAGGCCGCAGCCAATGAAGGTCCGGTCTACCGAGCCCTCGCCGATCGCGTGGCGCGGCTGTATTCGCCGGTGATCCATGGCGTCGCGCTTGTGTCCTTTCTCGGGTGGCTTTGGGTCACCAAGGACTGGCACCTTTCGCTGACCGTTGCCATCGCCGTGCTCATCATAACCTGTCCGTGCGCATTGGGACTGGCGGTTCCTATCGTGCAAGTGGTGGCGGCGCGCCGCCTGTACAGGC
>CAYNED010000309.1:0-3260 GCA_964396135.1 uncultured Neorhizobium sp.
TCTCCTTCATCGGCCCCTCCGGCTGCGGCAAGACCACCTTTCTACGGGTCATCGCCGACCTGGAGAAGAATACGGCGGGGGAGATCACCATCAACGGCATGACGCCGGAGGAGGCACGCAAGTCGCGTTGCTACGGCTATGTTTTTCAGGCGCCGGCGCTCTATCCCTTGCGGACGTTCGAGAAGAACGTCGCCCTGCCGCTCGAAATCATGGGGTATGGAAAGACAGAGAGGCAGGAGCGCATCCGCCGCACGCTCGACCTCGTCAACCTTTCTGCTTTCGGGAAAAAATATCCGTGGCAGCTGTCCGGTGGGATGCAACAGCGCGCCTCGATCGCCCGGGCGCTTGCCTTCGATGCCGACCTGCTGCTGATGGACGAACCCTTCGGTGCTCTCGACGAGATCGTCCGCGACCACCTTAACGAACAGCTCCTCAAGCTCTGGGCGGCAACGGAGAAGACCATCTGCTTCGTCACCCACTCGATCCCGGAGGCGGTCTATCTTTCCACGAAGATCGTCGTGATGTCGCCACGGCCCGGCCGGGTGACGGACGTGATCTACTCGACGCTACCGCGTGAGCGCCCGCTGGAGATCCGCGAGACGCCGGAATTCCTGGAGATCGCCCACCGCGTGCGGGAGGGACTGAGGGCGGGGCACAGTTATGAAGAATGAAACCCTCACCTCCCGCATCGGTCCCGTTCTGATCATCGTCGCGGCGATCATCGTGATCTGGTACGCCGCCGCGGTCTGGATGAATGCGCCGTTCCAGCGCGATCTGGACCGGCGCGGCGACGTCACCTCCACGACCATGGAATTCATCGGCAAGACGCTGTCGCAGCCGAAGCCGATAGTGCCGGCGCCGCACCAGGTGGCGCAGAATGTCTTCGAGAACACCTTCCTGCGCAAGGTGACCAGCAATCGCAGCCTCGTCTATCATTCCTGGATCACGCTTTCGTCGACGCTCGCGGGCTTCGCCTTCGGAACGCTGCTCGGCATCCTGATCGCGGTCGGCATTGTGCATGTGAAGGCGCTCGACCGCAGCCTGATGCCGTGGATCATCGCTTCGCAGACAGTGCCGATCCTCGCGATAGCCCCGATGGTGGTCGTCGTGCTGGCGGCGATCAACGTCACGGGTCTGATCCCGAAGGCGCTGATCTCCACCTACCTGTCGTTCTTCCCGGTGGCCGTCGGCATGGTGAAGGGCCTGCGCTCGCCGGACATCATCCAGCTCGACCTGATGCGGACCTACAATGCAAGCCGGTGGCAGACATTCTGGAAGCTTCGGGTGCCGGCCTCCATGCCCTTCCTCTTCACCTCCATGAAGGTCGCGGTTGCCGCGAGCCTCGTCGGAGCGATCGTGGCGGAACTCCCTACGGGCGCCGCTGCCGGCATTGGATCCAAGCTGCTCGCCGGCTCCTACTACAGCCAGACGATTGACATGTGGGCCGCATTGATTGCCGGCTCCCTGCTGGCCGCCATACTGGTCACGATCGTCGGGCTGGGCTCCCGGCTGATCGACCGGAGAATGGGCGTGAGGCCGGCATGACTTACCTCCTCCGCTCCTGGCAGGGCACCTTCGCCCTTCTTCTCTGCCTTCTCGTGCTTGTGCGATTGCCCTTGCTCGCGAACGATGCGCCGGCGCCCTTCGCTGCCGGAGGGACGGCTGGCGTCCTGCTGTTGATCGCGGTCGGCGCCCTCGCCTCCTTCATGCGTATCAGCCGGGCTGCAAGGGCATTCATCCTGTTCGTCACGGCGCATACCGCTGCCTGGCTGCTGATCGGCGGTATTTCCGGCAACGAAGGCCATGCCCGCCTGTCCTACTTCCTGCTGATCGCGGCAAGCTGGCTCCTCGGCTGGCGGTGCATCTCGGAACTGGCGGAAATCCGGCCGTCCAACCGGCAGACCATGATGGCACTGCGCCTGCTGATCCCGGCGATCTTCGGCGCCTGGGTCCTCATCCTGTGGGAAGCCATCACCCGCGGTGCCGGCGTTCCCTTCATCCTCCTGCCGCCACCGTCGGCGATCTGGGACCGGATCGTCGGCTCCGTGCCGATCCTCGCGGCGGACGTGCGCCAGACCATTTTCAAGGCGGTGCTGTTCGGATACGTGGTCGGATGCGCCGCCGGCTTCGCAGTCGCGATCCTCGCGGATCGCATCTCCTTCCTGCGGCGTGGCCTGCTGCCGATAGGTAACCTCATGTCGGCGCTTCCCATCATCGGGGTCGCTCCGATCATGGTCATGTGGTTCGGCTTCGACTGGCAATCCAAGACCGCCGTCGTCATCGTCATGACCTTCTTCCCGATGCTGGTGAACACGGTGGCGGGGCTTGGTGCCTCCGGCGCGATGGAGCGTGACCTCATGCGTTCCTATGCCTCCGGCTATTGGCAGACGCTGGTCAAGCTCCGGCTGCCGGCCGCCATGCCGTTCATCTTCAACGCGCTCAAGATCAACTCGACCCTCGCGCTGATCGGCGCGATCGTGGCGGAGTTCTTCGGCACGCCGATCGTTGGCATGGGCTTTCGCATCTCGACTGAAATCGGCCGCATGAATGTCGACATGGTCTGGGCGGAGATCGCCGTTGCGGCGCTCATCGGATCGGTCTTTTATGGTGTCGTGGCGCTTGCCGAGCGGGCAACGACATTCTGGCATCCGTCTAACCGTGGTGGCTAGACACAATCCGCCTTCCGCAACGACGGAGGGCGGGAAAACCTCAGAGGGAAAGGATAACAAGAATGAGAAATATCCTTGTTGCATTGATGGCGAGTGCCATGTCGCTCACGGCGGCACAGGCAGCCGCGGCTGCCGACATCACCCTGCAGCTGAAGTGGGTGGCGCAGTCGCAGTTCGCTGGCTACTACGTGGCCGAAGAGAAGGGCTTCTATGACGAGGAAGGCCTCGACGTCGAGATCAAGGCCGGCGGCCCCGACATCGCGCCCGAGCAGGTGATTGCCGGCGGCGGCGCCGACGTCATCGTCGCCTGGATGGGTGGTGCACTGGTTGCCCGCGAAAAGGGTGTGCCGCTCGTCAACATCGCCCAGCCCTACCAGAAGTCCGGCCTGCAGCTCATCTGCCCGAAGGATGGGCCGATCCAGACCGAGGCCGATTTCAAGGGCCATACGCTCGGCGTCTGGTTCTTCGGTAATGAATATCCGTTCTTCGCCTGGATGAACAAGCTTGGCCTCTCGACAGAGGGCGGCGCGGATGGCGTCACCGTGCTGAAACAGAGTTTCGACGTGCAACCGCTCGTTCAGAAGCAGGCCG
>CAYNED010000310.1:0-3252 GCA_964396135.1 uncultured Neorhizobium sp.
CACGGCTGGCGCTGCCAACGTTGAGAATCTTGCCGCGCAGCGGCAGGATCGCCTGATTGGCTCGATTTCGCCCCTGCTTAGCCGAACCGCCGGCCGAGTCGCCCTCGACAATGAAGAGTTCCGCCCCTTCCGCCGTATTTTGGGAGCAGTCGGCGAGCTTGCCGGGCAGGCGCAGCTTGCGCACTGCCGTCTTGCGATTGACTTCCTTTTCCTTGCGGCGCCGCAGGCGCTCCTCCGCCCGCTCAACCACCCAATCCAGGAGCTTTGCAGCTTCATTCGGATTGCCGGCGAGATAGTGGTCGAAGGGATCGCGCAAGATGTTCTCGACGAGCCTCTGTGCTTCGACAGTAGCAAGCTTGTCTTTTGTCTGCCCCACGAATTCCGGCTCGCGGATGAAGATTGACAGCATGCCGACAGCCGAGATCATCACATCGTCGGTGGTGATGTCCCTGGCACGCTTGTTTTGTGTCAGCTCGGCGTAGTTCTTCAGCCCTTTGAGGAGCGCAATACGCAGGCCGGCTTCGTGCGTGCCGCCTTCGGGGGTTGGAATGGTGTTGCAATAGGAGTGGATCTGGGGATCGCCGCCGTACCAGGTGATCGCCCATTCCATGGCCCCATGGCCACCCGTCTTTTCCGTGCGACCCGCAAATATCTCGCGGGTAACGGTAAAGTCCTTGCCAAGCGTTGCGGACAGATAATCTTTCAGGCCGCCTGGGAAGTGGAATACTGCCTTTTCGGGAAGTTCACCGTCCGCGGGCGCGTGCACCGGGTCACAGGACCACCGTATCTCCACCCCGCCGAAGAGGTAGGCCTTCGAACGTGCCATGCGGAAGATGCGGCCAGGATCGAATTTTGCATGATCGCCGAAGATTTGCGGGTCGGGGTGAAAGCGTACCCGCGTGCCGCGACGATTATGGACAGGGCCAAGTTCCTCCAGCCCCCCTTGAGGCACACCACGCGAAAACCGCTGACGGTAAAGTTTGCGGTCACGTGCGACCTCAACTTCCAGCAAGTCCGACAACGCGTTGACGACCGAAACCCCCACGCCGTGAAGTCCGCCCGAGGTTTCATAGGCCTTGCCATCAAACTTGCCGCCGGCGTGCAGCTTCGTCATGATCACTTCAAGGGTGGACTTGCCTGGCACTTGCGGATGGTTTTCCACCGGGATACCGCGCCCGTTGTCCGCGACGGTAAGGCAGCCTTCCGCATCCAGGTGCACTTCGATGAAATTGGCATGCCCCGCCACCGCTTCGTCCATCGAATTGTCGATGACTTCCGCAAAGAGGTGATGCAGCGCCTTTTCGTCCGTCCCGCCGATATACATCCCCGGACGCATGCGCACGGGCTCCAGTCCTTCCAGGACACGGATTGAAGAGGCACCGTAGTCGTCCGGGTTGGCAGCGCGTGGGGCAGGTTCTGAGGCCTTGGCAGCGGAAATTGTCGGCTCGGGCTCCAGCGTCACGGGCTTGGCAAGCGGCAAATCGGCAAAGAGGTCGCTGTTGTCATCCATAGGGTCAGTCGGTACTACCTGTCGCGGGGCTGAAGGTGAGGCCATAGCCATCTCATGCTAATTCGAATCACCGCCATTCTGCCAGAAAGCAGGCTTTTTCGCGATGCGGCAGAGGAGGGCGCTTTGTGAGCAATGCGGTTGTAGGGCTGCGTTTGCAAGGTGCCAGCCCCGGATGAAGTGCCTGGAGGAACCCGTGTCCACAATTCATTTCGCTTTAGCCACAGTTTTCGCGCTTCTGGTTGCAGCAACCACAGCGCAGCCGGGACTGGCGCAACAGGGTCCGCTCAAGCCATACAAGGAAGAGCTGTTCGCCCGTTTCCCTGTACTTGCTGTGGAAGACGGCGGTGCATATCAACTCATCGACTACCAGGAATTGCGCGACATCAATGGGCGCGACCAAGTGCCCGAGCGGCGTGTGAAGTCAAGCTACGTATCAAGCGGCGTAACCCGCCATCAGGAGAACGAAAGGTTGCAGCTGGGTACCGGCCGCACGATCGATGTCACGCGGGTGGGGCCACGGCAAAACGCAGCATTCACCGTGATTTTCGTCCACGGACGGGGTGGGGACCGCCGCCTCGGCGCCAATGACTACAGCTTTGGCGGCAACTTCAACCGACTGAAGAACCTGGCCGTGATGAACGGCGGCACCTATTATGCGCCAAGCGTCACATCATTCGACGAGCGTGGTACGGCCGAGATCGCTGGCCTGATACACTATGCATCCCAGCAGTCAGGCGGCCGACCGGTCCTACTTGCCTGTGCTTCCATGGGAGGTATGGTCTGTTCCGCCATTGCGCGAGACCGGGAGACCGTCCGCTACCTCAAGGGGCTCGCGATCCTCGGTGGTCCCGCAGATCCCGGTTTCTCCACGACGCCTGCCGCCAAGCAGGGCCTGCCACTCTACCTGTCCCACGGCAGCGCCGACAGCGTCTATCCGCTTGAGGGACAGGTGGCGGTTTACAAGAAGCTGCGTCAGGCGGGTTATCCGGTACAACTGACCGTGTTCAACACTGGTGGGCATGGCACCCCGATCCGAATGACGGACTGGCGAAAGTTGATCAATTTCTTGCTGACGTCCGGCTGAGGCAGTCCTGCCACCTGGACTTTTCCATGGATTTTTCTGCGCTTGCAACTAAAACACCGGCAACAAGGTAGATGCGGGCTCAAGCGT
Source organism: uncultured Neorhizobium sp. (assembly GCA_964396135.1). Taxonomy (GTDB): domain Bacteria; phylum Pseudomonadota; class Alphaproteobacteria; order Rhizobiales; family Rhizobiaceae; genus Neorhizobium. The sequence continues at coordinate 2,682 of CAYNED010000310.1, forward strand.
CCGGTGGAGGAGAGAGAACATGACCCCTGATGTGCGGCCGCTGGTGGCGGGCAACTGGAAGATGAACGGCACCCGTTCGTCGCTGGACCAGATCAAGGCAATCAGCGAGGGCGTGAAGGGCGAGCTGTCGCAAAAGGTGGAGGCACTTCTGTGTCCGCCGGCAACACTGCTTTATGTGGCGACAGCAGTTTGCACGGACAGCCCGCTGGCGATCGGCGCGCAGGACTGCCATCAGGCTCAGAGCGGAGCTCATACAGGCGACATCTCGGCCGAGATGATCGCTGACTGCTTCGGCACTTACGTGATCGTTGGCCACTCTGAGCGCAGAACCGATCATGGAGAAACCGATGCTCTCGTTCGTGCCAAGGCGGAGGCTGCGAATGCCGCCGATCTAACCACGATCATCTGCATCGGCGAAACAGAGGAACAACGTCAGCAGGGCGAAACTCTCCAGGTTTTGAAACGGCAGCTCGATGGATCTATTCCAGATTCAGCCACGGCGGAGCGGACCGTTGTTGCCTACGAACCGGTGTGGGCGATCGGGACCGGCTTGACGCCCACCATTGCCGAT
>CAYNED010000311.1:0-3211 GCA_964396135.1 uncultured Neorhizobium sp.
ACCCGGATCGAGGAAAACCTCGACCGGCTCCGGATAGAAATTGTGGATGATCAATACGGAGTTTCCGCGCCAGTCATAGCGAAGTGCCAGAACGCCGGGTTTGCCCGTGTCGACAACTTTGTAGTCGCCCCAGCCGATCTCGGGAACTTCCTTGCGCATGCGGATCAGCCGCTCCATCCAGTTCAGGAGCGATGTCGGATCTCGTCGCTGCTCGGCAACGTTGAGATGATCGTAGGAAAAAGGACCCTTGGAGATCACCGGCAGAACCGGCTTGTTGCTCTTGGTGAAGCCGCCGTGCGGCTCATCGGACCACTGCATGGGTGTGCGGCAGGCATTGCGTTCTTCAAGTTCGAGGTCATCGCCCATGCCAATTTCGTCGCCATAGCGGATGACCGGCGTGCCGGGTAGCGAGAACATCAGACTGTAGGCAAGCTCCAGGCGGCGCTGGTCGCCTCCCAGCATCGGGGCCAGGCGACGGCGGATGCCGCGGTCGTAAAGCTGCATATCCTTGTCCGGACCGAAAGCATCGAAGACAACCTGCCGCTTTTCCTCGTCCAGTCGCCCGATGTCGAGTTCGTCATGATTGCGCAGGAACATGCCGAACTGCGCCGTATGCGGCTTCTCCCGCGTCTGCTCCAGCGCTTTAATCAATGGCGCCGTGTCCGCACTGGCCATCGCGTAGAACAGCGCCTGGTTGACCGGGAAGTTGAACATCATCTGGATGCGGTCGCCGTCATCACCGAAGTACTCGATGTTATCCTCCGGCAGAATGTTCGCTTCTCCAAGGATGATGGAATCACCGAGGCGCCACTGCAAGAACTCGCGGAACGTCCGCAACATGTCGAACTGCTCTTTAGCCTTTGTGACGTGGGCGCCCTTCTCCGCAATGACAAAGGGAACCGCATCCATCCGAAAGCCACTGACGCCGAGCTGGATCCAGAACCCCATGATCTTCAGGATCTCGGCCTGCACATGCGGGTTTGCAGTATTGAGGTCCGGCTGAAACTTGTAGAATCGGTGGAAGTAGTACTCGCCGGCCTTTTCGTCGCGCGTCCAGGTGCTCTCCTGCACGCCCGGGAAGATCATCCCTTCATCGGCATTTTCCGGCTTCGTCTTCGACCAGATGTACCAGTCCCTATAGGGAGAGTTGGGGTCGCTGCGGGCGGACTGGAACCACGGATGCTTGTCGGAGGTATGGTTGATGACGAGATCGATCAGAACGCGGATGCCGCGCTGTTTGCAGCCATGCGCGAAGTCGACGAAGTCGCCCAGCGTGCCGAAGCGTGGATCGACATTGTAGTAATCGCTGACGTCGTAGCCGTCATCCTTGCCCGGGGAAGGTTGGAAAGGCATGAGCCAGATGGCATTGACGCCCAGGCCCGCAAGGTAATCCAGCCGTCGCGAAAGACCCTCAAAGTCGCCCACCCCGTCGCCATTGGAATCCATGAAGGTCTCGACCGACAAACAATAGATGACGGCATTCTTGTACCAGAGGTCGCTGATCACGGTGGGCTCTCCTGAAGGATGACCTGCAGGCAATGGAATGCGCTGCGGAAATGTTCCCAAATCAGAGCAAGCGAAAAACGAGGCGCCCAATAAAAAACGGCCCGAAAGCAGCGCTTCCAGGCCGTTCGATGTCTGGTTGCTGGATCAGGCGGCAGCGCGCATGCTGCGGCTGGACGAGCCGTAGGCCGGTCCATCGAGCTTGAAGTTCTGCAGCATGGTCTGAAGCTGCAAGCTTTCCTGCGCCAGCGTGGTGCTGGCAGCCGTGGTTTCTTCCACCATGGCTGCGTTCTTCTGGGTCATCTGGTCCATCTGGTTGACGGAGGCGTTGATCTCGGCCAGCGCCGTTGCCTGTTCGCGAGAGGCCGTGGCAATAGATTCCACATGGCCGTTGACGCGGTTGACGAGGCTTTCGATCTCAAGCAGTGCCTCGCCGGTCGAGCGAACCAGGGAAACGCCACCTTCCACCTGCGAAGCGGCACCCGTGATCAGCGTCTTGATCTCCTTGGCCGCATTGGCCGAGCGTTGCGCAAGTTCACGAACTTCCTGTGCGACGACGGCAAAGCCGCGGCCGGCTTCGCCCGCACGGGCAGCCTCGACACCGGCATTGAGCGCCAGCAGGTTGGTCTGGAAAGCGATTTCGTCGATCACCGAGATGATCTGGCTGATCTTGTTGGAGGACTCCTCGATACGGCCCATGGCATCGACGGCGCTGCGAACGATCTCGCCCGACTTGGCCGCGCTCTGGCGCGTCTCATGGACCATGTCGCGGGCCTCGGTGGCGCGCGAAGAGGCGGCGCGAACAGTGGCAGTGATCTCGTCGAGCGCCGCTGCCGTTTCTTCCAGTGCTGCGGCCTGCTGCTCGGTGCGCTTGGAGAGATCGTTGGCAGCCGAGCTCAGCTCTGCGGAGTTGTCGTTGATAGTCGTGGCCGCGCCGCGAACATTGTTCATGGTGGCGCGCAGGGTGACCATCGTCGCGTTGACGTTGGCCTGCAGTTCGGCGAAGGCCCCCTGGAACTGACCGTTCATGGTCTGGGTCAGGTCGGCGTCGGCGAGCGCCGCGATGACGCGGCGGATTTCGCCGACAGCCGTGTCGACGCTGTTGACCAGTTCATTGACGCTTCTGGCGAAACGGTTGAGGTCTTCGTTCTGGTAGTCCTTGGTGATGCGACCGGAGAAATCGCCAGCGACGGCGGCAGCCACGACTGCGGCGATGCTGGACTGCAGATCGCTGCTGCGCTGATTGAGGGCAGCCTCCTGCGTCTTCAGTTCCTGCATGGCAAGTGCATTGTTGCGGAAGACGTCGACGGCACGCGCCATCTCGCCGATTTCGTCCTGCCGGGCGGTATCGGTAGAGGCACCCTGAAGATCCCCTTGTGCAAGTTGGCTCATCGCCTGCGTCAGCGAGCGGATCGGCAAGACGATCCCGCGGCGGGCGACGACCGTGCTGATGGCAGCACCGATCAGGATGAAGGCGAGCGCGGAGGCTGCCGCGATGATCATTGCGTTGGTCGAGGAAGCCAGGGCCTCGGCCCGCGCGGCTGCAAGCTCGCCGCCGGAATAGTTGCTATAAACCTTGACCGTATCGGTGACGCCCTTTTGACCGGCAAGCGCCTTGGCCAGAGCGGCTGAAATGGCGGCTGCATCCGCGGGGTTGGTCTCAGCCACCGTCACCATCGCACGAATATCGTTGAAATAGCTGTCGAGC
>CAYNED010000312.1:0-3196 GCA_964396135.1 uncultured Neorhizobium sp.
AGCGTCAGCTTGACCATCTGCTGGGTGATGGAGGAGCCGCCCTGGACGACGCCGCCAGCCTTGGCATTCTCGTTCATCGCGCGGGCCAGGCCGAAGAAGTCGATGCCGAAATGCTCGAAGAAACGCCGGTCTTCGGTTGCTAGGACGGCCTTGACAAGGTGGTCCGGCAGCTCATCCACTGGCACGGAATCCTCGTGGATGATGCCGCGGTGGCCGATCGTGTTTCCATAGCGGTCAAGGAAGGTGACGGCGAAATCGCCACGATTGCGCCAATCTTCTTTGGTTTCCTCGAATGCGGGCAAGGCAAGCACCAAAAGCACGACCGAACCGGCGGTGCCAAGCGTCATGGCTTCGCCGGCAAGTTCAAACCCGAGCTTCTTCCATCCGCGGGCGCGAAATTTACGGGAGAAGATAGTGATCTCTTCCCAGATCTCGCCCATGCGGAAGCCGAGATTCCAGACGGTGGAGTCGATCCAGGAATCGATGCGCAGCAGCAAGTGGCGCTTCTTGCCTGGGCGCGCTTGCCGGGCATGTGGCCGCGCGTCCGGCTGGATATCTGGCCCGTTGGCTGGGTCGTCCTGCACTGGTATCCCCCGATAGATCATTCCGTCGCTTGACGCCGCCATCATGAGCGGCCAGAGCTGCGGGCAACAGGTATCAGCAATAGCTGATGAAGCGTGGATTTACGATAACATAAACGCAACAGCCAATGTTGGTGAGCGTGCAGTGGTTCCCGGACGGAAATTCAAATGACGGACCTTCCCTTCTGGAAGATTAAGACACTGGAGCAGATGGACCAGAGGGAATGGGAAAGCCTCTGCGATGGCTGTGGCCTCTGTTGCCTCAACAAGCTGGAGGACTGGGATACGGGTGATGTTGTCTTCACCTCCGTCCGCTGCCGGTTGATGGACGGAGACACCTGCCGCTGCACCGACTACGGGAACCGGCAAGCGACGGTCCCCGAATGCATCCAGCTGACGCCGACAGCCGTCGATGAGATCCCCTGGCTGCCACCCACCTGCGGCTACCGCCTGGTCCGCGAAGGCCACGACCTCTACTGGTGGCACCCGCTCGTTTCCGGTGACCCGGAAACCGTCCACCAGGCCGGCATCTCCGCCCGCGGCCACGAGACGGTCTGCGAAAGCGTCGTGCCGACCGAGAATTTCGAGGATTACGTGGTGGACTGGCCGTGGAAGGTGGGGGAGGAGGCTTAGCGCTGAACTGATTGTCCCGCAGCTGGCCGGATGCTATACATGTATATCAAAGGAGATCGACATGCTGGCACTGCGGTTGCCGCCGGATATTGAAGCGCGTCTGGAAGATCTCGCCCAGCTGACCGGCCGGAGCAAGAGCTTCTATGCTCGTGAGGCGATTCTCGCTCATCTGGACGATCTTGAAGACTACTACCTGGCCGAGCAGCGTACTGAGGCGCTCGAACAGGGAGAGAGCGACACCGTTCCGCTGGCAGATGTCATGAAGACATATGGCCTGGACGGTTGAGCTTCACCGGGACGCGGAGCGCGATCTGGCGAAGCTCGGAGCCGAAAATGCGCGACGGGTCCTGAAGTTTCTGCACCAGCGACTTGCGACTGCCGAGGATCCGAGGTCGATCGGAGAAGCGCTGCACGGACCTGCGCTGGGTAAGTACTGGAAATACCGCGTTGGCGACTACCGGATCATCGCCGACATTCAGGACCAGGTAATCCGCATCGTCATCGTTCGCATCGGCCACCGGCGGCAGATCTACATCCGTTGACCACGGCGTCGATCAGGCCGGAGGTTTCTCTCATCCTCGCCCTTGACCTTCCCATCATGGGAAGGTCCACCTATATGCGGAACAGAGGATTCCGCCATGAACCAGACCGTCAGACCGCCCCACATCGAGCCAATCATCGTCCCCGTCGAGGGTATGACCTGCGCCGCCTGCGTGCGCCGGGTCGAGACTGCCGCCGCAAAGGTGCCGGGGGTGAGCGCAAGCTCGGTCAACTTCGCGACGAAGAAGCTGACCGTGGAGCCCGCCGAAAATTTTTCGCCTGAAGCGCTGACGGCTGCGATCGAGAAGATCGGTTACGAGGTGCCCGCCGGCGCCATGCAGCGCGCGCTTCGGGATGCCGGCTATGCGGCGCCTGCGGCCAATCCGCCTGCCGGCCACGGCACTCACGACCATGCGCATCATGAGGACCCCGCCGATCAGCATTCCGGCCACGACCACATGCACATGCATGGCGACGCAACGCTGAAGCGCGACCTTGCGATCGCCGCGATCCTCACGCTACCGCTCTTCGTGCTGGAGATGGGAAGCCATGTCTATGACCCCATGCACCACTGGCTGATGGGCGTCATCTCCACGCAGAACCTTTATTACCTCTACTTCCTGCTCGCGACCGCCGTCATCTTCGGACCGGGGCGGCGCTTCCTCAAGAGCGGCTTGCCGGCGCTCTTCCGCGGCGCGCCAGAGATGAACTCGCTGGTCGCCGTCGGGGTGCTGGCCGCCTACGGCTATTCGCTGGTCGCGACCTTCCTGCCCGGCCTGCTGCCGGAAAACGCCCGCCACGTCTATTACGAGGCGGCGACCGTTATCGTCACCCTCATCCTCTTCGGCCGCATGCTGGAAGCGCGCGCCAGCGGTCGCGCCAGTCAGGCAATTTCCAAGCTCGCCGGTCTGCAGGCCAGGACTGCCCGCGTGGAACGGGATGGCCAGTCCGTGGACATCGCGACGGAAGACGTCCTGGTCGGCGATATCGTCATCATCCGGCCGGGCGAGCGCGTATCCGTCGATGGCACCGTTATCGACGGCGCCTCGCATGTGGATGAATCGATGATCTCCGGTGAGCCGGTGCCGGTCGAGAAAGGCGCGGGCGCCACCGTCATCGGCGGCACGGTCAACAAGACCGGCTCCTTCCGCTTCCGGGCCGAAAAGGTCGGCCGTGATACCATGCTGGCGCAGATCATCCGCATGGTGGAGCAGGCTCAAGGCGCCAAGCTGCCCATCCAGACCATGGTCGACAAGGTGACCGCCTTCTTCGTGCCGGCCGTCATTGCGCTCGCCCTCGCAACCTTCTTCGCCTGGCTCGTCTTCGGCCCTTCGCTCAGCCATGCGGTGGTCGCAGCCGTTGCCGTCCTGATCATCGCTTGCCCCTGCGCCATGGGTCTTGCCGTGCCAATGTCGATCATGGTTGGTTCCGGCCGCGCCGCC
>CAYNED010000313.1:0-3192 GCA_964396135.1 uncultured Neorhizobium sp.
TGACGTGCTGAAGACCTATGTTCGCGTTGTCGACCGCTTCAATCGCGGCGTTGGCCGCGTGACAATGTACCTGATCTTCGTGATGATGGGCATCCTCCTCTGGTCGTCCATGTCGAAGGCATTCTTCCTGCCGTCGCTCTGGACGCTGGAGATGGCCCAGTTCGTAATGGCCGCCTATTTTCTGCTTGGCGGTGCCTACTCGCTGCAGCTCGACGCGCATGTCAGGATGGACCTTGCCTATGGCCGTTGGTCGCCGCGGACCAAGGCGATTGTCGACGTCGTGACGATCTTCATGCTGTTCACCTACCTGTTCTTTCTCCTCTATGGCGGCATTTCCAGCACCAGTTACGCGATCCAGTACAGCGAGACGAGCTACTCGTCCTGGTCGCCCTACATGGCGCCGATCAAGATCGTGATGGTCATTGGGATCTTCCTCACCCTCCTGCAGGCAACCTCAATCTTCATCAAGGACCTCGCGGTAGCGCTGGGGAGGCCGCTGGCATGAGTGCAGAACTGATCATCCTGTTCATGTTCTCCTCCATGCTGCTCAGCATGCTGACGGGGCAACGCGTCTTTGCCGTCATCGGCTTCGTCGGTGTCGTTGCTGCCGCGATCCTGTGGGGCAACGGCGGTTTCGAACTCGGCTTCTCGGCTGCGATGAAGCTGATGAAGTGGTATCCGCTCCTAACGCTGCCGATGTTCATCTTCATGGGCTATCTCCTGTCGGAATCGGGGATCGCCGAAGACCTCTACAAGGCCTTCCACGTCTGGATGGGCGGCTTGCGGGGAGGGCTGGCGGTCGGCACCATCGGCCTGATGGTCATCATCTCGGCGATGAACGGCCTCTCCGTCGCGGGCATGGCGATCGGCGCGACGATCGCGCTGCCGGAACTGCTCAAGCGCGGCTACGACAAGACCATGGTGACCGGCGTCATCCAGGCGGGCAGTTCGCTCGGAATCTTGGTGCCGCCTAGCGTGGTGCTCGTGCTCTACGGGATGATCGCCCGCCAGCCAGTCGGCCAGCTCTGGCTTGCCGGCGCCTTTCCGGGCCTGCTCCTGGCGGCCCTTTTCATCATCTATATCGTCATCCGCTGCCATCTGAACCCATCGCTGGGTCCGGTGCTCCCCAAGGAAGAGCGCGACATCCCGCTCTCGGAGAAACTTAAACTGCTTCAGGCAGGCATCCTGCCGTTCCTGATCTTCTTCCTGATGATGGGGCTTTTCCTGATGGGCTATATCAGCCTGGTGGAAAGCTCGGCAGTCGGCGCGCTGTCCGCTCTGGTTGTGGCCGCATTGAAAGGGAGGCTTGGCAATGGCGTCCTGACGCGGACGATCGAGCAGACGCTCGGCATCACCTGCATGTTCATGTGGATCATCTTGGCCGCACTCTGCTTCGGCGCCGTCTTCGACGGGCTGGGCGCGGTGCGCGCGATCGAAGGACTGCTGGTCAACGACTGGGGCCTGTCGCCCTGGACAATCCTGATCATGATGCAGCTGTCCTTCATCCTGATGGGCATGTTCCTCGACGATACGGCGATGCTGGTCATCGTGGCGCCGCTCTACATCCCGCTGGTCGGCAAGCTCGGCTTCGACCTGATCTGGTACGGCGTCCTCTACACGATCACCTGCCAGATCTCCTACATGACGCCGCCCTTCGGCTATAATCTCTTCCTGATGCGCGCCATGGCGCCGCCTGAGGTTTCACTGGGAGACATCTATAGATCAGTCTGGCCCTTCGTCATCATCATGATGATCGGGCTTGGCATCATCATGGCCTTTCCGCAGATCGCACTCTGGCTGCCGGAGCATGTCAATGTTCGCGGCTAACACACTCGAAAACACCAACAAGAGAGCCCGGGCAACGGGCCGGCTGCGCACTGGAAGACCCGGTGCGGCGTGACTGTGTCAATCAACAACAGAGGGAACAGACATGACCAACAGAAGACAATTCCTGAAGAAGGCGGGGCTCACGGCTGCCGCAGCCGGTCCGGCCATGCTGGCCGCACCCTATGTGAAGGCGCAGGCGCCGATCCGTTGGCGGCTGCAGACGTATGCGGGTCCGGCGCTTGCCGAGCACGTGATCAAGCCTGCAATCGATTCCTTCAACAAGATCGCCGAAGGCCAGATGGAGATCGAGCTCTACACGGCCGACCAGCTCGTTCCAACAGGCGAACTCTTTCGCGCCATGCAGGCCGGCACGATCGACGCCGTGCAGTCAGACGACGACTCGATGAACTCGCCCGTCGATGTAAAGGTCTTCGGCGGCTATTTCCCCTTCGCCTCGCGCTATAGCCTGGACGTCCCGACGCTGTTCCACCAGTACGGTCTGAACGAAATCTGGGACGAGGCCTACAGCGAGGTCGGCGTAAAGTGGCTTTCCGCCGGCGCCTGGGACCCCTGCAACTTCGCGACCAACAAGCCGCTGAAGAGCCTTGAGGACCTCAAGGGCCTGCGCATCTTCACCTTCCCGACAGCCGGACAGTTCCTCAACCGCTTCGGTGTCGTTCCGGTCACGCTCCCTTGGGAGGATGTCCAGGTCGCGATGCAGACTGGTGAAATCGACGGGATCGCCTGGTCCGGCATTACGGAGGACTACACAGTCGGTTGGGCAGACGTGACGAAATACTTCCTCACCAACAACATTTCCGGTGCCTGGTGCGGGTCGTTCTTCGCCAATGCCGACCGCTGGAACGAGGTGCCGGACAATCTAAAGGAGCTCTTCAAGCTCACCATGGATTCGTCGCACTACTACCGTCAGTACTGGTACTGGGGTGGAGAGGCGCAGCTCCGCACCGAGGGTACCAAGCTTGAGTTGACCACCATTCCCGATGAGGAATGGAAGACAGTTGAGGCGGAGGCCCTCAAATTCTGGGATGAAATCGCTGCGACCAGCCCCCGCGCTGCCAAGGTCGTCGAGATCCTCAAGAAGTATCGCGAGACCATGGAGAAAGCCGGACCTCCGTACAGATACAGCTAAGTCAGCCGGGACGGGGCTGCTCAGGCGGCCCCGTTCCTCCTCCGATCTTTGTCCCGATGGAAACTTTATGACCGCCACCTACACATTTGATGACCTGAAACGCGACGTCGCGGATGGTCGGATCGATACCGTTCTCGCCTGCCTCGTGGACATGCAGGGCCGCCTGATGGGCAAGCGCTTCCAGGCGCAGTTCTTCGTCGAAGGCGCCTATGAGG
>CAYNED010000314.1:0-3150 GCA_964396135.1 uncultured Neorhizobium sp.
ACATGGTCGAGACGGTGCCGCAGGACTGGGCCGACCTTTTGAAGCCGGATTACGCGGCTCAGGTCGCGCTTGCAGGTGATCCGCGCGCTTCCAACCAGGCAATTCTCGCAGTGCTGGCAGCGGGCCTGTCGAAGGGCGCAGCATCCGGCGAGGAAGCCGGAAAAGCGGGCCTTGAGTACTTCGCCGAACTGAACAAGGCGGGCAATTTCGTTCCGGTCATCGCGAAGGCCGGCACGATCGCACAGGGCGCGACACCAATCTCCATCGCCTGGGACTATAACGCGCTCGCATGGCGTGACGAGTTGAAAGATAATCCGCCAGTCGAAGTTGTCGTGCCGAAGAGCGGGGTTCTCGCCGGCGTCTACGTTCAGGGCATCTCCGCCTATGCACCGCACCCGAACGCTGCCAAGCTTTGGATGGAATATCTTTATTCCGACGAAGGCCAGAACCTGTGGCTGAAGGGTTACTGCCACCCTGCCCGCTTCAACGCCATGGCGAAGGCCGGCAAGATCCCGCAGGAGTTGATGGACGCCCTGCCGCCAGCAGAAAGCTATGAGGCCGCGGTCTTCCCGACCGTCGAGGAGCAGAATGCCAACAAGGCCGCCGTCACCGGCAACTGGGACAGCGTCGTCGGCGCCAACGTTCAGTAATTACGCCGATTCCCGCAAGCCCGGCCCGATTCCTCGGGTCGGGCTTGCCATTTCAGCCGCGCTTGCCGTATTTTCGCCACAGACGGAAAATGAGCCAAAGGGGGAAGACTGCTCCGATGAACCAAGCCTCTCCCGCACCACGGCTGCGTCTTTCGCTGACCTGGCTGGGCCTGATGCCCTTCGCGGTTTTCGTCCTGCTGTTCCTTCTGCTGCCGACCATGCACATCGTGATCGGCGCCTTCCAGACGCGTGACGGCTCCTTCACGCTCCAGAACATCCTGGATCTCAATAGCGGTACGATCCCCTCGAGCTACTGGGTCTCGATCAAGATTTCCGCGACCTCGGCCGCGCTCGGCTGCCTTATCGGTTTCGGCATGGCGTCCGCAGTGATCTTCGGAGCCGTTCCACGTTGGATCCGGTCCCCACTGATGACCTTCTCCGGCGTTGCCTCCAATTTCGCCGGTGTACCGCTCGCCTTCGCGTTCCTTGCAACTTTCGGCCCTGTTGGCCTGGTCACGGTCTTCCTGCGCCAGAACTTCGGAATTGTCCTGCAGCGCGATCTCGGCTTCAATATCCTGAGTTTCTGGGGCCTGACGGTCACCTATCTGTTCTTCCAGATCCCGCTGATGATCCTCATCATCACGCCGGCACTCGAGGGGCTGCGCAGGGATTGGCGGGAAGCCGCACAGGTACTCGGTGCCACGACCCTGCAATACTGGCGAATGGTCGCCCTGCCGATCCTTTTTCCGTCGCTGCTCGGCACCTTTGCGCTACTCTTTGCCAACGCCTTCGGCGCGGTCGCGACCGCTATCGCGCTGACGGGCTCGAGCCTCAACATCGTGCCGATCCAACTCTTCGCCCAGATCCGCGGCGACGTGCTTGGCAACCCGAACCTGGGTTACGCCATGGCCTTCGGCATGATCGTGGTCACCGCCGTCGCGAACGTGGTCTACATCTGGCTGCGCATCCGCGCCGAAAGGTGGTTGAAATGAGCATCGGCGCACGCATCATCGGCTGGGCCGTCCTGATCTTCGGGCTGCTCTATTTCTTCGTACCGCTTGGCGGTCTCTTCGAGTTCTCGCTGAAGGCACGACGCGGCGTCTATTCCTTTGACGCTTACCGGGAAGTGTTCGCCGACCCGCAGTTCCAGGCAACCTTCAGCTATTCGGTTATCATGGCGCTTGTGACGATTGCGATCGGCATCCTGATCGTCGTCCCGACGGCCTTCTGGGTACGTTTGAAAATGCCCTGGGCGCGTCCTTATGTCGAGTTCATCACTCTCCTCCCGCTGGTGATCCCGGCCATCGTCATCGTCTTCGGCTATATCCGCCTCTACAATACGTCGAGCTGGCTGCCGCTGACCGGTTCCATCTCCGGCACCAATGCACTGCTTGCCTTCGGCTATACAATCCTCGCCCTGCCCTACATGTATCGCGCGGTCGATACCGGGTTGCGGACGATCGATGTCGCGACCCTGACCGAGGCCGCGCAGAGCCTAGGCGCCGGTTGGTTTACCATCCTCCGGCGCATCATTCTTCCCAACGTGGTGCCGGCCGTTCTCTCGGGCGCCTTCCTCACCTTCGCGATTGTGATCGGGGAGTTCACCCTGGCTGCCCTGCTCGACCGCCCCGCCTTCGGCCCGTATCTCCAGCGGATCGGCGCCAACAAGGCCTATGAACCCTTCGCCCTTTCGGTCATCGCCTTTGCCATTACCTGGGGCTGCCTCGGCCTCATCCAGCTTGTGTCACGTTTCAGCAAGGCTGCGCCCTCGCGCATTTAAGGATCTCGTTGCATGTCGTTCCTGGTTCTCGACAACCTCCAGAAAAGCTTCGGCGCCGTCCAGGTGGTGAAGGACTTCAACATGTCGATCGACAAGGGCGAGTTCGTTTCCTTTCTCGGACCGTCTGGCTGCGGCAAGACGACAGTCCTGCGAATGATCGCGGGCTTCGAGACGCCGAGCGGCGGCACGATCAGCGTCAACGGCCAGGATCAGAACCGGCTGAAAACGAACCAGCGCAATATCGGAATGGTCTTCCAGGCCTATGCCCTGTTTCCCAACATGAACGTCTTCGACAACGTCGCCTTCGGGCTGAAGGTCGCCGGCACGCCGAAGGCCCAGATCGAGGCACGCGTGAAGGAAATGCTGGCGCTCATCCGCCTGGAGCACCTTGCCGATCGCTATCCCTACCAGATGTCGGGCGGCCAGCAGCAGCGCGTGGCGCTGGCCCGCGCGCTGGCCCCGAAGCCCCAACTCCTGCTCCTCGACGAACCACTTTCGGCGCTCGACGCCAAGATCCGCATCTCGCTGCGGGAGGAAATTCGCCTAATCCAGCGGCAACTCGGCATCACCACGGTTTTCGTGACGCACGACCAGGAAGAGGCGCTGTCGATTTCCGACCGCATCGTCGTGATGAACGCAGGCCGTGCCGACCAGATCGGCACGCCTTCGGAAATCTACAACCGCCCGGCCACGCGATTTGTCGCGTCTTTCGTGGGTACG
>CAYNED010000315.1:0-3140 GCA_964396135.1 uncultured Neorhizobium sp.
AGCAGATTTCCGCCATACAGCGTATTCCAGTCCTTCAGAACCTTGTAGGGCGCTGCACGTAGTTGCTCCTCGGTCTCGGCCAGAGCAGCCACGACCATCGGCAATTCGTGCGCGTTTGTTCCGACAGCCTCAAGATCGGAGTCCATCGCGAGCAGGACATTGCTGGTTCCCGTGAAGGCTGGGCCAATCCCCTCCTTCAGCGCCTCGACACACCAGCGCTGCCACAAGAAGCTGTGGCGTCGACGTGTGCCGAAATCGGAAATGCGCAGTCCAGGCAGGGTACGCAGACGCTCCACCTTCGCCCACATTTTCGCTTTCGCCCGCGCATAAAGCACATCCAGCGTAAACTGCCCCATATGCCGCATCGCCGCGCGCGATCGCAGCTCGTTGATGATGGCGAGCGCCGGGATTTCCCACATGGTGGTTTCCATCCAGCGGCCATGGAAGGTCAGCTCATATTGCCCGTCGCGCGTCGAAAGCTCGTATTCCGGGAGTTGATACGTCGCCAGCCAGTTCAGGAACTCCGGCTCGAATATCTGCTTCCTGCCGTAGAAGGTGTTACCGGCAAGCCAGATCATTTCCTTCTTGCTCAGGTGCAGTGACCGTGCGTGATCGAGTTGTTCGCGCAGCTCATGCTCGTCGATCTCGTCTGCCAACCGCACCGTTCTTGTGCGGTTGATCAGGGAAAAGGTCGCGTTGACGTTGGGATAAAGCTTCCAGATCATCTGGAGCATCAAGAGCTTGTAGAAGTCGGTATCAATCAGACTACGAATGATGGGATCGAGCTTCCAGGTGTGGTTGTACACCCGGCTTGCAATATCGGTCTTCGTCATGCTGCCTGCCCCGGTCCTGTGGGACCCACTCTGCCGAAACGAACTCGGTCGGAGGAAACGCGGATTGCCCTCCTGCAGACTTATGAAAAATCGCAAAGCAAGTCTACATGCAAACAGGCCGCGGTTTCCCCGCGGCCTGTTTGCGTGCCGTGTCTGCGTATCAGTTGGACGGAGCCGGACCTGGCGCAGGGGCGGCCGGTGGCGCATCTGGTGCAGGAGCAGTCGGAGTAGCGCTCGGAGCCGGAGCTGCCGGAGGTGCTTCCGTGGAGGGAGCAGGCGCTGGCGCGTCAGCTGGGTCCGCCGTGGGCTGGGCCTCCTGCGAGCCCGGTGCCGTCTCTCCGGCCGGTGGCGTCGCGGTTTGTTCGGCTGGCGGCGCTGTCGTTCTGCCCCAGATCTCGGCCACACCCCAGGCCACTGCCAACAGAACAAGGGCCGCGATCAGGACTTTCAGCACAGGGAAGCCCTCGCGACCTTGCCTTGCTTCCGTGGCGCTCATCGGTTTTTCTGCAGGGGAGCCCGACGGCGTGGGACGCCCTGCACCATTACGAGGGGTATTCGGATCAATGGGGCTGTTCATATGACGTCGCTCCTGTTCAGGGCCTGCCGACCGAGGTTTGCCTATGGAACGATTGTCACAGCCCGAGGTTCCGTACCTTAATATCCCCGTCTTCTATCCACCAAATGCTCGAGCGGCTGACTAGCCTCGAAACGGACGATCTGTCGTTCCACCTGACGGAAAAGCGCCCGCATGTCCGATGCAGAGGCAGCGTGCGGCGTGATGATCACGTTCTCAAGCCCCCAGAATGATCCTTCCGCCGGATGAGGCTCAGTTTTGAAGACGTCGAGCGAGGCGCCGCGCAGCGTACCATCCTGCAAAGCGGCAAGCAGATCCGTCTCTATCTGGCTGCCGCCGCGGCCGGCATTGATGAAGACCGGACCTCCGAGCGCACCGCTTTTACGGAGTTTGTCAAAAAGCGTCCGATCGAAGATCCCGCGAGTATCCGCCGTCAGCGGCAGTAGCCCGACCAGGATGTCGGTGCGCGATAGAAAGGCATCCAGTCCATCGCGATCAAAGGTTTCAATCCGGTCGAGCGCCTTCTTCGTCCGTGACCAGCCGATCACGTTGAAGCCCATCATCTTCAGCTTGATTGCCGAATCCTGACCCAGCACGCCGAGGCCCATGATGCCGACCGTCACATCCCGTGCCTCCGGCTGCGGCAATTCCAACCAGAGATGCTGACGCTGCTGCTTGGAATAAGCCAGCACCTGACGCAAATGGCTCAAGCACTGCAAGACCACCCATTCGCTCATTCGGGTGGTCAGACTTTCATCGACGAAGCGAACGATCGGCAGATCAGGCAGACCATCGATCGCCAGCAGATGGTCGACGCCAGCCCCCCCGGAAAACAGCACCTTCAAGTTCGGAGCGCGGCGGAAAAGCGCCGGGTCCGGCTTCCAGACGACGGCATAGGTCGCAGACGACAGATCCTGATCGCTGTCGGCAGCCTGCAGCACGGTGCGCCCGTGAAACGCTTCCCGGAGAGCCGCGTCCATCTCCTGACGGCCGAACTTCAGATCAACAACGACGGCACCTGTGGCGGGAGACATGGGCATTCCTTGACTAGTGGCTGATGGCGGCGGTTTCGACTGCCTCGAGGTCGAAGGCGGCTGCCATCAGCGCCTTGGTGTAGTCCTGCCGAGGCGTCTTGAAAATCTGCTCTGCGGGCCCCTCCTCCACCACCTTGCCTGAGCGCATCACGATCACGTGGTTTGCGAGAGCCTTCACTACCTTCAGGTCGTGGCTGATAAAGAGGTAGGCGAGTTCGTGTTTCTTTTGCAGGTCGCGTAAAAGGTCAACTACCTGCGCCTGCACCGTCATATCAAGGGCCGAGGTCGGCTCGTCAAGCATCACGAAACGCGGCTTCAGCACCATGGCTCGGGCAATTGCGATTCGCTGGCGCTGGCCGCCGGAGAACTCGTGCGGGTAGCGCCAGCGCGTCTGTGGATCGAGGCCAACTTCGGTCAATGCCCAACACACACGCTCGTCGCGCTCATCTGCTGAAAGTGCGCGTTCATGCACCTTCAGACCTTCGGCGATGATCTCTCCTACCGACATGCGGGGGCTGAGAGAACCGTAAGGGTCTTGGAAGACGACCTGAAGGCGGTCACGCAACGGACGCATCTGACCGAAGCTGAACTTGCCGATGTCGTTGCCAATGAAGGCAATCCGTCCTTGCGACGAGATCAATCGCGCAAGCGCAAGGCCGAGCGTGTTCTTTCCCGAGCCGGACTCTCCCACAACCCCCA
>CAYNED010000316.1:0-3108 GCA_964396135.1 uncultured Neorhizobium sp.
CGCCCTTGGCCACTTCCTCCTGCAGATCACCCTTCATCAGCCCGAGCCAGTTGCGATAAACCAGCACCTTGTCCTCGGCATCCACGGCCGCAACGGAATCTTCGCAGTCCATGATCGTGGTGATGGCCGATTCCAATCGTACATCTGCAATCTTGGCAGGATCGCTTCCGCCAATGGGCGTCGACGCATCGATCTGGACGACGATATGCAGGCCGTTCTTTGCGAGGATCAGGCTTGTCGGCTCTGAGGCCTCGCCGAGATAGCCGATAAACTGGGCGGGATCTGCGAGCTCCACGGTGCGGCCTTCCGGACCGGCTGCCGTCAAGCGGCCTGCTGCCACGACAAAAGAGGTGACGTCGCTCCAGCTCGCACCAGAGAGCGGCGCCGCCTGATCCAGAAACTCACGGGCCCAGGCGATAACTTTCGCACCGCGGGCGGGATTATAGGAGCTGCCTTTCTCTGCACCACCTTCCTCGGGGATAGCATCCGTGCCGTACAAGGCGTCATAGAGCGACCCCCATCGGGCATTCGCCGCGTTCAGCGCATAGCGCGCATTCATGACCGGGACGACGAGTTGGGGACCGGCGATCTCGGCGATTTCCGGATCGACGTTTTCCGTCGAGACCTGGAAGCTCGGCCCCTCCGGAAGCAGGTAACCGATTTCACGCAGGAAAGCCTCGTAGGCGGCCAGATCTACAGGAGGGCCGTTGCGGCGATACCAGTCATCCAGCTTCTCCTGCATCTCGTCACGTTTGGCGAGCAGAGCCTTGTTCTTTGGCGCCAGATCATGAACGATCTTGGCGAACTGGGAGAAAAAGCGCTCCACATCCACGCCGGTGCCGGGAATTGCCTCCTGCACAAGAAAATCGTGCAGCGTTTCCTCGATTGCCAATCCGTTCTTGTTGATGCGTCCCATGGGTGCTTCCTCCTCTTCCTTGTTATGCTTGCAGCCAAATTGCGCGGCCAGCTACCGCTGTCAATGCGGCTTACGGCTGACTTGTGCTTCCTGAAAGACCGCCCTTGGTCTTCCGATTGCCGTTGCGACAATCCGTGCTTCCAGAAGCCGTGCCGATCCGTCGACCTCAGGGCGGTCGAATTCTTCGAAGAGAGTCACCGTGGCGTTGCCTGCTCCCGCATCGGCGGCACCTGCTAGGGCAGCGGCCATCGCCCGCTCGCGCGCCTGTTGAAGGGCAGCCGTTTCGTCCGTGCAAACCTCGTTATTTCCGGCGCCCGAGATCAGATACTGGCTATCACCGGCGGACGTGACCACCACTGCCACCACCGACCGAACCTGTCCGACCACTGCACCAACAGCGTTGGCGACGTCGGCGTGCGCCGGCACAACGGACCGGGCTCCCAGCATTTCCGCCACAGCGGGATAGTAGATCGACGCGGAGGCGCCGAGCCCGACCAGCGGCCGGTCAAGAGTAATAGAGAAGCCGACCACGCCCAAAGTTCTCTCGAGCGCCCGGTCGATGAGCGGTGCATTTGCCCCATCAAGCCGCTCGCCACCACCCTCCTCCTCCAGGCAGGTGGCCAGAATGGCGTCGGCGGACTGGCGCGTAAGGCGGGCAACCACCTTCGCCGCGAGGACTTCGGCTGTTTCGGCGACCGGTTGCCCGGTACCGTCCCGACGCCGGGCGCCAAGCTCGAAACCAAGCCTTGCCGCCTGCGCGCTCCACTGGCTCTGCCCTCCGAGAACGTGCAAGGCATCGGACGGTGTGATGGCGCTCAGATGCACCAGCCCCCGCGCCACCAGCCCATCCAGTACCGCTTGTTGTGACCCCACCTGCAGCAAGTCTTCGAGAGGAACTGGAGCAGAACCGATCCGCTGCAACAGCGCCTGTTCCTGCGGCCTCAATGCTTGCTGCGGGGCGCCGCCGATGCCTGTCGCGATCGCGAAGCGGCCATCATGACGGCCGGCGCGCGGCGCCTTCAGCTGTCTTTCCAGGACGGGGATAACGGACGTTCCATGTTGATGGCCCAGCAGGCTGAGGGGCAGAACCCGGCGCGGACCGAGCGTAATCACGGGCTTCAGGCCGCGGTCGTCGATCTGGACTTCCGAATCTCCTCCAAGACCGAAAGTCCGCAGAGCAACCGCCTCGACCATCGTCTGATGTCCGCCGACAACGGCGCCGTCTTCGGCGAGGCGAGGAAGGCCATCCTCCAGCACCGCCACATCCGTGGTGGTCCCACCGATATCTGACACAACGGCTTGATCGAGCCCGGTGAGATAGCGTGCGCCGACGAGGCTGGCGGCGGGCCCGGAGAGGATTGTTTCGATTGGCCGCAGCCGGGCCTGCGCCGCCGAAATCAATGCGCCGTCGCCTCGGACCACCATCAACGGTGCCTCGATCCCGCTCTGGTGCAAGAAATCCTCGCAAGCCAGGATCAGGCGATCAATGATCGGGACGAGCCGTGCATTGAGAAGCGTCGTCAGAGCACGACGGGGTCCACCGAGTCTCGATGTCAGTTCATGGCTGCAGGTCACCGGTAGCCGGGTAGCCTTCTGCAGTCGTTCACGCACGCGCAACTCGTGAGACGGATTGCGCACTGCAAAATATCCTGCCACCGCATAGGCCGCGACGGACGGCGCCAGCGCTATTGCCTCGTTCAAGCCGGCTAGATCCAGAGCAGCCTCATTTCCATGGGCGTCATGGCCTCCGGGAATGAAGATCACCGGATCACGCCCCAGAGCCTCCTTGAGGCCGCTGCGCGCCAGATCCTCCTGGCCAAAGCCGATCATGACCAGAGCCGTGCTGCCTCCCTGACCTTCCACAAGGGCATTGGTCGCAAGCGTCGTCGACAGGGAAACAAGCGCGATCTCTTTTGGCGTGATCCCGCTCAGCGCAATCACTTTCTCGACCGCGCTCGCAATCCCGATCGAAAGATCATGCCGCGTCGTCAGCGACTTCGCCTTGGCGACGACCCCTTCGGGCTCACGGAAGAGCACGGCGTCCGTGTACGTTCCGCCGGTATCGATGCCGAGGAGGTAGGGTGAGGACACGCAATCTTCCTGATGAGCCGTCCGCTGATCAATATCCCAAGATGGGCAAAGATCAATTCGCTGCGAAAGACATTGCACGTCGCAAGCTCACCCGCATCGGC
>CAYNED010000317.1:0-3101 GCA_964396135.1 uncultured Neorhizobium sp.
AAGATCACTATTGGCGATCCGCTCGACGAGCAGACCCAGATGGGCCCATTGGTTTCGCGGGCGCAGCGCGAGAAGGTGCTGGCTTATGTGGAGAAGGGCAAGGCCGAAGGTGCGACGCTCGTCACCGGCGGCGGCATTCCCAACGACGTCTCCGGCCAAGGTTTCTATGTCCAGCCGACGGTCTTTGCCGACGTCACGGACGAGATGACGATTGCGCGCGAGGAAATCTTCGGGCCGGTCATGTGCGTGCTGGATTTCGACGACGAGGCTGAGGTGGTCGCGCGGGCGAACGCCACCGAATTCGGCTTGTCCGGCGGCGTCTTCACCGCCGACCTTACCCGTGCCCACCGTGTCGTGGACCAGTTGCAGGCGGGTACGCTCTGGATCAACACCTACAACCTCTGCCCCGTTGAAATCCCTTTCGGCGGCTCCAAGCAGTCCGGTTTCGGGCGCGAAAACTCGGCAGCCGCGCTGGAACACTACACCGAGTTGAAGACGGTCTACGTGGCGATGGGGCCGGTCGACGCACCATATTGAGGACACCCGGATGATCAGCGCGGATTTCGTCATTATCGGTTCGGGCTCGGCGGGCTCTGCCATGGCTTACCGTTTGTCGGAGGACGGCAAGCACTCGGTGATCGTCATTGAGGCGGGCGGGACCGACATCGGGCCGTTCATCCAGATGCCGGCAGCTCTTGCCTGGCCGATGAGCATGAAGCGCTACAACTGGGGCTATCTTTCCGAGCCTGAGCCCAACCTCAACAATCGGCGCATCACGGCACCGCGTGGCAAGGTTATCGGTGGCTCCTCGTCCATCAACGGCCTTGTCTATGTGCGCGGCCACGCGGAAGACTTCAATCGATGGGAGACGCTCGGCGCAAAGGGCTGGGGGTATCCGGACGTTCTACCCTACTTCAAGCGGATGGAGACGAGTCATGGCGGCGAGAACGGCTGGCGTGGCACAGACGGCCCGCTGCATGTGCGCCGCGGCCCCTTCGTCAACCCGCTGTTCCACGCGTTCATCGAGGCCGGCAAGGAAGCGGGCTTCGAGCTGACCGAGGACTACAACGGCTCCAAGCAGGAAGGCTTCGGCCTGATGGAGCAGACGATCCATCGCGGGCGACGCTGGTCGGCGGCCAATGCCTATCTGAGACCGGCGCTGAAGCGGGCCAATGTGCAACTGGTCCACGGTTTTGCTCGGAAAATCGTGATCGACAACGGCCGCGCCATCGGCGTGGAGATCGAGCGCGGCGGCGCCGTCGAAGTCGTCCATGCAAAACGAGAGGTGATCCTCGCCGCTTCCTCCTTCAATTCGCCGAAGCTTCTGATGCAGTCCGGCATCGGTCCGGCTGCGCATCTGCAGGAGATGGGGATTGAGGTGAAGGCAGACCGGCCAGGCGTCGGCGCCAACCTGCAGGATCACATGGAGTTCTACTTCCAGCAGGTTTCCCGTAAGCCGGTGTCGCTTTACTCCTGGCTTCCATGGTTCTGGCAGGGGGTGGCCGGGGCACAATGGCTGCTCTCGAAAGGCGGGCTCGGTGCCTCGAACCAGTTCGAGGCCTGCGCCTTCGTGCGGTCCGCGCCCGGGTTGACGCAGCCGGATATCCAGTACCACTTCCTGCCGGTGGCGATTTCCTACGACGGCAAGGCGGCGGCCAGGAGCCACGGCTTCCAGGTGCATGTTGGCTACAACCTGTCGAAGTCACGCGGCAGCGTGACCCTTCGTTCGCCCGATCCGAAGGCAGATCCGGTCATCCGCTTCAACTATATGAGCCACCCGGAGGACTGGGAGAAGTTTCGCCACTGCGTGCGGTTGACCCGCGAGATCTTCAGCCAGAAGGCATTCGACCCATATCGTGGTCCGGAGATCCAGCCGGGCGAGGCTGTACAGACGGACGACGAGATCGACGCGTTCTTGAGGGAGCATCTCGAAAGCGCCTACCATCCCTGCGGCACCTGCAGAATGGGGGAGAGAAACGATTCGCTGGCTGTGGTCGATCCGGAATGCCGGGTGATCGGCATCGACGGCCTGCGCGTGGCAGACTCCTCGATCTTCCCGCACATCACCTACGGCAACCTCAACGGACCTTCGATCATGACAGGAGAGAAGGCTGCCGACCATATCCTCGGGAAGCAGCCCCTGCCCCGCTCCAACCAGGAGCCGTGGGTAAACCCGCGGGCGCAGGTGAGCGACAGATGAACTTCCGACAATGAGTGGCTTCGGCTCCGACTCTAGAGAAAGCCGATCCATCGGCCGGCAATGATCGCTGCAGTCCAGATGACTAGAGAGAAAGCTGCGCTGAGGCGGAGTGCGATGGTTGGTTCAGCTCCAGCATCCACCTGTCGCCAGCCCCCGTACCGGTGGACAAGGAGGACGTTGAGCACGCCCACTACCACCAGGAAGAGCTTGGAAAGAAACGCGACGTTGCCCGCATATTCCAGCGGCCGGACCGAGAAGAGGCAAAGGCCGGTCAAGATCGCCAAAGCGAGCCCTGCGGCGGCGAGGCGCGAAAGATAGAGTGCCGCCGGCGCCAGCGGTAGAGAACGCCCAAAGCCGATGAGGCGAAGATCGAGCGCCAGGACCGATCCAAACAGGATCCCGATCCCCATGATGTGGGTGGCGTTCACCAGAAGATAGAGTGTCGAGGACGCGATCAGCGCCTGCGCCAGGGCGCTTTGGGAAATCGGCGCCAGCCACTCCACGGTTCTGCTCTCAGTTGGTCTGTATCCGCTCGGGATAGATGTCATAGGTTTGCGTGCCCACCATCACCCGCACGGCTTTCATACGCAGTTCCTCGGGGTCCTTTGAGCGGTTGCCGATCAAGGTAACAGCGTCTCCGACATTGGCCACGCCCTCAACGAAGCCCGAGCGCTGTGTCTTGCCCGGGTTGCTAAGCTCCACCGTCCATACGCCGTCCTCCGCCTGAACCTGCATCGACGGATGTGGCGGCGCGAACGAGATTGCCGTGATGGTGCCGGTAAGTTCGATCTGTTCGGCCTCAGCCCAGGAAAAGCCATGGTGAGCTATGGCCGCCGTGGTGGCGGCAAGGGAAACAGCACCGACAACGAGCAATCGTGGCAGGATCAGGCGCGGCATGTTC
>CAYNED010000318.1:0-3083 GCA_964396135.1 uncultured Neorhizobium sp.
GGTCGATCTTGGTCGAAACCTTCGCGCCGCCGACGATGGCGACCACAGGATGCGACGGCTTGCCAAGTCCCTTTTCGAGCGCTTCGAGTTCAGCTTGCATGGTGCGTCCAGCATAAGCGGGCAGGCGGCGAGCCAGGCCCTCCGTCGAGGCATGGGCGCGGTGGGCAGCAGAAAACGCGTCGTTGACGTAGATGTCGCCATTTTTTGCCAGTGCTGCGGTGAAATCGGGATCGTTCTTTTCCTCGCCCTTGTGAAACCGGGTGTTCTCCAGGAGAAGAATGTCACCGTTCGCCATTTTCTCGATGGTCGCCTCGGCGGGATCTCCGATGCAGTCGGCGCCGAAGATGACGGGCTTTTCCAGGACCTCCTGCAGAGCGGGCCTGACGACAGCAAGCGACATGTCCTCGACGGGTGTTCCCTTTGGACGTCCAAAGTGAGCGAGCAAGATCACCTTGGCGCCCTTCTCGGAAAGCTCCAGGATTGTCGGCGCAACGCGCTCGATGCGCGTTGCATCCGTTACCCGACCTTCGGAAACAGGAACGTTGAGATCGACGCGCACCAATACGCGCTTTCCCGCGATGTCATGGAGGTCGTCAAGTGTCTTGAACGCAGGCATGGGATGGTTCCTCGTCGGCTGAAATTGCGAAGCGGACCATACTATGCCTGATGTACCACGCAAGGAGGCGGAGCGTGATCGCTTGCGTATCGAGTCATTCCTGGGCCTGATTGTCAGGCTCTGTCGCCGCAACGGTCTTGCCGCGATAGCGTCGCAACCGGTCGCGCACGCGATGGGCGATCTCTCGCATGTTGATGAAAAGGGGCAGAGATGTTGCGGGTTCTACTGGCTCCAGCGATACGCCGATGGCGCTAATCGCGTCCTTCTCATCCAGACTGCGTACAATCAGAACGACCGAGCCGAAACGGACGCGATCGGCATATTCTGCCCGTCCACCCAGGCGCGAGGTCATCAGATCCGCAATCGTCATGTTCTGCTCAGTCGAGGAGAGCAGGTCCGGCCCATAAGCTGCGTCCAACTCTCTCGCTGGTCGTGAGGGTGAGATGCTGAAGGCGCCAAAGAACTCCTGGTCGTCCGATTCAACCGGGAGGCGGCTTGCAAACAGTCTGTCGAGGAGACGGATATAGTTTGGCGTGACAAACAAGTAGACCTGGTCACCTTCCTGCAGGCGTCCGGCATACTGGTAACGCATACTGCGTCCGTCGCGGATGACGAGCGATGGCATTGCCCATCGCGGAATGCGTTCACCGCGCAAAATCGGGCTGTCTTTCATTACCCGATAGGAGAGAAGTTCGTGTGTCGACTTTCCCGGCAGATCCAGTTCCACCTTGTCGATCTCTCCCATGCGCGGTGGGATGATCAAGCCAAGCTTTTGCGCCACCGGCTTGATCGTCCACCCCTGCAGGAGGAGCGACACCATGACGATGATGAAGGCGGTGTTGAAGAAGAGCAAGCCGTTCTCGAGGCCGCCGAGAAGAGGCATGATCGCCAGCAGGATGGAGACGGCGCCTCTTAGCCCGACCCAGGCGACGAAGCCCGTTTCCTGCTGTGTCATCTGGAAAGGCAGCAGACACAGCCACACGGCCAGCGGGCGTGCGATGAAGACCAGGAAAAGGGCAAGGCCTACGGCCGGCAGCAGGATCGTCAGGAACTGCGAGGGAGTGGCCAGCAATCCCAGCACAATGAACATGATGATCTGCGCGAGCCAGGTCAGGCCCCCGTGGAAGCGCGCGATGGCCTCCCGCGCGAAGATCTTGCGGTTCCCCGCATAGATGCCGGCCACGTAAACCGCCAGGAAACCGCTACCGCCAATGCTGCCGGTGAAAGCGAAAACCAAGAGCGAGAGCGTTAGGGCGAATATCGGGGCCAGACTCCGATCGGAAGTGAAGCGGTTGAGGACCCAGACGATCATCATTCCGCCGAGCAGGCCGAGCAGTAGCCCCAGCGACATCTGCTCCACAAAAAGGAGAAGGAAGCCGAGGTTCAGCCCCGAAATGCCCTCGCTGCTCGCCAAAACCTCAACGAGGGCAATGGTCAGGAAGATCGCCATCGGGTCGTTGGTTCCCGACTCCACTTCAAGCGTCGAGCGCACATGTTCGCGGATATTGATGCCCCCGATGCGCAACAGGAAGAACACGGCGGCTGCATCGGTAGATCCGACGATAGAGCCAAGCAGCAGCCCTTCCAGCCATGTAAAGCCCAGAAACAGCATCGCCCCGAAAGCAAATATCGACGCGGTGAAAAGGACACCGAGGGACGCCAAGGTGATGGCGGGCCATGCGGCAATCCGAAAAGAGTGGAAGGATGTGCCAAAGCCGGAATCGAAGAGTATCACGGCAAGTGCCAGCGAACCGAGCATGTAGGCAAACTGGAAGTTGTCGAAGGCGATGCCGAGTCCATCGACACCGGCGATCAGACCAATCGACAGGAAGACAAGCAGCAAGGGCGCGCCAAAACGGAAGGCGATAAGGCTGGAGAAGGCGGCTGCAAGCACGAGGATCGTGCCAACCAGCAGGAATATGTAGAACGCCTCCACCATCGTGGCCTGTGCCTCCTTCTCAGCCGGGCAAGGTCGCCGCTGCGCCACCGGTGATCTGCCGGGGGCCCTGAACCTTGATCATCTTGAAATTTCGTCGCGCGGACGATTCGATATGCTGAATAGTAGAGGCGGGAACAAATCCGGCAACAGAAGGGCAACCCGCAAAAGAAAATGACGGACCGGAAGCCGGCCCGTCATTTTTTTAGTCTCAGTGAGCCGCCAGGGTGTCTTAGATCAGCTTGCCGAGCGCAAGCGCAGTGTCGGCCATGCGGTTGGAGAAGCCCCACTCGTTATCGTACCACGCTAGAATACGGACGAGGTTGCCTTCCAGGACCTTGGTCTGGTCTCCGGAGAAGGTCGAGGAATGGCTGTCGTGGTTGAAGTCGATCGAGACCAGCGGTTCCTCGGTGTAACCGAGGACACCCTCGAGTTCGCCCTCAGCAGCAGCCTTCACCGCAGCGTTGACCTCGTCCTTCGTCACGTCGCGGGAAGCAACGAACTTGAAGTCGACCACGGAAACATTGGGCG
>CAYNED010000319.1:0-3080 GCA_964396135.1 uncultured Neorhizobium sp.
CCGGGCTCACCGTTTCGTTCCACGCCCATGTCGCCGGTCGCGACGCCGCGCACGGCACCGTTGTCGTCATAAAGCAGTTCGGTTGCTGCGAAGCCAGGGTAGACCTCAACGCCGAGCGCCTCGGCCTTCTCCGCGAGCCAGCGACAGACGAGGCCGAGCGAGACGACATAATTTCCGTGATTGTTCATCAGCGGCGGCATCAGCATGTTGGGTAGCCGCACCGAGCCCGCCGGACCGAGGAACAGGAACTGGTCGTCGGTAACGGGCGTGTTGAAGGGGTGGCCCTCCTCCTCGCGCCAGTCCGGCAGCAACTTGTCGATGCCCGAAGGATCAACCACGGCGCCGGAAAGGATATGGGCACCGACTTCCGCGCCCTTTTCGAGCACGACGACGGAGAGATCGGGATTGACCTGCTTCAGCCGGATCGCCGACGACAGCCCCGCCGGACCTGCCCCGACGATCACAACGTCGAATTCCATGCTCTCGCGCTCAGGAAGTTCCATCTCTTCGCTCATCACCTGCTCCGCTTGCCGGCTCCACTCCGGACCTTCAACTTGTCTGACAACTCATTTGGCAAATGCCAGCGCGGTTGTCGACCAGGAAAACGCTGCTGCTCCCGCCTGCAAAGCGTCGCCGCAGCTCCTTACCTTTACGTGCACGTAAGATACTGGCTCTGCCGTAGAAATCAAGCTTCGTTCCGCGTTGCTACGAACAGCGTTGCGCTGGCTGTGAGCCATATTGCAATGCCGAAGCAAGTCCTGCATGTCCGGGCGTGAACATAGCAGAGCAGGCCCGACATGACACGCATCGGCTCCCCTTCCCGCCCCTCGTCTCTCGTCTTGGAACGAGACCTGCTGGAGCAGTTGTCCCTCCTCCACCCAGACCTGACGATCCTGAAGGCAGAAGACCTGCGCGCACGCCATCCTGGCGAGCACCCGGAGAATTTTGGTGCAGAGTTGATGGTCCAGCCGTCGTCAACGGCGGGCGCCGCCGCACTTGTTTCCTGGTGCGCACACCATGACCTACCGATTGTGCCGCAGGGGGGCCTGACCGGGCTCGTTGGCGGAAACATCAGCCGGCCGGGCCAGGTGATCATCTCGACAGCGCGCCTCAATCGCATTCACGCAATCGAACCGGAGGAGATGACAGCAACCGTCGAGGCCGGAGTGACGCTGGAAGCGCTCCAGCAGGCGGCGGCACGGCATGGACTGACAACGGGTATCGATCTCGGCTCGCGCGGCACGGCGACGATCGGTGGCATGGTCTCCACCAATGCCGGTGGCATTCTGGCCTTCCGGAACGGCGTGATGCGCCATCAGGTTCTCGGGCTGGAGGCTATCTTGCCCTCGGGCGAGATCTTCTCTGATCTCACCCGGGTGGTAAAGGTCTCTGCCGGACCCGACCTGAAGCAGCTCTTCATTGGCGGCGAAGGCGCCTTCGGTTTCGTCACCCGCGTCGTGCTGAAGCTGGAGCCGCAACGCCCGCACCGCGCCACGGCTCTGGTGGGTGTTGCCGATGCTCTCACGGCACTGGCGCTCGTGCGCCACTTCCGGTCGCTTCCCTTGGTCACGCTGGAAGCTGCCGAGATGATGTGGCCACGCTATATCCGTGACCATGCGAGCCTGAAGGGGCTCGATCTGTCCTGGCTGGAAGAGGATGCGGCAGCCCTCCTCATCGAAATCTCGGCGGAAAACGTCGAAGCAGCCACTTCAGCGCTCGAGGCGGGGCTGGAACAGCTTTGGGAGACGCTCGGTCTAAAGGGCGGGATTGTGGCGCAGTCGCTCGACCAGGCGCGAAAGTTCTGGGATATCCGCGAGGACTCCGGCTTCTACTATGCGGAGATCCCGGAGGCTGCATCCTTCGACATCTCCGTGCCGCCGACCCATCTCGATACCTACGTGGCGGAGCTGGAGCGTCGCCTGAAGGCGATCGACCCCAGCTATGCCGCCTATGTCTATGGGCATGTGGCCGACGGCAACCTGCATCTGACGCTGATTAAGCGTGGACCGCTACCGGAGGCGGAACTGCGCGCCGTCGAGAATGCCGTCTATGCTGGCATTCACGAAGCCGGCGGCAGCTTTTCCGCCGAGCATGGCGTGGGCTTGGAAAAACGCTACGGCTACGAGACCTTTGCTTCACCGGAAAAGCGGGCTCTGGCGCGGGCGCTGAAGCAAGTGTTGGATCCTAAAGGCCTGTTCAACCCCGGCAAGGTGCCGTTCTGAAGCCGACCGCACCGATCACCTGGCGCGGTCGCTGCCCTTGCCGAACTTCTTGGCGCCGCCACCGACCTTGCCCTTAGGGTTGAAGGGCTTGCCGGCGCCTTCGTTGCCGGCGGTCTTACCCTTGTACGGCTTGTCGCCGAATGGCTTGCCAGCGCTTTTCTTGTAAGGCTTGTCGAAACCACCATCTGCCCGGGCGGACTTGGGCTTGTCGGCGCCCGCCTTCGGCTTCGGCCCGCCCCAGACCTCGTCGTCGAGACTGCGCACATCGCCTGCCCCGCCGGACTTCGGCTTGCCCTTCCATGGCGCGTCCTTGCGCGGCTTATCCATCCGCGGGCCGTCCCGCTGCGGACCGTCTTCACTGGCGCTGCGGGAAAAATTGCTGAAATCGGGGGCCCCGTTCAGCCGCGTCACACGGATGCCGCGGTCCATCAGCCGGTCCTTGCCAAGCTTGGCCATGAAGCGGTCGGCATGATCGGCGGCGATTTCCACAAAAGTCTCGTCCGCCTGCATCTTGATCGCACCGATCTCGTTCTTGGAGAGGTCACCGTTGCGGCAGATGGTCGGGATCAGCCAGCGGGGCTCGGCACGCTGCTTGCGCCCGACCGAAAGCGAAAACCAGACGGCAGGTCCAAAATCACCGCGGGGCGTCAGCGGACGGGATGCCGGATCACCCTGCGCACCATCACGTGGTTTGCGGGCGCCGGGATCAAGCGAGACAGGAATCAGGTCTTCGGGAGCCGCGTTCTTCGCCCGGTGCAGGTTGACGAAAGCGGCAGCAAGCTTGTCCGCACCATAGGTCTCCACAAGACGGGCGATCAGGCCTTGCTCCTCTTCGCGCGGCGCCTCGTTGAACACCGG
>CAYNED010000320.1:0-3073 GCA_964396135.1 uncultured Neorhizobium sp.
GAGTTGCTGGTTTGAACCTTCGGCCCGCCAAGGGTTGATCACCGGGCCGTAGTAGCTGGTCTCGTTGGACGAGCCCATGGCGAACTCGTCCATGTTGAGCTTGCCGAGCATGACCGCGCCGTCATCCCACAAGTTCTGGGTGACGGTCGATTCATATTTTGGCTTGAAGCCGTCGAGAATGTGCGACGAGGCCTGGGTATGGACGTCGCGGGTGGCGAAAAGGTCCTTGATGCCGAGCGGAATGCCTTCGAGCGCCCCGGCCGTGCCGGAGGCGATCCGCCCGTCGGAGGCTTTTGCCATTTCCAGCGCCTTTTCCGGCGTGACGGCGATGTAGGCGTTCAGTTGCTCGTTGGCCGCCGAGATCGCGTCGAGATAGGCCTGCGTGAGTTCAACGGCCTTGATGTCCTTGGACGCGAGTTTCGCGCGTGCTTCGGCGATGGTGAGGCTGGTAAGTTGGGTCATGTTATCTATCGCTCAGCGAGTGTGTCTGGACTGGTCGGAGGACAGCGAGTGGCTGCTATT
The DNA here is from genome assembly GCA_964396135.1 of uncultured Neorhizobium sp. Taxonomy (GTDB): domain Bacteria; phylum Pseudomonadota; class Alphaproteobacteria; order Rhizobiales; family Rhizobiaceae; genus Neorhizobium. The sequence continues at coordinate 523 of CAYNED010000320.1, forward strand.
CGACGACCTTCGGCACGAGGAAGAAATTGCGGTCGGTGGCGGGCGCGTTGGCGACGATGTCATCGGCCTTGCTGCCATCCGTCACCTCGTCGGCGCGCTTGCGCATGACCATCGGCGTCACCGACGTCATTGGTTCGACGCCCGTCACATCGACTTCGCCGAGTTGCTCGACAAAGCCCAGGATGGCGTTCAATTCGCCCACCATGCGTTCCGCCTCGTCTTCGCTGACAGCGATGCGGGCAAGGCTTGCGACGCGCTTGACGGTGGCGAGATCGACGGACATGGCAGGACTCCGGGCAAGAATTTCCTACCGCTATAATGGCCACGTCCGCCGTTCGCAACACCCCGCCCAGCAAAGGCGGAGTGGATGATCAGAAGCTAAGCGTCGTGCCCGGCGTCGGCACTTCGACGCGGGTGCGCGTGCCCTCCATCCCCTTAACGAACTTGTCCGCCGTCTGATCGACGATCGGGAACGAGGCGTAGTGGCAAGGAATGGCGTGCTTGAAGTCAAAGAAGCGCTGGCAAGCGAGTGCTGCAACCGCGCCGCCCATGGTGAAGCGGTCGCCGATCGGCACAAGCCCGATATCCGGCTGGTGCAGCTCGTTGATCAGACCCATATCGGTGAAGATGTCCGTATCGCCCATGTGAAGGACGGAGGGCTCGTCGTCGAAGTGGAGCATGAGGCCGTTTGCATTGCCCAACGAATGCGATACGCCGTCCTCCGTAATCTGCGCCGAAGAGTGCTGCGCTTGCGTGAAGGTCACGGTGAAACCGTCATAGGAGATGGTGCCACCGGTATTGCCCATGTCGGTGTTGGCCACGCCTTTCTTGCTGAGCCAGCCGGCAAGATCGGCATTGGCCAGAACCACGGCGCCGGTTTCCTGTGCTAGGGCAACGGTATCTCCCACGTGATCGCCATGACCGTGGGTGAGCAGAATGTGGCTTATACCGTCCGCAGCATCACGCGCCTGCAAGCCGGCAAATCCGGGATTGCCGCTAAAGAACGGGTCGATCAGGATCTTTGCCTTGGCGGTTTCGATGCGGAAGGCGGAATGGCCGAGCCAGGTGATCTTCATGAAAGTCTCCCTCGATAAGGTAATGCGGAAAGTGATGTGGATGCTAAAGAGATATTCCGGCCGCCGCTAAATGGAAGCGACGGAACGACTATTTCTACGCAGAGGATGCCAAACGGATGACCGTGCTGACGATCGAGGAACTGGCCGAGACGCTTTCGGCTGGCCAGGCCATTGCCGGTCTTGACCTGGGTACCAAGACGATTGGCATCGCCATGTCCGATCTCGGGCGTCGTTTTGCCTCCCCCCGCCCTGTCCTCAAGCGCACAAAATTCACGAAGGATGCCGAACTGCTGCTGGCATTCGCGGAAAAAGAAAGGGTCGCGGCCTTCGTCATCGGCCTGCCGATGAACATGGACGGCTCGGCAGGACCGAGGGTCCAGGCAACCCGAGCGTTCGTCCGCTCTATGGGAGAGAAGACTCATCTTCCCTTCGTTTATTGGGACGAGCGGCTTTCCACGGTCGCGGCAGAACGCGCGTTGCTGGAGATGGACGTCTCGCGAGCAAAGCGCGCCGAACGCATCGATTCGGCCGCAGCCAGCTTCATCCTTCAGGGCGCTCTCGACAGGCTCTCGTCCCTTGGCAGAATCTCATCCGACCGTGACGCCTGACGCGCACGCCACCAGGCTGCGATCTTCTTCCTGCGCCGGAAACCGATGATGGAGAACACGATCAGGCTGTCGACGCAGATCGCGCGAGCGACCAGCGGCGGAATGTCCTCGGCGGGGATTCCCAGAACATTGCTATAGACCTGGAAGACGAGGTCATGGGCCTGCCGGGTCAGCATGAAGACGCCGAAGCTCATGTCGTTGTAAGAAAGCCCGTACCAGCTGCCAAGCAACAGGATGGGCGCGCCCCACAGAATCAGGAACCACTTCATGCGGTCCTCCTTCTCGGCTGGGCAAGATGAAACTCCACCGTCCCCAGCCACCTCAGCAGAGCCATCGCGCTCAGCACGACTGCGGGGAAGGCTATGTCCAGGGCCAACACCGCAAAGAACATCGTCATGATGCTCAGCAATGCCGGGCCTGAAGTGGGGGTTCCGTGCGGCAAGAGTTCGATCCGCCCATGGTTAACATTCAGTTAACCTCAAACTAGGCACATTGCTCCACGGTGCAACGTGAACCCATCGCTATGGTTAACGGCGGGGCAAGCGCTGTGGAAAAATCGGCCGGAATGCGCGATCAGCCGTAGATGCCGCGAACCAGGCGACGCACTGAGGCTTCGACCTTGTGCCAGTCCTTCTCGCTGCGCAGCGGCAGGCCGGCAAATTCGCCTGTCGCCACCGCGGAGATGACGAGATGCTGTATGGCCGCAAAGAGGATGCCATTCACGGTAGGGGCATCGACGCCTTTGGGGGCTGTCAGGCTGCCGCGCATGCGATCCAGCCATTTCGACAACGCCTTCGACCGCGCCTCCGCTAACCTTTTCACCTGCGGCGTATCCTTCGACACCTCCCAGGCAATGATCTTGCAGAT
>CAYNED010000321.1:0-3035 GCA_964396135.1 uncultured Neorhizobium sp.
GAACCGTTGGACGAGCATCCGGACATCCTGCCCGGCGGCGAAGCCGTGGCCGACTCGCGCTTCGTGGTGCGCTACTTTCGTAAAACCAGGGACAATCGCCTGCTGTTTGGCGGACGCGAAGTCTATTCTTCGAAAAACCCCGATGATACGGCGCAGTTCATCCGCCAACAGATCGTCGAAACCTATCCCAGCCTTAGGAGCGTCAAGATCAGCCATGCCTGGGGTGGCTATGTCGGCATCACCCTCCCCCGCCAGCCATTCGTGCGTGAGGCCCTGCCGGGTGTGACCGCAATCGGCGGGTATTCCGGGCATGGCGTGATGTTGTCCAACTTCTGCGGCAAGCTTTACGCCGACCGCATCTCGGGGATACGCAACAGCCTCGACGATTTGGAAGCCCTGGATGTTCCGAGCTTCCCCGGCGGGCGCCGGCTCCGCAACCCGCTACTGTTTCTAGCGCTAACCTGGTTTTCGCTACGCGACAGGCTTTGAGAGCGCTCAAAAGACGGCGCAAGGGGTGGAAACTTTAAATCGATTAGATTATGAGAGCGGTAATTCCAGGCAAGAAAGAGCAGTGCCATGAGCAGCCAGATCATCCCGGTCGATCCCTTTGATTGCGTCGTCTTCGGCGGCTCCGGCGATCTTGCTGAACGTAAGCTGCTTCCGGCGCTTTATCATCGCCAGATCGAGGGTCAGTTCCTGGAGCCCACCCGCATCATCGGCGCGTCCCGTAGCCCCCTCACGGACGACGAGTATCGTAACTTTGCACGCGAGGCCCTGAAGACGCACCTCAAACCAGGCGAATACGACGATGCCGCTGTCGAGGAGTTCTGCAAGCGTCTCTTCTACGTTTCCGTCGATGCCAAGTCCGACCAAGGGTGGGACAAGCTCAAGAAACTGCTCGATGAAGGCAAGGATCGTGTTCGAGCCTTCTATCTGGCCGTTGCGCCTTCCATCTTCGGTCCCATCTCGGAGAAGATCCGCGACCACAAGCTGATCACCAGCCAGACCCGGATCGTCGTCGAAAAGCCGATCGGACGTGATCTTGCCTCGGCACTTCACCTGAACGACACGATCGGAAAGGTCTTCCCGGAAGAGCAGATCTTCCGCATCGACCACTATCTCGGCAAAGAAACCGTGCAGAACCTGATGGCGCTGCGGTTCGCCAATGCACTCTACGAGCCGCTGTGGAATGCCCAGCACATCGACCACGTGCAGATCACGGTTGCTGAGGCCGTGGGTCTCGAGGGCCGTGCCGGATACTACGATACGGCCGGCGCACTGCGCGACATGGTGCAGAACCACATCCTCCAGCTTCTCTGCCTCGTCGCTATGGAAGTGCCCTCCTCCCTCAGTGCGGAAGCAGTGCGCGACGAGAAGCTCAAAGTACTTCACGCACTCAAACCCATTACCGAAGCCAATGTCGAACAGGCAACGGTACGCGGTCAATACCGTGCCGGTGCCTCGTCGGGTGGACCCGTGAAAGGTTATCTGGAAGAGCTTGAAGGGGGCGTTTCCAACACCGAGACCTTCGTCGCCATCAAAGCGGAAATCGGCAACTGGCGCTGGGCCGGCGTGCCTTTCTACATCCGCACAGGAAAGCGACTGGCGACCCGCGTTTCCGAGATCGTCATCACCTTCAAGCCCATCCCGCACAACATCTTCGACAGCGCGGCCGGACGGATCACAGCCAACCAGTTGATCATCCGCCTGCAGCCCGACGAGGGCGTCAAGCAATCGCTGATGATCAAGGATCCCGGGCCCGGCGGCATGCGCCTGCGCGGTGTGTCGCTCGACATGAGCTTCGCCGAGGCCTTCTCCGTACGTCATCCGGACGCCTATGAGCGGCTGCTGATGGACACGATCCGTTCAAACCAGACGCTGTTCATGCGCCGGGACGAAGTTGAGGCCGCCTGGCAGTGGATCGATCCCATCCTCAAGGGCTGGGAGAGCAGCAGCCAGGCCGTCCAAGGCTATACTGCAGGAACCTGGGGACCGAGCCAGGCGATTGCCTTGATCGAACGCGACGGGCGGACCTGGCATGAAGCTTAAAGCAACAGAACTGACCCTGCACGAATTCGCCGATGGAGCGATACTTGCCGACAAGCTCGCAGATCAGGTGGCTCACCGGCTTACGGCGGCTATCGAGGCGAAGGGCGGCGCAAGTCTCGTCGTCTCCGGCGGCTCCACGCCGAAGAAGTTCTTCCAGGCACTGTCGACACGAAAGATCGATTGGGCAAAGGTCACGGTTACGCTGGTAGACGAGCGCTTCGTGCCGGTCGACCATCCGCGGTCGAACCACTTGTTGGTGAGACAGAACCTTCTCCAGAACGAGGCGTCAGCAGCGCGGTTCATTCCGCTGTTCCACGACCGTCCGAGCGCCGAAGACGCGGCTGTGGCGGCAACGCAAGAGACTGCGCGCATCGGCAGCCCGTTCGACGTGGTTATCCTCGGAATGGGCGGCGACGGACATACTGCCTCCTTCTTCCCCCATGGTAACCACCTTCTCCAGGCTCTGGACACGGAGGGCCCGCGTTGCATCATGCCGATGGAGGCCGAAGGCGCAGACGAGCCGAGACTCACATTTTCCTTCTCCAGCCTCACTGATGCCGGACTGCTCGTGCTTCACATCGAAGGCGAGGCGAAGAAGGATGTTCTGAAGCAGGCGCAATCGGGCACTGATGAGACCGAAATGCCAATCCGCGCCGTCCTCAACCGCGCCGCCTCGCCGGTGGAGATCTACTGGGCTCCCTGAGCCCCACGACGAAGCAATCAGACGGAGCAATCCGGCGGCAACTGCCGCTCCCAGCCGGCTTGCTCCCGAACCGAAGGACATGGCCATGGCTGCTCATTCCAACATAGAAGCGATCACAGCCCGCATCATCGAGCGTTCGAAGCCGCACCGCGAGGCCTATCTCGAACGGGTTCGTCGCGCGATCTCCCGGGGCCCGCATCGCTCTGTGCTTTCCTGTGGCAATCTGGCCCACGGTTTTGCCGCCTGTTCCCCCTCCGACAAGACAGATCTTGCGGGGGACGTG
>CAYNED010000322.1:0-3011 GCA_964396135.1 uncultured Neorhizobium sp.
AAGGCGAAGTCAAGAACAAGACCGAATTCGGCCTGTTCATCGGCCTCGAAGGCGACGTTGACGGCATGGTCCACCTCTCCGACCTCGACTGGAACCGTCCGGGCGAACAGGTCATCGAGGAATACAACAAGGGCGACATGGTCAAGGCCGTCGTTCTCGATGTGGACGTCGAAAAGGAGCGCATCTCGCTTGGTATCAAGCAGCTCGGCAAGGACGCTGTCGGCGACGCTGCAGCGTCGGGCGAACTGCGCAAGAACGCTGTTGTTTCGTGCGAAGTCACGGCCGTCAACGACGGTGGTCTGGAAGTGAAGCTCGTCGCCCACGACGACATCACCTCCTTCATCCGCCGCAACGACCTGGCACGCGATCGCGACGATCAGCGTCCGGAGCGTTTCTCGGTTGGCCAGGTGTTCGATGCTCGCGTCACCAACTTCTCCAAGAAGGACCGCAAGGTCATGCTGTCGATCAAGGCTCTCGAGATCGCAGAAGAGAAGGAAGCAGTCGCTCAGTTCGGTTCGTCCGACTCAGGTGCATCGCTTGGCGACATCCTGGGTGCGGCTCTGAAGAACCGCGGCAACAACGAGTAATCGCTGTTTCCCAACATTCAAAGGCCGCCGGACTAAATGGTCCGGCGGCCTTTTTTGTATCTGGCTGCTTTCAGGTGAGGTCGGCCATTCGCCAGTAAAGATCCTGCGCGTGGTCCGCGCGATCCTCGTCGCTTCCGTCGCCGGCGTCGTCTTCGTCGGACTGCTCATCCTGTTCGTGTTCACGCTCTCCCTGCGCGTCCTGTTGAGACTGTCGTCTGCCGCCGTCTTCATCGACAGCCGTGACCCGCTCTACGTCCCGCTCCTCTTCCGGCGGCGGTGGAGGTACGTGAGGGTAGGCGACGAAGGCCTGCGCGAAACCCTCCCGCGCGAGCATCGGTGCTGCAAAGATGAAGGTGCTCGGATCCGGCAGTGACGGAGCGAGCGATGGCGTCGCCACCGCCTTGGCTGGACCGCCGGCCGTCTGAAGCGCAACCTGATCCGGATCCGCTGTTCCTGCTGCAGCAGGGCTTGCCTGCCGGTTCGTCACCTCGGTCACGTCCGACCGCAGCACTGGAGGTGTCGCATCCGGTTCCGGCGTCGGCGTCAGGGAAGGAGGGGCCTGCGAGCCCTGATGTCTGCTCGGGGTGGCCTCTGCAGGGGACGAGGCCGGTGCGCTGGCGGTTTGATAAAGAACCTCCTGCAGAAACTTATGGGCCGGCTCCCCCACCACTCGTTGCGCAACACGGGCAAGCGGCGCTCCCTCATGGGTGACAGGCGCTCCTGGGCCAGGATTGGCCGCAGGCATTGGCTCGCCCCGACTTGGCCCTTCGATGACGGACCCCTTTCCCGAGCGGGATGCACCGATCGTATCGGTCTCTGCGGTATCCCCGCGTGGAATAGTTGAAACTGTTGCGGCGCTGGGACTGGCGCGGCTGCTTGCGATTTCCTCTGCCTGCTTTGCCGGCAAGGAGCCACCTAGGTTCGCCAGCGATCTTTCCTGTGCGCGAAAGGCTCTGCTGCGCGAGCCCTCCGGCACGCCGGCTGTGCGGTCAGCGCCACCACCCGCCAGGGCGGACCGAGGAGGCGCAGCATCGACCGGACGAGGCAGGCCGCTCATAGCTCTCTCGCCGGCGGAGCCTCCACCGGCCGGCGCGCCCTTGTTCGGGGAGCTGCCTCGAGGGGTTGGCGTTGCGTGTGCGGCTTCCCCGGCGACGGCAGGGAGACGTTTTGTCGTGGGTGCCAAAGCAAGCTCTGCGCCGCCATTTTGGCGATAGGAGCTTACCACCGCGCGGGCCGCCGGGTCGCGCTCGGTCAGTTGCGCCGTTTCCATATAGGCAGCCAAGCGCGCCGCCTCCGGTCCGAGCGGGTTGTTGAGCACTTCCATCAACGTGCGAAGCGTGATGCCACGAACAAGCTGCGCGAGGCTCTGCTCAAGGATCAGGCGCTGCGATGGGCTGAGTGACTTCACCGCCTCCGCCAGCCGATGAGCATAATCAACAAGCGTCTCGCCTTCCCGGCGGCTGATCTTCAGATAGCTCCCGACAGTTTCAGCAAAGACAGATAGCCCCTGAGCCAGGTTGAGCTGGCTGAACAAGGACAGGACGTCGATCCGTCCCCCGCTCAGCACATTTGCAGGCAGAGCTGTCGTCGGCGCACTGGTTCCGGGGGTGTTACCCTCCGGTGGGCGCACAACCTGACGACCGGTAGTCTGGTAATCGACAGAGGCGCTGGAGGCAGCGCTGATGGGCAGCAGCATGATCTGCTCCATGTCTTCGCGTGGGCAAGACAGATCGGGTACAGCGGTCCGGGCATTCGCAGCGTTCGGCGCTGCGGCCGCGACGCCTCATGGCGTCACACATACCGATTGATCTCTAGAATTGCCGCAGACTTGTTAACAATCTGCTAACGAGCGATCGCCGCCGCGTTGAGGCAAAGCACTGGGTGGATGATCGGGTTCAGGGTAATCGACGTTGGCTTCGGCGCGCTGTGTTATGCGGCAAGCTTCTTCTTCACGAGTTCGTAGAGACCGATCTCGTCGACCGAGATGGGCAAGACGTCCGGAACAAGGTCGCTTGCCACCTCGACTGCGAGGTCTTCACTGGCTTCGGCGTTGACGGCGTTCACCTCTTCGACATCCGCCAAGTCGGCGTCGCTCGCTGGAGAGGCGCTGCTTTGGGGAGAGAGAACATCCTCGGCATTTTCGGAAGCCTTGGACTGTTCCACGCTTGCCCCGAGAAGCAGGACCATGTCTGTCTCGGTGGCATTGTCAACGATGCCTTCCGTCGGGTGCGGCTTCTCCGCGCGATCATTGCGAAGCTCCACTGCGTCCTGCATCTCCTGAACATCTTCGAGCTTCTCTGAAGCCTCGAGCGCCCTGATATCCTCCTGCCGCTCGGCACGTGTCTGGGCGTCCTCGACCCGCGTCGGATTGTATCCCTGCGGCCCGAGCTTCAGTTCCTCAAGCGTCTTCGGGTCTGCGACGTC
>CAYNED010000323.1:0-2966 GCA_964396135.1 uncultured Neorhizobium sp.
GCGAAGGCGGCCGCACCGTCGGCGCCGGCATCGTCGCCTCGATCATCGAGTAATCAAGAGCCAAAGGCGCAGACCAGCTCTGCGCCTTTGGCATCGAATTCTTTAAGCAAGCGCCATGAGGTGACTTGCTTATGACACGAAAATGTAGCAAATGGCGCGCAAGCGCGATTTGCCCCTGCTTCGAATGGGGCAGGGAACTGCAATCAACATTTAAGGTGGGCCGAAAGGCCCGAAGACTGGAAAGGGATACCATCTGCGGTGTCCCCTTCGATCTTTGAAACCGGTGGTCCCGCCTTAGGAAAGAACGACGCGTGCCGTTTGACGTCACGCTGGATAACAAGCAACAAGGATAACGTCGAATGAACGGCCAAAATATCCGCATTCGCCTGAAGGCATTCGATCACCGTATTCTCGACGCTTCGACGCGCGAGATCGTGTCGACGGCGAAGCGCACCGGTGCTAGCGTCCGGGGCCCCGTTCCGCTTCCGACTCGTATCGAGAAGTTTACGGTTAACCGGTCACCCCACATCGACAAGAAGAGCCGCGAGCAGTTCGAGATGCGCACCCATAAGCGCCTCCTCGACATCGTAGATCCGACACCACAGACGGTAGACGCGCTTATGAAGCTCGATCTCGCCGCAGGTGTCGATGTTGAGATCAAGCTCTGAGACGCTTGTCTTGAGCGGAGTGAGAAGGAATTAACCGATGCGTTCGGGTGTAATTGCACAAAAGTTGGGAATGACGCGCGTCTACAACGACGCTGGCGAACATATCCCGGTAACGGTACTGCGGCTTGAAAACTGCCAGGTCGTTGCCCAAAGGACCCAGGAAAAGAACGGCTACACGGCTGTTCAGCTGGGTGCCGGCACCGCCAAGGTGAAGAACACGACTAAGGCTCTGCGCGGCCATTTCGCCGTTGCCGAAGTCGAGCCGAAGGCGAAGCTCGTTGAGTTTCGCGTCACGGAAGACAACATGATCGACGTTGGCACCGAATTGACGGTCGGCCACTTCACCGCTGGTCAGCTGGTGGATGTTACCGGCACATCGATCGGTAAGGGCTTTGCCGGTGCCATGAAGCGTCACAACTTCGGTGGTCTGCGTGCCACGCACGGTGTGTCCGTATCGCACCGTTCGCATGGTTCGACCGGTTCCAACCAGGATCCGGGTAAGGTCTGGAAGGGCAAGCGTATGGCCGGTCACATGGGCCAGACGCGCGTCACCACTCAGAACCTCGAAGTCGTATCGACCGACGAAGGCCGCGGCCTGATCCTCGTCAAGGGTGCCGTCCCCGGCTCCAAGGGCGCTTGGATCGTGGTTCGCGACGCCGTCAAGTCGGCCGCGAAGTAAGGGAGCCAAGCAAATGGAATTCAACGTCAAGACCCTCGAGGGCAAGGACGCTGGCAAGGTCTCCCTTTCGGACGAGATCTTCGGCCTCGACCCCCGCGAAGACATTATCGCCCGTATGGTTCGCTGGCAGCTCGCCAAGAAGCAGCAGGGCACGCACAAGACCAAGACCCGTGCCGAGGTTTCGCGCACCGGCGCCAAGATGTACAAGCAGAAGGGTACGGGCCGCGCTCGTCACCATTCGGCACGTGCACCTCAGTTCCGTGGCGGTGGTAAGGCACACGGTCCCGTTGTCCGCAGCCACGCTCACGATCTTCCCAAGAAGGTTCGTGCGCTCGCTCTGCGCCATGCTCTGTCTGCAAAGTTCAAGGCCGAAGACGTCATCATCGTCGACAACCTTGTTGCTGCCGAAGCAAAGACGAAGGGGCTGATTGGTTCGTTCGCGTCGCTCGGCCTGACCAACGCGCTGTTCATCGGTGGCGCTGAGCTGGACAACAACTTCAAGCTCGCTGCCCAGAACATCCCCAACATCGATGTTCTGCCGGTTCAGGGCATCAATGTTTACGACATCCTGCGTCGCGGCAAGCTCGTCCTGTCGAAGGCCGCAGTTGAAGCTCTAGAGGAGCGTTTCAAGTGACCGATCTTCGCCACTACGATGTGATCGTATCTCCTTCGATCACCGAAAAGTCGACGCTGGTATCTGAACAGAACCAGGTTGTTTTCAACGTTGCCAAGGATGCTTCTAAGCCGGAAATCAAGGCTGCCGTCGAGGCGCTTTTCGGTGTGAAGGTCAAGGCCGTCAACACGCTGGTCCGCAAGGGCAAGGTTAAGCGTTTCCGCGGCTTCATCGGCAAGCAGAAGGACGTGAAGAAGGCTGTCGTTACATTGGCCGAAGGTCAGTCGATCGACGTCTCCACCGGTCTCTGAGGAACAGAAAAATGGCATTGAAAAGCTACAATCCGATCACACCGAGCCAGCGCCAGCTGGTCATCGTCGACCGGTCTGGCCTCCACAAGGGCAAGCCGGTCAAGGCGCTGACGGAAGGCCTCTCCAAGAGCGGTGGTCGTAACAACTTCGGTCGTATCACTGCCCGCTTTATTGGCGGCGGTCACAAGCGCACCTACCGCCTGGTGGACTTCAAGCGTCGCAAGTTCGACGTCGAGGGCACGGTGGAGCGTCTGGAATATGACCCAAACCGCACAGCCTTCATCGCACTCGTCAAGTACGAAGACGGTGAGCTGGCCTACATCCTTGCTCCGCAGCGCCTTGCTGCCGGCGACAAGGTCATCGCCTCCGACAAGGCCGTGGACGTTAAGCCGGGCAACACCATGCCGCTGCAGTACGTTCCGGTTGGTTCGATCGTTCACAACGTCGAGATGAAGCCAGGCAAGGGCGGTCAGATCGCTCGTTCCGCCGGCACTTACGTGCAGCTGGTTGGTCGCGACCAGGGCATGGCGATCCTTCGCCTGAATTCGGGTGAGCAGCGCCTCGTCCCGGGTTCCTGCCTCGCCACCGTTGGCGCCGTATCCAACCCGGACCACGGCAACATCAACGACGGCAAGGCCGGTCGCACGATCTGGCGTGGCAAGCGTCCGCATAACCGCGGCGTCGTCATGAACCCG
>CAYNED010000324.1:0-1260 GCA_964396135.1 uncultured Neorhizobium sp.
ATGGACCAGGAAGAGGCGGCGCAGATATTCGAGCAATATGACCTTCTGTCGGCCGCCGTCGTTGACGAGAATGGCCGGCTTGTCGGCGTACTGACCATTGACGACGTGGTCGACGTCATCCAGGAGGAGGCGGAAGAAGACTTCATGCGTATCGGCGGCGTCGGCGACGAGGAACTGTCGGATTCCGCCCTCGACACGTCGCGTTCGCGAGTGCCGTGGCTGCTCGTCAACCTGGTGACGGCCATGCTCGCCGCTTCTGTTATTGCGCTGTTTGAGGCAACAATCCAGGAGATCGTGGCGCTGGCCGTGCTGATGCCGATTGTCGCCGGGATGGGCGGCAATGCCGGCTCGCAGACAATGACCGTGACCGTGCGCGCGCTTGCCACTCGGAACCTGGACATTCACAACGCCTGGCGCGTGGTGCGCCGCGAGGCGAGTGTGGGTCTTTTGAACGGCGCAATCTTCGGCATCCTGATCGGTCTTGCAGCCGGGCTATGGTTCCAGGATCCCAATATCGGCGGCATCATTGCTGCGGCCATGCTCATCAACATGATGGCGGCAGCGCTCGGCGGCATCATGATTCCACTGCTTCTGGACCGGGTGGGCGCTGACCCTGCCGTATCTTCCGCTGTCTTCGTGACGGCGGTGACAGATATCACTGGCTTCTTCAGTTTTCTCGGACTGGCGACATGGTGGCTTCTGCGGTGATCGCGCAAAATTGACTGTTACGTAAAAGTCAATTATTCTTGCAGGCCAGAGCAGGGAATGGCCGTGAATAAGTATTATACAATCACTGAGCTGACGCGGGAATTTGGTGTTTCAACCCGCACGCTTCGGTTCTATGAGGACGAAGGGCTTATTCATCCCGAGCGTCGTGGGCGCACCCGCCTGTTCCGCTCGGCTGACAGACGTCTTCTCCAGGAGATCTTGCGCGGTCGCCGTATCGGCTTCACGATCGCCGAAATCCGGGAAATCATCAATGTCTACAAAGAGCCGCCGGGGGAAATCGGTCAGCTCAAGTTGATGATGACCCACATCGACCATAAGCGTAACGAACTGCGCCAGAAGCGCAAAGACATCGATGAGACGCTTGAGGAACTGGACAATGCCGAGGAAGCCTGCCTGACGCGGCTGGCCGAGATCGGCGTCAGCACCTGATCCCTACATTCCTACTCACCCTCCGACCATGGCGCATTCCTGTGCAATGCGGAGCACGCGCTCGTCAGTATTGGGGTTGATACTGCCGCTTTGCAGCGGCTC
>CAYNED010000324.1:1360-2952 GCA_964396135.1 uncultured Neorhizobium sp.
CAGGTTGGGACGCGTCTGCAGCCGGCTCAAGGAAATGAGCCAGTTCCGCTGCATGGCCAGGCGGGTGACGGCGACCCCGCCGAGCAAGGCAGCGAGCCAGGGAAATAGCGGAACGAAATCATTGGAGCGCGGTGGCTGCTCGAACAGGCCGATCCAGCTCAGATAGCGGGGGTCGAAGACCTCGGAGCGAAGGCTGCCAGGCGCGACCCAACTGTCTATGATCAGCAAGACGACCAGCAAGACGGCCGTGGCGCCAGATACCCACGCCGGAAACCTGAGGAAGGCGAGGCCGACCAGGCTCGCAACGGCAATGCTGTGGAGTATGCCAAAGAAAATCCACTCATTGGGCACGAAGATGAAGGTCGCGATGCTGATTGCAGCCGCCGCTGCCGCAACCATGGCAAAACGTTTCCAGAAGGCGCGCCAGCGAATGTTCGGGTAGTGAGCCAGAACCAGGCTGACGCCTGCCAGAAAGAGGAAAGAGCTGGCGATCGCACGCGCATAGATCTTCCACCAGCCCTGCGTCGCGGTCCCGGGATCAAGATAGCCGAAGAACTCGAGATCCCATGTGAAATGGTAGGATGCCATGGCGAGAAGCGCCACACCCCGCAAAGTATCAATCAGTGTAATGCGAGGAAGGGCGGGCGAGGGATGCTGGCTTTGCGCGAGGGTCAAGCGAGGCCTTTCAACTGCAACATGTCAGTGATTGCTTGTGTCCATGATCGCCTTCCGGGCCTCGGAGAAGAACTGCCGACGGGTCAGGACGAGGATTACACAAACAGTCGTGAGCATGAACATATAGGGCCCAAGGAACCAGCCGAGATAGCCGATGGATAAAAAAACAGCCCGGAGACCCGCATTGAAGTGTTTCGCTGCGATGATGTTCATTTTCACCACCTGATCGGCAGCCTTTCGCGCAGCATGGCTGTCCGCGCGTGCGTCATCCAGCATCGGAAGGGCACCGAACAGGATCGTGCAATAGTTGAACAGCCTGTAGGACCAGCCGAACTTGAAGAAGGAATAGCCGAACATGACGGTAAGACCGGCAACCTTTATTTCGAAAACCGCGCGGCCTGCATAGGAAACAAAGGGAATGTCTCGAAAGACGGCATCAACCTGTTCAGTCGCGCCCAGAAGCGCAAAGCATCCGCCGATGGCGAAGATCGACGTGGAGGCAAAGAAGGCGGTGCCGTTCTGCAAGCCGGCCATAATTTGCGTATCGATCATCTTCAGGTCGCGACCCAGCGAATTGTAGATCCACTGCTGGCGCCGCTCCGCCATTGCACGGTTGAGACTGGCGCGCGGAAACAGGCGAGCGCCGCCTCCGGCGGTGACCCAGGAGTAACCGGTCCACAGCACAGCAAAGAGGGCAAGAGCGATGTAGTCCGCGTTTGTCATTGCAATCCTCGATCTGCCGCCAGCTTTCCCTTTGCTATGGCCGACAAGGCATTTGGCGGCAAGTACCGGACGTTAACTGGTGAGGCGAAATCCGGGCAAGCGATGGGTGCATCTTCCGGTGCATGGCTGAAAAACAAGGTTCGTTATGCGCTGGATGAATGGCTGCCCTGTGGGCAGTGCCTTGCTTCCGCCAT
>CAYNED010000325.1:0-1417 GCA_964396135.1 uncultured Neorhizobium sp.
GCAGGCCCACCAGGACTGGTGTGCCGAACAAGGTGTTGATCCCGCCTCGCCTCTTGGTGAAGAAGCGAGGCAGATCATGATGGACGCGTTCGGCGATGGCGTTGAGAGCGAGGACAGTCTTGTGGCTGTCTGTGATGCCTATGTGGAACAGCGAAGCCGCTCTGTTCGACTAGGTACTCCGGCAATTCCATCCAGCGAGGAGCAATGATTGGAGTCGCATCTGTACGCGGCGCTGATGCTGGCTGCTGTTTACCGGCCCCGCTCGTCGGGTTGTCAGCTTCGATCTGGTGCGACTACTATCCCTCGTTTGGTGACATTGGCCTTAGTTCGTCCACCTGATGAAGGTGCAGCTCAACCGTAGCGTCAGTATCTTAGAGGGAAGAGCTCGCAAGGGCTTGCACTACAAGGCGTAAAGCCTTTCCGTGATAGGTACCTGAAGCGGAACTTGCCTCATCAGGCGCGGCCAGCCAGGCCCCAAATCGCACGCCCATGGGTTAGGCCGACGGCAGCTTTCGAAAAAATTCATAAGCAGGCGGAAAGACGAAGGCTCATCGCGGGGCTTACTTCCGCTATGAGGCCGACCGCTGATGGTCTGCGGTTAGGACCTCAACGCAAGAAGCGGACATCGAAGGTGCCCCGATCGGTCACCCGCCACGCGCTGTCCGCCTGGGGCCGCTAACGCAGACCTACAGCTAATTGGGACGGAGGGGACAGAAACTTCACTGTCAAACACTACGCTACCTCGTCGACCCACCGCGCAAACGATCTGCTGCATTGACGCGGAGGTAGTGCGCCATATCTCACGAGCACTGTCATCCTGGTGAGCGTGAGATTTGTTCGGAATTCTTGAGCGGTGGAGCCAGCAGTCACTGGCACGCCAGTTCGTGGTGGCTGGCGGGACCGTGTCCCTCTTGGCAGCTCTGATCGTCGGCGCTTTCGTCACGACACTGATTGAGGCTGCAGTTACCCGAAATTCGGCTGCGACGACTGCGATGTACGTGGACAGCATCATCGCTCCGCTCCTGCCTGATCTCCAGACGGCGGAAGTTCTGGACGATATCACCAGCCGTACACTCGACGAGACCTTTGGACAGGGAGCGCTTGGCGACAGGGTAGTTTCGTTTCGCCTTTGGCGGGGTGATGGCACCATTCTCTATGCGACCGACCACAGCGTCATCGGCAAACAATTTGCTCTTGGCGAGAAACTGAAGCGTGCCTTTTCCGGTACCATGCTGGCCCAGTTCGAGCGTTCAGATGACGAGGTGGAAGGACGGCCTGCTGGGATCCCGCTCCTAGCGATCTACAATCCGATCCTCCAGCCATGGTCGGGGGAAGTGGTCGCCGTTTCTGAATTCTATGAGGTTGCACAGGGTTTCCAGCAAAGCCTGTCGGAAGCAAGGCTGTTGAGCTGGCTTGC
>CAYNED010000325.1:1517-2935 GCA_964396135.1 uncultured Neorhizobium sp.
TGGTTGCCTATGCCGCTCTTCGGATCGATAGCAAGCTACTCTTGGAGGAGGACACGCCACCGGGCCGCCGCCAAGATGAACTTTCAGCAATCAAGACGAGGCTGCATGAAGCCATGGAGGAAATCCGCAGCATCTGCAGGGGTCTGATCTTGCCGGATATCGAGAACGCCGGACTACATGAGGTCATAACGCGCGCAGTAGACGCTCATAGCCAAAGAACCGAGACGCCGGTGGCAATTCACCTCTCAGAAGAATCGCCCGAGCTTTCGCCCTCAGCGAAGATTTGCGTCTACAGATTTGTTCAGGAGGCTCTAAATAACAGCTTTCGTCACGGCGGCGGGATCGGGCAGGAGGTGCGCCAGACCCTTGAGGATGGATCGATCATTGTGGAGGTCAAGGATGAAGGGCCCGGCTTTGATCCGCAGCAGATACGGCCAGAAGGACTGGGCCTGGCCGGATTGCGGGAGCGGATCGAAAGCCTTGGAGGCCAGTTCAGCGTAAAAAGCTCAGATGGAGGAACCGTCATCCGCATGATGATCGCAGCAGGAGGAATAGAGCAGGCACAATGACAAACATTCGTATCGCGGTCGTAGATGACCACCCGCTTTTTCGAGAAGGTGTCGTTCGCAGCTTGAGCGAATGTCCCGGTCTGGAAGTCGTTGCAGAGGGCGGATCGGCGGATGATGCAATTCATATTGCCCAGACGTACGCGCCGGACGTCCTATTGATGGATATTTCCATGCCGGGAAGCGGATTGACCGCAATTGGACAAGTCCTGGAGAAGCAGCCCGGAGCTAGGGTCGTGATGCTGACGGTCTCTGAATCATGCGACGATCTGGCCCACGCCGTCAGGCTAGGCGCCAAGGGATACGTGCTGAAAGGGATTGGATCGCAGGAGCTGGTGGAGGTCGTCAAGACTGTAGCCACTGGACAGAGCTACATAGCTCCTCATCTTTCGGCACGGCTCGTGGAGAACTTCGTCCGCTCACCCGAGCAGACCTCCGACCCCTTCGCCGAGCTTACGCCGCGCGAGATGGAGGTGTTGAAGCTGGTCGCCTCTGGTCTGAGCAACAAGCGCATCGCAATCGCGCTTGATCTTCATGAGAAGACGATCAAGCATCACATGACGCGTATATTTTCCAAACTTAATGTCTCCAACAGAACGGAAGCTGCGCTTGCACTGCGTGATGCTTCTGGGCGCGTCTCAGCGGAAGGAACGCAAGCGAGCCCGATCTGACGCGGTAGCCCGCCGATTGACGATCCGCCTGTTTCGCGCGTCGCGCATTTCGTAGCGATTTCGGACGATCCTTTCGACCGTCCCGTTGGGGTGACGAACGGTTATCGACGACCCACTGCTGCGAACCTCTACGCCTCCCCTCGCTGAACCAGAGGGGCTGCGAGCCTGTCCGGACGAATTA
>CAYNED010000326.1:0-2927 GCA_964396135.1 uncultured Neorhizobium sp.
TCTGGTCCGTGATGCGCTTCATCTGCGTCATGCCGGTCCTGCAGTACGCGCCGCCGGTTCGCTAAGCGGATCGAATGCCAAGGATGAGGCGGTTCGCCGCCTCATCCGCACTTCAAGAAAGCAAAAAAGAACAAGACCGAAAAGGTCACCAAGGGGATTTGGCCAGCATGACCGATCACGCCGCAATCGCGCCGCCCAGCGGCCGATCGTTGACCAGCTACATCTACGATCCGAAGTTCCGCGGAATCATGTTTCAGGCGATCGCGCTGATCGTCATCGTCACTGTCGGGTGGTGGATCTTTGACAACACGACGGAAAACCTGCAGCGCGCCAACACCGCCTCCGGCTACCAGTTCCTCAACGGCCGCGCCGGCTTTGACATTGGTCAGTCGCTGATCGACTACACAAGCGATTCCACCTACGGCCGCGCGATCCTCGTTGGTCTTCTGAACACGCTGATGGTGGCCGTCGTCGGCATCATCACCGCCACGATCATCGGCTTCATCATCGGCCTAGGACGGCTCTCGAAGAACTGGCTAATTTCCGGGCTTTGCACCGTCTATGTCGAGGTGTTCCGCAACGTCCCGGTCCTGCTCGTCATTTTCTTCTGGTACAAGGGCGTTTTGGGCGCGCTGCCGCAGGTGCGTGACTCGCTTGAACTTCCCTTCAACATGTTTCTCAACAACCGCGGCCTGGCCTTTCCAAAGCCCATCTGGGGTGATGGCGCGATCATCATCCCCATCGCCTTGGTTGTCGCAATCGTCGCCTCACTTGCCATCGCTCGATGGGCGAAGGCACGTCAGGCTGCAACCGGACGTCCCTTCCACACGGCCTGGACGGCTCTGGGTCTGATCCTTGGCTTGCCGATCCTCGCCTATTTCTTCGCTGGGATGCCACTGACCTTCGACTATCCTGTAGCAGGGCGTTTCAACCTGGCGGGCGGTGCGGTCGTCGCCCCGGAATTTGTTGCCCTTTACCTCGCCCTCTCCTTCTACACGGCATCCTTTATTGCCGAAGTGATCCGGGCGGGTATCCAAGGTGTAGCCAAGGGCCAAACGGAAGCCGCGTCCGCGCTCGGCCTGCAGCCCTCCACCACGACAAGGCTGGTCGTCGTGCCGCAGGCGATGCGGATCATCATTCCACCTCTGACAAGCCAGTACCTGAACTTGACGAAGAACTCGTCGCTCGGCGTCGCAGTCGGCTTTCCGGAACTCGTTTCCACCGGCGGTACAACCATGAACCAGACAGGTCAGGCCGTTGAAGTCGTGTCGATATGGCTTGTCGTCTACCTCAGCATCAGCCTGGCGACGTCGATCTTCATGAACTGGTTCAACGCCAGAATGGCACTGGTGGAGAGATAAGCGCATGAGCACGAATTCTGTCGGCTTCGTCCGATCCGAACTCCTCCAACCGAAGCCGGCACCCGGCAGCACCACAACTCTGTTGGGCTGGCTGCGCGCCAATCTCTTCGCGACGCCGAAGGACACGATCCTGACGCTGCTTGCACTGGCCCTGCTGCTCTGGTCACTTCCAGGCATGCTGAATTGGCTGTTCTTCGACGCCGTCTGGTCGGGAGCCAACCGTGAAGCCTGCCTGACAGCAGCGCAGGGCGGCGTCAGGCCGGATGGATGGTCAGGCGCGTGCTGGGCCTTTGTCGGCGAGCGTTTCGAGCAGTTCATGTTCGGCCGCTACCCAATCGACGAAAGATGGAGGCCTTTGCTGGTCGCCGTCCTCTTCGTTGGCCTGCTTGCGCCGATCCTGATGCCGCGGGTCCCCTACAAGGGATGGAATGCCCTCGCCCTCTTCGTCCTCTTCCCGATCGTCGCCTTCTTCCTCCTGCATGGCAACGCGTTTGGTCTGGACCGGGTCGAGACGCCGCTCTGGGGCGGCCTAATGGTGACACTCATCCTGTCGTTCGTCGGGATTGCGGTGTCGCTGCCGGTTGGCATCCTTCTCGCCCTCGGCCGGCGCTCCAATCTGCCGATCATCAAGACATTCTGCATCCTCTTCATCGAGGTCATCCGCGGCGTGCCGCTGATTACGGTCCTCTTCATGGCAAACGTCATGCTGCCGCTCTTCCTGCCCACCGGCTGGACGATTGACAATTTCCTGCGCGCACTTGTCGGGGTGGCGTTGTTTGCTTCTGCCTATATGGCAGAAGTTGTTCGCGGCGGTCTTCAAGCCATTCCGAAGGGCCAGTATGAAGGCGCGGACTCCCTGGGCCTCAGCTACTGGCAGAAGACCCGGTTGATCATCATGCCGCAGGCGCTCAAGCTCGTCATTCCCGGCATCGTCAACACCTTCATCGGCCTCTTCAAGGACACGTCACTCGTGTCGATCATCGGGATGTTCGACCTGCTCGGGATCGTTCGCCTCAACTTCACCGACACCACCTGGATCACCCCCGTCACGCCGATCACCGGCTTGATTTTCGCGGGCTTCATATTCTGGCTGTTCTGCTTCGGCATGTCGCGCTACTCCGCCTTCATGGAGCGCCATCTCGATACCGGCCACAAACGATAGAACAAGGGGAAAACAATGGCTGACGCCCGACCCAAGAAGCTTTCTGCCTCCGCCACCGACGTCGCGATCGACATCATCGGCATGAACAAGTGGTATGGGGATTTCCACGTCCTGCGTGACATCAACCTGAGGGTCATGGAGGGAGAGCGCATTGTTGTCGCCGGCCCTTCAGGCTCCGGCAAGTCGACGATGATCCGCTGCATCAACCGACTGGAAGAACATCAATCCGGCCGCATCGTCGTCGATGGCATAGAGCTGACCAACGACGTGAAGAAGATCGATGAAGTCCGCCGCGAGGTCGGCATGGTCTTCCAGCACTTCAACCTCTTCCCGCACCTGACGATCCTTGAGAACTGCACGCTGGCGCCGATCTGGGTGCGCAAGATGCCAAAGAAGAAGGCCGA
>CAYNED010000327.1:0-2923 GCA_964396135.1 uncultured Neorhizobium sp.
ACGCTTCCGGTGGATTACGCAGTGTGAGGCTCCTGAGGCCTTCTGTTTAGCCTGACATTCAGAAAGGGCGGCAGATGCTGCCGCCCGGTGGAAGGTCATGCAGTGGCGCCCGATCAGGCGGCCAGCGAGGCCATGTCGATGACAAAGCGGTAGCGGACGTCGCTCTTCAGAACGCGCTCGTAGGCTTCGTTGATCTCCTGGATGCCAATCGTCTCGATCTCGGATACGATGTCGTGCTTTCCGCAAAAATCCAGCATTTCCTGGGTTTCCTTGATCGAACCGATCATCGAGCCGGACAAACTGCGGCGTCCCGGGATCAACGAGAAGGCGTGGACGGGAATGGCATCTTCCGGTGCGCCAACGACGACCATTGAACCGTCGACCTTCAGGAGGCCGAGATAGGCGTTCCAGTCGATGGCGACGCCGACGGTGCAGATGATCAGGTCAAAGCTTCCGGCGAGTTTGCTGAAGGTTTCAGCGTCGCTCGTCGCATAGTAGTGATCGGCACCGAGCTTCAGGCCGTCTTCCTTCTTCGATAGCGAGTGGCTGAGGACGGTGACGTCCGCTCCCATGGCATGTGCGAGCTTGACGCCCATGTGGCCGAGACCGCCCATGCCGAGGATCGCGACCTTCTTGCCGGGACCGGCATTCCAATGGCGAAGCGGCGAGTACAGCGTGATGCCGGCGCAAAGCAGCGGTGCGGTGGCGTCCAGCGGCAGGTTGTCCGGGATTGACAGGACGTAGCCTTCCTTGACAACGATATGATCGGAATAACCGCCCTGGGTCGCAGTCTTTCCGTCGCGCTCGACGCTGTTGTAGGTCTGCACGAGGCCCGGCATGTATTGTTCATTGTCGAGATCGCGGCTGGCGCAGCCGACGCAAGAATCGACGAAGCAGCCGACGCCGACTTTGTCGCCGACCTTGAACTTGGTAACATTCGACCCGACGGCCGTGACGACGCCGACGATCTCGTGGCCGGGCACGATCGGGTAGACGGCGTTCTTCCATTCGTTGCGGACGGTGTGGATGTCGGAATGGCAGACGCCGCAGTACTGAATGGAGATGGCTACGTCGTCGGCGTTTGGTTCGCGCCGTTCAAAGGTGAAGGGGGCAAGGGGTTTAGACGCATCGGTGGCGGCATAGCCTCGTGCAAGTGCCATGGGCAGCTCCAATCTTGAGATGAGGAAATCACAAGATGGGGTTATGCAGCGAGACGGCAAGGAGCGTTAGACCGATCCTTCGAGCTTCTTGCACGATCCTCCGGACCTGTGTGCCTGCGACGTTGGGCGGCTGGAGCACCTGTGCTTGAAGTCAGTCTCGCGATTCCAGCGCCCTGTCGTTCTGGCACTGCGCAAGCTTGAGCTGCTGGACAGACAGGATTTTCGTGATCCGCTCATCCCCGTCGGTTTCAACGGACATACAGGCGCAGGCATAGCCATAGTGACCGTTGAGTTCCACGAACTCGCCTTGGGAGAGGTCGGGGATCAGGTCCATTCCTTCAGGCCCGTCTGGCCGATCCGGATCCTGCGTCATGATCGTCCAGCTCTTGTCCTTGTCCTGAAGCCACCAGTTTCGCGGCGTGGGGTTGTCGAGCCATCCACAACGCGTTTCGGCGGCGAGAGACAGTGTTGGAAAAACCAGGGCGGCGACGATGCCAAGGCCAACTACGCTTGCTGTTCGCATCTTTGTCTCCAGGTGCTCAGGCGGGGCGACAGGGTGGCCACCATGCCGCGGTGAACGGAACAAGTTCTTCCCCTTAAGGAGCCATGATTCCACTTGACGCGCAACGAAGACTTCCGCATAAGACGTTCAAGAACCGTACCGTACGGTACCTGAATGGGAGCGACTGCTTTGATTGGCGACGCGGGCCACATGCCGGAGTTTACGCCGCGCCAGAACGAGGTTCTGGAGCAGGCACTTCGTTTGCTCGTTGAAGGTGGTGACAGGGCGCTCACCACGTCAGGTCTTGCGCGGGCGGCGAACTGTTCCAAGGAAAGTCTCTACAAGTGGTTCGGCGATAGAGATGGCCTGCTGGCGGCGATGATCGCCCACCAGGCAAGCAAGGTGCGCACCTTCGAGCGGGGCAAGGAGCGCCTGACGGCAGAAAACCTGCGCGAGCATCTGGAAATCTTTGCCCGCGACCTGATCGATGTCTTGTCCGGCGACATCTCTCTGGCGTTGAACCGGCTGGCGATCGGGCAATCAAGCCGCGATGGATCAAAACTCGGCAAGCTCCTTGTCGAGCACGGCCGCCGTCAGATCGATCGGCGCGCGGTTGCCCTGATGGATGCGGGAAAACGGGCCGGGCTGTTGCGCTTCGATGATGCCGACGCCGCCTATCACACTCTTTACGGGCTTGCCGTCTCCGATCTGCATGTCCGCATGCTGCTCGGCGAACCGGGCCTCAAGGACACGGCGCGTCAGGCGGAGAGGGCGGTGTCCGCCTTCCTCACGCTTCATGGCGCAACACAGGAATCGGGGGCGGAGGTACGCTTCTCCTCGGGACGATGAAGACATTCAACAGCCAACACGCATAGGGAAGGACAATACGATGCGCGTCTATTACGATCGCGATGCCGATCTCAATCTGATCAAGTCAAAGAAGGTCGCCATTATCGGCTACGGATCGCAGGGCCGCGCACATGCGCTGAACCTGAAGGATTCCGGTGCGCAGAATGTGGCGATTGCCCTCAAGGCCGGCTCCCCGACAGCCAAGAAGGCTGAAGCCGATGGCTTCAAGGTCATGACGGTTTCCGAGGCGGCCGGGTGGGCCGACCTGATGATGATGGCGACGCCCGACGAACTGCAGGCCGACATCTACAAGGCCGAGATTGCCGGCAACATCCGTGACGGCGCGGCTATTGCCTTTGCGCATGGTCTCAACATCCATTTCGGCCTGATCGAGCCGAAGGCCTCCGTCGAC
>CAYNED010000328.1:0-2889 GCA_964396135.1 uncultured Neorhizobium sp.
TGCAAGGGTGCGTGATGTTGAGGCCGCCGATCCCCCGTCTCTCCGCATCATCCAGCAGTACCGGAAGCTGATCCGCGCGCGTCTGCTCCTCGTCGAGGTCAAACAGTTCATAGCGGTAGTTGATACCTTGCGCCCGCCCCTCCGCCATATGCATGGCCGGCGTCAGAGAGGCTTGTATCCCTTTGCCAATTAGTCCGGCTTCGAACATGGTGACACGCGTACTAGCCATCCGATACCCGCCGCCGGGATACAGGAACTCGCAGAGTCCTTTGACCGGCGCTCCTCCCATTGCACAACTGCAGAATCTCGTATTGTACTAACCAGTACGTGTCAATATGAGAACATTGATGATGGACGTGAAGCTGAATATGAAGTGACGTCTGCGGGTCCGGTACCCGCTTTGGGGATGGAGAAGATGGTGGCGACGCCCGTTGAACGCGAGACCCGGAAGAACGACCCAGAGAAAACGAAGGAAGACATCCTGAGGGTCGCCACCGAAGAATTCTCTGCCCATGGACTGTCCGGCGGACGGGTGGACGCCATTGCCGAGAAGACGAAAACGTCGAAGCGGATGATCTACTACTATTTCGGTAGCAAGGAGGGTCTTTACCTGGCGGTGCTAGAAAAGGCCTACCGAAAGATCCGTTCGCTTGAGGCTGATCTGCAACTCGCAGATATGTCACCTATCGAGGCGCTGCGGACTCTGATTGGCAGCACCTTTGATCACGACGAGAAGAATCCCGAATTTGTGCGATTAGTCAGCATCGAGAACATTCACCACGCCAACCACATGAAGCGTTCGGCGGAAATCGGCGAACTCAACCTGTCTATCGTGAGAACGATCAGCGAAATCCTAGAGCGGGGACGCAGCGAAGGGGTGTTTCGCCGTGAGGTCGATGCCATCGACCTGCACATGCTCGTCAGCGCCTTCTGCTTCTTCCGCGTCTCCAACAGACACACCTTCGGCACAATTTTCCACCGCGATCTCTCTGAACCGAACCTCTATGTACGGCACAAGCAGATGATTGCCGATGCGGTCATCGCTTACGTGACCCAGGCGCCGAAGAGCGTGTAGTTAACCGCTAGCAACTGGAACGTGGTGTGCCTGTCGCGGAATAGCCGGACAACGGTCTTCCCGACGAAGCCGATCGCGATGACCCTATCGCCGACCAGCCGGTCGTATCGCCGAGTGGTGAGCTGACCGGTGTGATCGACCCTACTGTGAAAGGCATACTCATCAACTGTTCTTCCCTCGCTCAAGCCAGGCAAGCACGCTTGCATGACCTCGTTCGTGATCTCGAAGTGCACGGGACGTCCCGTCTTCTGCTGCACGACCACGCCACGAGTGCGAATGTCCTTGCCGGCGACCAGGGTTCCTATCTTGATTTTGGCGAGATCGCAGCCGCGAAGCTTGCTGTCGATGGCGAGTCGCACGATGCACGATCTGTCATCCGCCCTTCCCGGTCCAGAACGAAGCGGATGCCTAATCTGGCGCTGCTTTAGAGGTTTCTTGATGCCAACGTGCCGACCGGCATTCCATGCCAGTCCGGCTCGCGCGTCAGCGGTCGATAGCGTCATGAGACGGCAAGTAACTCAAGGAAGCACCGGTAACGTACCCTCTGGCGAACCTCCCGGGGGAGCAGCCGAGCCTTTTGCTAAACGCCGTGCTGAAGGCGCTGGCTGACTCGTATCCAATTTCGTCCGCGATCCGGTCGAGCGACTTGCCGCCGCGCAGTAGTGCATCCTTGGCAATAGCGATGCGCCAGCGCGCCAGATATTCGATTGGCGCACAACCAAGAATCTCATGGAAGCGCGCGGCGAAGGCCGAGCGCGACATGCCCGCTATTCCTGCAAGGCTGGCTACCGTCCACCTCGTCCGCACGTCCAAGTGAATGGCACGCAGGACACGGGCAATGGGGGGATCGCGTAGCCCGCTCAACAAGCCCGCCGAAGCTGAGCTGTTGCCGATAATGTCCCACCGCAACGCCTCTACCAGCAGCGTCTCCAACAATCTCTGGATGATCAATTCTTTGCCGGGGTAGTTGGCGGCGCACTCCTCGGACAGCAGTTCGATCAGGCGGCCAAATCGGGTCGCGCGCCCTGCCGAGGCGGAAATATGGACATGATCGGGCAGCAGCGCGAGCAGCAGCGGCGCGTTGACACTCTCAATCGCGAAGCTTCCGCCCAGCGCCGCGAAATCGGGCTCTCCTTCTTGCTCGCCGTGGCGGACAGCTTCAGCCAGAGGTTTGGCGGGAACGCATTGGACGCCTGGTTTGCTGCACAGCGAGAACGCGGGCGTAGTTGGCAAAAGAAGAAAATCGCCTTCGACAATTCGGAGCGGTTCCCGATCACCTAACGTGACCCATGCTTCTCCGGTCAGAACGACTGTAAACCCAGGTGCGTCATACGATCTGTAGCGAACGCCCCATTGACCGAGCCCGGAGATAGGCTTCGCTATTGCGGCTCTCGGCCGCAGGAGGGCGATGATGTCGCTGAGAGGATCCATTAATTTGGACGATCGGTAATAGAAGATGGATAGCCGATTATATTCCGTCTGAGGATTGCTGTCTATTCCTCCCTGACCGCAACGAAGGAGAATGACATGACCAAGACCATCCTCATTACCGGCACATCATCGGGCTACGGCAAGGCCACCGCACAACACTTCCTCTCTCGCGGGTGGATTGTTGTCGCGACCATGCGGCACCCAGACCCGTCGCTGTTTGCTGAAACCGACCGGCTACGCGTGCTGCCGCTCGATGTCACCAGCCCCGAGAGCATCGCCAGCCTCCTCGCATCTGCCGGTCCAGTTGACGTGCTAGTGAATAATGCTGGGCTTGGCGGTGTCGGTGCCTTTGAAGCAATGCCGATGTCTCTTATCCGACAGCT
>CAYNED010000329.1:0-2874 GCA_964396135.1 uncultured Neorhizobium sp.
CTCTTCAGACCCGGCGCGACCTGCGCTGCGACACGACGTACAGTTGATGTCCGGCCGGCGCTTCAACGTCTCTATCCACGCCTATCAACAAAACGCGCTCCTCGAGTTCGAGCCGATAGGAGATGACAGCGATCAGCCGCTTGAAGTTGCACGCATGCTGATCAGCCGCATTCGCAATATCCGCTCTGTCGACCAGTTGGTTGAGCGCTCGAGCCGCCTCATACACGCCCTGCTGGGTTACGATCGCGTTATGATCTATCGTTTCGACAGGGATGGGTCAGGAAAGGTCATCAGCGAGCACAAGCGGCGCGACCTTGAGAGCTTCAAGGGGCAATATTTCCCCGCCAGCGACATTCCGCAGCAGGCCAGAATTCTGTATCTGAAGAATACGATCCGGGTGATCTCGGATACGGACAATCCGAGCGTGCCGATCGTCCCAGCTCTCGACGAGGCTGGCACTCCGCTGGATCTCTCGTTTTCTCATCTGCGGAGCGTTTCGCCGGTCCATTGCGAATACCTACGCAATATGGGCGTCTCTGCGTCCATGTCGATCTCCATCATTGTAGACGGTGAATTGTGGGGATTGATCGCCTGCCACCACTATTCCCCCAAGACGCTATCGATGCCGCAGCGTATCGCGGCCGAGACCTTCGGCGAGTTTTTCTCGCTCCATCTGAGTGCCCTCAAGCAGAAAGAGATTTCGGAGAAAAACCGAGAGGTTCGAAGCGCGCTTGATCGTTTCTTGCAAGCTGCATCGCACCAGGCCGACATACGTGAATTGCTGCGCGCGTCGCTGGCCGAGTTCGGAGACATGTTGCCATCGGACGGGGTCGGGCTATGGCTTTCTGGTGTGTGGACATCCTCGGGCGCTTCGACGTCAAAGGAGGGGGCAGCGGAGCTTGCCGAACAGCTGGCCGAGTTGGCAGGCGGTCGCGTGTGGGAGACGCACCGGTTACCGATACAACTTCCAGGATCTCAAGCCGCCAAGGACGGGATCTGCGGGGTGGTCGCCATTCCGCTTTCGAAGCGCTCCCGCGACTATCTCTTCTTTTTCCGACGAGAAGTGGTCCAAACGTTGGATTGGGCAGGGAACCCGGAGAAATCCTATGAGACCGGCCCCCTTGGGGATCGGTTAACCCCCCGCAAAAGCTTTGCCATCTGGAAGGAAACCGTTCGCAACCAGGCGCAGCCATGGTCGGAGGGGGATCTGGAAGTCGCTGACTCGGTCCGTGCGGTGCTGGTGGAGATAGTCCTGCACCACAACGAATTGATCGCCGATGAACGCGGCAAGGCAGACGTCCGGCAAAGGATGCTGAACGAGGAGCTTAACCACCGCGTCAAAAACATCCTTTCGGTGATCAAGTCCCTGATTGGAAGCCCTCTTGATCCCGGACAGGACCTAGACGGTTACATCGAATTGCTGAAGGGCAGGGTACAGGCGCTTTCACTGGCGCATGACCAGATCGTTCGAAGCGGCGATGGCGGGATGTTGCGTGATCTGCTGCAGGCGGAACTCCAGCCCTACAAGACAGGCGACCGCGAGATACTGTTGCAGGGCCCGCCCATCTGGCTGGATGCGCGATCCTTCTCGGTCATGGCACTGGTACTCCACGAAATGGCGACCAATGCTGCGAAATACGGCGGGCTATCTGTTCCAGACGGCAATCTTTCCATTCGGTGGAACCGCAGCGACACCGGCGGCTGCGAAATCTGGTGGGACGAAAGCGGCGGTCCCGCGGTTGCAGTGCCGGTCCGCAACGGTTTCGGTAGCATGCTGATCAACCGAAGTGTTTCGTATGAACTCAGCGGCCAAAGCCGGATCGACTACGCCCCGACCGGCCTGCGGGGCTACTTCTGTATTCCTTCTTCCCACGTCCAGATCGGCGAAGAGGAAGCTGAGAAGGACCCGATCGAGACTGCGAGCCAAGGCATCGGCTCTGAGTTAACGGACTTCTCCAAGGTAGAGCTGTTACTGGTAGAGGATCAGATGTTGATTGCCGCTGATGTGGAAGCGATTCTCGCAGACCATGGGCTCAATCGTGTCACGACAGCTCCCTCCGTCACCGAAGCTATGCGCAGGCTAGAGCAGTTCACGCCGCACATTGCCGTCCTTGACGTCAATCTCGGCAGCGGGACTTCCATGCCGGTGGCCCAGGAACTGCTTCGCCGCGACATCCCGTTCATCTTCGCAACCGGCTACAGCGACCGCGCCATAATTCCAGACAACCTGGACGTTCCGATCCTGCGCAAACCTTATGAAGCTTCGGTTCTTATTCGAACGATCTCTCAGCTCTTGGCAGGCCGCTGACAAAACTGAGGCCGTGAGCCGCCCTTCCGTCAGATGTCGAGGTTGTCAGCGAAGGCTGCACGGTCCTGAATGAAGCGGAAGCGCGCTTCAGGCTTCGTTCCCATCAAGTTGTCCACTGCCTCGCGCGTTCCCTCGAAATCCACCTCGTCGATTGCCACGCGCAGCAATGTACGTTTGGCCGGATCCATAGTGGTTTCCTTGAGCTGCGCGGGCATCATTTCGCCTAGCCCCTTGAAGCGACCAATCTCGACTTTCTTGCCTTTAAACACCGTCTCCATCAGCTCCGCCCGGTGAGCGTCGTCACGAGCATAAACCGTCTTCGCACCCTGCCGAATGACGTAAAGCGGCGGAACTGCAAGATAGAGGTGGTTGCCGCGGATCAGCTCCGGCATCTCCTGGTAAAAGAACGTGATGAGTAGAGACGCGATATGGGCGCCGTCCACGTCCGCATCGGTCATGATGATCACCCGCTCATAGCGCAGGTCTTCTTCGCGATATTTCGTGCGAGTGCCGCAGCCGAGCTCTTGAACGAGATCGGCGATCTGCTGATTGGCGTATAGCTTTTC
>CAYNED010000330.1:0-2858 GCA_964396135.1 uncultured Neorhizobium sp.
CGATGACCGCCTCGCTCGCCGAACTGCAGGCGGCATTCCACGGCGACATCGATCCCCGGGGGCTGA
Source organism: uncultured Neorhizobium sp. (assembly GCA_964396135.1). Taxonomy (GTDB): domain Bacteria; phylum Pseudomonadota; class Alphaproteobacteria; order Rhizobiales; family Rhizobiaceae; genus Neorhizobium. The sequence goes on from CAYNED010000330.1 coordinate 67, forward strand.
CCCGCGACGACTGGCTCGACCTGCTGATGAGCCACCGTATCCAGCCGGCCTTCCCCGAAGGCCAGCTGCTGGCGATGCACGACTATCCGGCCACGCAGTGCGCGTTGGCCAGGGTCGTCCGCCGTGGTGACGTGGACGTGGCCGAGCGCTTCGAGCTCTACCTCGGCCCGCTGGAGCTGGCCAACGGCTACCACGAACTCACCGATGCCGCCGAGCAGCACGCGCGCTTCGAACGCGACCGCGCAGTGCGCGCCGGACGCGGCCTGGTGCAGCCGCCCATCGACCAGGCGTTGCTGGAAGCGCTCGCCGCGGGAATGCCCGACTGTGCCGGCGTGGCGCTGGGCATCGACCGGCTGCTGATGGCGATGCTGGGCACCGCTGCGATCGCCGACGTACTGGCCTACGACTTCGAGCGCGCCTGAAGGTCGCCCGCCGGACAACGCTTAGAATGCCGCGATGACCGAGACCATCGACTACGCCCGCTACGACCGCATCCGCCCGATCCACTGGACCGGGGAGACGCTGGAGCTGCTGGACCAGCGTCGCCTGCCGTTCGAGGTGGAATACCTGGTGTGCCGCAGCAGCGATGACGTTGCCGCGGCGATCCACTCGCTGGCGGTACGCGGCGCGCCGGCGATCGGGATTTCCGCGGCCTGGGGCGTGGTGCTGGCTGCGCGCGCCGTCGAGGCTGGCGATGCCGCTGAGCCCGCGCGCGTGCTCGAGCCGGTGATGCAGCGCCTCAACGCGGCGCGACCCACCGCGGTCAACCTGGCCTGGGCGCTGGCGCGCATGCGCGCGGCGCTGGTACGCGCGCATGCGGGCGAAGGCATGGACTGGCGCGATGCGCTGGAGGCCGAAGCCCGCGCCATCGAGACCGAGGATCTTGCCGCCAATCGCGCCATGGGGACGCTCGGTGCATCGCTGATCGCGGCCGAGAGCGGCGTGCTGACCCATTGCAATACCGGCTCGCTGGCGACCGCCGGCTTCGGGACCGCGCTGGGCGTGATCCGCGCCGGGGTGGCGGAGGGCAGGATAGGCAAGGTGTTCGCCGGCGAAACCCGACCCTGGCAGCAGGGCGCACGGCTGACCGCGTGGGAGCTGATGCAGGACGGCATCCCGGCCACGCTGATCGCCGACTCGGCGGCCGCGCATCTGATGAAGACGGGTGCGGTGCAGTGGGTGATCGTCGGCGCCGACCGCATCTGCGCCAATGGCGACACCGCCAACAAGATCGGCACCTACCAGCTGGCGATCGCGGCCCGCCACCACGGGGTCGGGTTCATGGTCGTCGCGCCGTCGTCCACCGTCGACATGGATACCGCCTCGGGCGAGCTGATCGAGATCGAACAGCGGGACCCGGGCGAGCTGTTCGGCATGGGTGGCCACCGCACCGTGGCGGACGGGGTCCAGGCCTGGAATCCGGTGTTCGACGTGACCCCGGGCGAGCTCATCGACGCAGTGGTCACCGAGCGCGGGGTGGTCGAGCGGCCGACCATCGCCTCGATGCGCGCGGTCTTCGGCTGAGCCTTCGTTTCGTTCCAGTCCGCTACGCGGGCCTGCCCGGACCGGCGCGTGCCCGATCGCGATCGCGGCGTTGCAGCAGACGGGGCAGGGCGTGATCGATACGACCTGCGGTGCCGGCCACGGGCGGGCAGCGACCGACTGGATTGCGGCGTGCCCAGCCCGGGCCGCCTGGCCTTCGTCAGCGAAGACCCGGGCGCCGGCCGTCCGGGCCGATGCGAACTCCGGCAGCGCGAAGCATGCGCTGACGGCAGCGATCCGACCCCATCGGCCCTGCATGCATGGGAGCACCGCCGCGGCGATGCCGCACGGGATGGTGGCGGCAAGCGAATCAGGCTCGCGCCCCGGCGTCGGCGCCACGCCTTTGCGCCAGGCGCGTGGTGCGCCGGTCGAATGCATCCACGCGGCGGTCAGCGGTCGTCCAGCGCGAGCGTCTTGGTCGCGCGGGGCAGTGCACGCGGGTCCTGCGGCAGCCGCAAGCGCCCGCGGCAATCCCTCCCGCGCTTGAATCAACACGGCGCTGGCCCCGGCCCCTGAGGGCCGCCAGCCCAGGGCCGGGCTCCCCGGCGGCCCGGGGCCGACGCCGAAGCCGGCCACGGCGCACCTGCGCAGGGCGCCGTCGTGCATCGCGGCGCGCCCGCTGCGGCGGTAGGCGCGGCGATCGGGGTCGATGACCGCCGCGAGCGTGCGCCAAGTACTTGTTTTTACGTTGGAAAGCCTGGGGCCGGGTGCGCTTTTGTGCTAGAATTTCCTGTCATTTTGATCGCGTCGCCGGTGGCCGGTACGCGCAGCGCCGGCGAATGCCGCGGGCGTCTGGAAACCGCGCCGCGCAGCCAGGATGCAAGTTCCCTCGATGGTCGAATCCGCGAAAGAAATCATTCCCGTCAATCTCGAAGACGAGATGCGCCGCAGCTATCTCGATTACGCGATGAGCGTGATCGTCGGGCGCGCGCTTCCCGACGTCCGCGACGGGTTGAAGCCGGTCCACCGCCGGGTGCTGTTCGCGATGCACGAGCTCGGCGCGCACAGCAACAAGGCGTACTTCAAGTCGGCGCGTATCGTCGGTGACGTCATCGGCAAATACCATCCGCATGGCGACCAGTCGGTGTACGACACCCTGGTGCGCATGGCCCAGCCGTTCTCGCTGCGCTACATGCTGGTGGACGGGCAGGGCAACTTCGGCTCGGTCGACGGCGACTCCGCCGCGGCGATGCGCTACACCGAGGCGCGCATGGCGCGCCTGACCCACGAGCTGATGGCCGACATCGACA
>CAYNED010000331.1:0-2858 GCA_964396135.1 uncultured Neorhizobium sp.
AACCTCCGCCGTGTCGAAGAAGTTGACGCCAAGCTCCACGGCACGGTGCAGGGTGCGGATCGCGTCCGCCTCCTCCTGACCGCCATAGCCGTGGCTCATGCCCATGCAGCCGAGGCCGATGGCGGAGACGGTCAGATGCGGGCCAAGCTGTCTGGTTTTCATGACATTCTCCTTGTTCAGAATTCGATGCGGTAGCGGATATGGCCGTCGGTCTCGACATAGCTGTCGTAGAGCTTGCGGGCCGTTCTGTTGTCTTCGGCGGTGTGCCAGTAGAGGCGCGACCAGCCGTTGTCGCGGCAGAGCCCGACAAGATCATCGAGGAGTGCACGGCCGACGCCTTTGCCGCGTGCCGATGCATCAACATAAAGGTCTTCCAGATAGCACTCGAGGTTCGAGATCCAGGTGCCCTCGTGGGTGAGAGACAGGCTGAAGCCAACCATCCGCCCGCCTAACTCCGCGACCCGCATGAATATGGCAGACGTATTGCCGCTAGCTTTTTTCCAAGTGGCATCGGTGATGGCCGGGTCGAGCTCGAGTTCATAAAACATAAGGTACTCCGCCCAAAGCTCGCGCCAGCGGCTCTCGTCCTCTGCCCGTGCCGGCCTGACGGTGACAGGTATTATGTTCGTCATGACTTACGCTCCTGCCTCATCAAGCAGTGCCATCTGGTCGTCGGAAAGCGACAGTTCAGCTGCTGAGATCATCGTCTCCAACTGCGACAGGCTGGTGGCGCTGGCAATGGGTGCGGTCAGGCCTGGCTTTCGGATCAGCCACGCCAGCGCAATGGTCGCCGGTGCGGCGTCCGTTTCTACCGAGATCTCGTCAAGCGCTGCCAGAATGCGAAAGCCCTTGTCGTTCAGGTAGTCACCAACGCGGTATCCACGCGACGAACCTTGCGTGTCTTCCTTCTTGCGATACTTGCCGGTGAGGAACCCGGCCGCCAGCGCATAATAGCTGATGACACCGATCTCTTCGCGGATGCAAAGCTCCGCCAGCGGCCCCTCGAATTTGTTGCGTGTGTAGAGATTGTATTCCGGCTGCACCACGTCGTAGCGCGGAAGGCCGGTCTTTTCTGCGACGTCCAGACTTTCCTGGAGCTTTGCTGCGTCGAAGTTGGAGCAGCCGATCGCCCGCACCTTCCCTTCCTGTTTCAGGCGGTCAAAAGCGCCAAGCGTTTCCTCATGCGGCACCGTGTCATCCGGCTGATGGGCGAGGTAGAGGTCAATGTAGTCGGTGCCGAGCCGCGTCAGCGACGCCTCCACCGCTTGCTTGATCCAATTAGCTGACAGACCAGTCTTGTTGCCCCTGTTGTCGAAGCCAACCTTGGTAACGATAACAGCCTTGTCGCGCGCAATGCCGCCGCGCTTCAGCCACTTGCCGATGATCGTCTCGCTTTCGCCGCCCTCATGGCCGTCGACCCAGGCGGAATAGACATCGGCTGTGTCGATGGTGTTGAAGCCGGCGTCGAAGAAGCGGTCGAGCAGTTCGAACGAGGTCTTCTCGTCTGCCGTCCATCCGAAAACGTTGCCGCCGAAAACGATCGGGGCGACGGAAAGGCCGGTACGGCCGAGGGGACGCTTTTCCATGAGATCTCCAGAGATTGGTGTGGCGAACGCCGATGCAAGGAATGTATGCGGCCGGCGGCATCTGTCAAAGCATCAATGCCAGACGAAATGTCCTTCGTGCACCTCCTGCGTTGCATCGGCGAAGGCTCCCTCATATGGTGCGGCGGCAATTCAGTGAGGGAGAGAGCCATGTTGCGTTTTGGGATTTTGTCGACGGCCAAGATCGGCAAGGATGCGGTCGTTCCGGCAATCCAGGATGCCGAAAACTGCGTGGTGACGGCAGTTGCGAGCCGCGATCTGCCCAAGGCACGTGCCATGGCCGATCGGTTCTCCGTGCCGCATGCCTTTGGCTCCTACGAGGAGATGCTGGCTTCCGACACCATCGACGCGGTTTATATCCCACTGCCGACCAGCCAGCACGTGGAGTGGTCGATCAAGGCGGCGAACGCCGGCAAGCACGTGCTGTGCGAAAAGCCCATTGCCCTCAAGGCCGAGCAGATCGAGACACTGATTGCAGCGCGCGACCGCAACAAGGTGCTGATCGCGGAAGCTTTCATGGTTACCTATGCGCCGGTTTGGCTGAAAGTGCGCGAACTGCTTGCCGGGGGTGCGATCGGTCGGCTGCGTCACGTCCAGGGCGCGTTCACCTATTTCAACCGAGACGCCGGCAACATGCGCAACATCCCCGAACTCGGCGGTGGTGCCTTGCCCGATATTGGCGTCTACCCCACGATTGCGACACGCTTCGTGACGGGCAGAGAGCCACTGCGCCTTCAGGCTGTGACGGAGCGCGATCCGGAATTCGGCACGGACATCTACTCCAGCGTCAAGGCCGACTTTGGCGATTTCGAGATGAGCTTCTACGTCGCCACCCAGATGGCCAACCGCCAGGCCATGGTCTTCCACGGCACTGAAGGCTTCATCGAGGTGAAGTCACCCTTCAACGCCGACCGCTGGGGCGCCGAGGAGGTTGAACTGACCAACCAGAAGCATACGGAATCGCAAATCTTCCGCTTCCAGGACAGCCGCCAGTACCGCCGTCAGGCAGAGGCGTTTTCACGTGCCGTGGCCGGCGAGAAGGTCGAGGTGGTCACACTGGACATTTCGCTGAACAACCAGAAGTTCATCGATGCCATCTACCGCGCCAGCGAGCATGACGGCTGGGAAAACGTCTAAGTCTTAGTGCCGGAAAACGAAGCGCGAATAGCCGAAGAAACTGTAGGCCATGGCGGCTAGCGGCGCAAAAACGATCGCCGCCATAGGCTGTATCGGTAGCCGCGAGATGATCGCCGC
>CAYNED010000332.1:0-2853 GCA_964396135.1 uncultured Neorhizobium sp.
ACTTCCGAATTGCCGACAACCGGCTCGTCAGATTCCACGGCCGCAGCACCTCCCTCGCTCAAGAGCCTGCGCCACCGATAGAGCAGATTGGGCGCAACCCCATGGCGGCGAGCGGTGGATGATACCGTCTCGCCTGGCTCGAAACTCTGCTCGATGATCGTCAGCTTTTGCTCAGTTGTCCACCGCCTGCGGCGGACGTCACCCGTCAGTAATTCAACGTGTCGATATTCGTTAGACATAAGCCTGTCCCCAAGCCTGTGCTTGAGCCTTTCTGCTTATGCCGACTGTCCGGTCGAAATGGGGGGCAGTTCAGGTTCCAAGGCCGGGGGGAGGCGGCTTATCTCAGTAGGTCGACAAGGAAAGATGACATTTTCGGGACCGATGCGACAAGGGCGAGGCCGAGGATGCTCGTCATGAGAAAAGGGAGTGCTCCGCGTGCGACCTTTTCAAGCGGCAGCCGGGTGATGTTCGCCGCAACATAGAGGTTGATGCCCACGGGCGGCGTGAAAAGGCCGATTGCGAGGTTGATCATCACGACAACTCCGAACCAGATCGGGTCCCAGCCGAGCTTTTGCGCCACCGGCAGGAAGATCGGAAGGCAGATGAACATGATGGTGATTGCATCCATAAACATGCCGGCAATCAGCAGGATCAGCATGACGATAAAGAGGATAATCCACTGGTTGTCCGAAACGCCCAGCAGCAGGGCTGAATAGTGGCCGATCAGATCGTCAACAGTGACCACCCATCCAAAGAGGCTGGCATAGGCGACAACCATCATCACCACGGCGGAGGATGCGGCCGCTTCGCTCAGGGACCGATAGAGGCCTTCGATCGTCAGGGTCCGGTAGATCAACCCGCCGATGAGCAAGGCATAGACGGTGGCGACGAGGGCGGCTTCCGTCGGCGTGAATGCTCCCGAATAGATGCCGCCAAGGATGACGACAGGGGTCATCAGGCCCCAGAAACTATCCAGGAAAGAGCGCCAAAGGCGCTTGCCGTAGGGTAGGTCGCTGTAAGGCCTGGGGCTCAATCGGTCCAAGCTTGCCGCGCCGCCGCCGACACGCTTCGTCCTCTTGGCCAGTGGCAGCGTCGCCAGCATCAGCAGACCCATGAAGAGGCCCGGAATGATGGCTGCGATGAAGAGGTCAGAAATCGATGTTTCGGCAATGACCCCGTATATGACAAGGCCGATCGATGGCGGGATGACGATCGACAATGCCGCCCCGGTGCAGACGAGGCCGGCGGCGAAGGCGCGCGAATAGCCATCCTCTTCCATGCCCTTGATGATGAGCGGACCGATTGCGGCGACCGATGCTGGACCAGAACCGCTGACCGCGCCCCAGAACAGGCACACTGTGGTTCCAACGACGCCCATGCCGCCCGGAAGGTCGCCGATCAAGACCCTGAAGAAGCGGATCATGCGTTCGGCAATGCCGAGGCTGCCCATCAGCGCACCGGCGAGAATGAAGAACGGAACGGCGAGCAGGGAGTATTTTGCGATGCCCGAGGCAATGAGATCACCTGCGAGATCCAACCCGAACCCGAGCGCCCACATGGCATAGATGGCGGAAAGCCCAAGCGCGAAAGCGACTGGCAGCCGCAATGCCAGCAGGATGAAGAACAGGATGACCATTTGGGTCCCGGCGCTCATCTCAAGCATCGTGGGTGACCTCGCCGTCAAGTTCCCGCCACTCGTCAACCGCGCGCTGCAAATAGCGGACGACCACCAGCGCGAAAGCAAAAGGCAGCCCGACGCTGTAATACCAGGCCGGGATCTGGAGGGCATAGGAGCGCATTCCGCTGGAGATCTGGTTGGTCAGCAGTTCCCAGGTGAACCAGGCAGAAGCCGCAAGAAGAAGCACGGAAAGCGCGGAGGCGACGATGAGCATCACCTTGCGGATCGGGCGGGGCACGAGTTCATAGATCAGGGTAACGGCGAGATGGTCGCCGGTTCGTGCAGCGATTGCGGCGCCGAAAATAGTCAGGAGAAGGAAGCCGTTCGTCAGCAGTTCCTCGGAAGCGGCAAGGGAGTAATTGCTTGCATAGCGCACCACGACATTGGCAAAGCCGAGTACGGTCATGGCGAAGAAGATGATCGCGCAGATGATCTTCTCCGCATCCCGCAGAATGAACGCCATGGCAGGTCTCCGATGAACTGACGGGCCGGATATGATCGATCCGGCCCGGTCTGTCGCCTCTAGTTGGCGGTGGCAACCGCATCCTGGAACGACTTTACAAGTTCGGTCCCGACTTTTGCAGCCCAAGTATCGAAGGCCGGCTTCGTGGCATCGCGGAACGCCTGCAGTTCTTCGGCAGAGGGTTCATAGACCTCCATGCCTTTTTCCCGAAGCAGTGCGATGCCCTGTTCCGTGCTCTCGCGCGTGATCTGCTTCTGGTAGGCCATGGCTTCGGAGGCGGCTTTCTGTACCTTTTCCTTGGTTGCGTCGTCGAAGCTATCCCAACGCTTCTTGCTGATGCCGAGGAAGACCGGATCGTAAGAATAGTGCCAGGCAGTCAGGTATTTCTGCACTTCGTAGACGCGTTGCGGAATGATCACGGCGCCGATCGGATTTTCCTGCCCGTCGACCACGCCCTGTTGGAGGGCGGTGAAAGTCTCGGTCCACTGCATCTGTTGCGGATTGGCGCCCAGCGCATTCATTACGTCGATATACATCGGACCGGCGACGCGCATCTTCAGGCCCTTCATGTCCTCAGGAGACTTGATCGGGCGAGCATTGTTGGTGACTTCACGGAAGCCGTTCTCGCCCCAAGCAAGCACGACGATATCATGGACGCCCATAATTTCCTTCATCTTGTCGCCCGGCGCGCCGTCGGTCGTCGCGTCGACCT
>CAYNED010000333.1:0-2845 GCA_964396135.1 uncultured Neorhizobium sp.
CAAAGCGCCCGCTTTTCGATGGGCTGGAAATCGCGTTCAGCGCAGCGCGCCGACCACGACGTCTCGGCCGTTCTCGATGCTGACCCAACGACCGGTGTTAAACGAGGCCTGGCGCTTGAGAAAGGTATAGGACGTCTCGTACCAGGGTTTCACCTGGCGATCGAGGTTGTCGAGGATAAAGTCGCCCTGAGCGGTACGGACGGTCAGCACCGCGTGACCTTCACCATCGGGCTTGCGCACGACCGTGATCAGCAGGTCAGAGAGTGAAAACCCCTTGGCTGCTAGCAGACGGCGCTTTTCCAGCGCGTAGTCTTCGCAGTCTCCCACATCCTTCGGGTACGCCCAGACTTCTTCCCGGCCATAGATCTCCTTGTCGGTCATTGCGTGGAGTCGGCCATTGACCGAGGCATTGACGCTTTCGATCATGCTCCAGCCCTGCGGCGTCAGCTTCGGCGCCGGCCGCGAGGGGAGGCGTTGGTTACACTCTGTAGGATCGACGCGGCATAGCTCGTAGTGACCAATCGGCTGCGACGTCACCCCCCCGGTGATCATGCTGGCCAGCGCCTGAGGTGCCGGAACTGCGGCAGTCGCAGGCGCAAGTATAGCCAAAAGGCATACGGCCATCTGCCGCACCTTCGAAGTGTATTTCATGGACCCGTCCCTTCAAGTCTTAACAAAAGGTTAAGGCGCGTCGGGACGGACTGTCAATCGATCAACTTTTACTCAACTCGTTCGATTGCCAATATGGTTAAAGGTGGTGCATTTTAGCCTCAGCTTATTTTTTATTCATGATTTCTGAGGGTCTCGACCGCCGCCAGCATCTTTTCGAGGTCCTGCGGCCTTGATAGCCGGTGGTCCCCGTCTCGGATCAGCGTCAGCACCGCGTCTTCCGCCGGAAGGAACTCCATCAGCTTCAGAGCGTGGCGATAAGGCACATCAGGGTCCTGCATCCCCTGCAGGATGTGGACCGGGCAGCCAGTCTCGATGATTCCGCTCAGCACCTGGTTCGCCCGGCCGTCCTCAAGAAGATCGCGGGTATAGATGTTGGCCTCGGGGCTATACTCGGAGACCTCTTCAAAGAAGCCGCGCTCGGCAAGAGAGCAGCGCTGCTCTTCAGTCAGGTTCGGCTCGATGAGTTCATTGGTGAAATCCGGCGCCGGCGCGACCAGTACCAGCCCGACAACCGCCGGGCCCTTCGCGCGCCGGCGAAGTTCCTGCGCGAGACGCAGCGCGATCCACCCGCCCATGGAGGAGCCGACAAGGATGACGCGTTGCGGCACAAGATGATCGAGTACCGCCAGGCTTTCCTGTAGCCAGCGTGAGATCGTGCCGTCGCGGAACGCGCCGCCCGAGGCGCCATGGCCGGAATAGTCGAAGCGAATGGCGCCGAGTCCATGTTGGGCGGCGTAGGCATCCAGTTCGGCAGCCTTGGTGCCCGTCATGTCTGACCTGTATCCGCCAAGCCAGACGAGGACAGGTGCGGATTGGCCGCTGGTGGCGGCGCGGTGCAGGATGGCGATCTGCCTCTCGTCGCCGTCGCGTCCCACAGTTATGCTTTTTCGTTCGGGCGGCGTGGGTTGCTCCATCATGGTGAACTCCCTATCTGACGAGGAAGGGCGGAGAAAATGGCCCTTCGCCCACATTGCAGCAGGTGATTTTCCTGCCGGACTATGTTATTGACATCGCCGTCGCAGTTACGACATTGCCGGCGCCGCCGCAATTGATGGGGGTGCGGCTCACCGTTTATCGAAATAGCCAAGGAGAATACGACCATTCGCAGACCGTTCAAAGCCGATGCCCCCGTCAAGGAAGGGCCGCGCTCCAACCGGGAAATCCGGGTTCCTAGGGTTCAGCTTATCGACGCCGATGGAAACAATCTCGGCGCAGTCGCGACAGACGAAGCAATGAGGATGGCCGAAGAGGCCGGCTTGGACCTCGTCGAGATCTCTCCGAACAATGATCCGCCGGTATGCAAGATCCTCGATCTGGGCAAGCTGAAGTTCGCCAACCAGAAGAAGGCGGCCGAAGCGCGCAGAAAGCAGAAGATCGTCGAGATCAAGGAAATCAAGATGCGCCCGAACATCGACACCCATGACTATGAGGTGAAGATGAAGGCGATCAATCGTTTCTTCGAAGATGGCGACAAGGTTCGCGTGACGCTGCGCTTTCGCGGACGCGAAATGGCGCACCAGGAACTGGGCTTGAAGCTTCTCCAGCAGGTCAAGGAAGACACCACCGAAATTGCCAAGGTGGAGGCCGAGCCGAAGCTGGAAGGCCGTCAGATGATGATGGTGCTGGCGCCGAGATAGGTCCAAGACACCGCCATGTTCGGGAGCCAGGTCTCTGGCTCCTGCCGGCGCGCGAAATCACGCCCGATCCCGTTGCGCTTTTATCCGACTGCGGTTATAAGCGCGCGTCCGAACGGTCCGGCAGGGCATGCCGTGGCCGTTCTAAATGCTTGAAGCCAGCTTTCGTCGGCGGGCTTCTCTTAAGAAGAATGGAGTAGCAAAATGCCCAAGATGAAGACGAAATCCTCCGCCAAGAAGCGGTTCAAGATCACGGCGACCGGCAAGGTTGTCGCTGCTGCCGCCGGCAAGCGCCACGGCATGATCAAGCGGTCCAACAAGTTCATCCGCGATGCACGCGGCACGATGGTCCTCGCCGAACCAGACGGCAAGAAGGTCATCAAGAACTACCTGCCGAACGGTCTCTGAGACCCTTTCGCTTTTGGATCATTTAAGGAGATCATGACATGGCACGCGTAAAACGTGGCGTAACTTCCCGCGCCAAGCTCACCAAGACCCTCAAGGCAGCCAAGGGCTTCTACGGCCGCCGCAAGAACACC
>CAYNED010000334.1:0-2824 GCA_964396135.1 uncultured Neorhizobium sp.
TCCCGTGACGGCGAAAGCCTCACCTCCCGCCGCCGCCGGGGCCGCAAGACCACGCTGCTGGCCGCAAGGGATGGGGTGGCGGCGCTAGCCGACGACGCGCTGGCGCCCTTCCTCGGAAGCTTGAGCCGCGACGTCTTCGAGCGCGCCTTCGGTCTCAACTCGGCCTCACTACGGGCCGGCGGCGAGAGCATGCTGAAGAGCGGCGGCGAGATCGGCAGCCTGCTGTTTTCCGCAGCGTCGGGGCTGACCGGCCTATCCGAGATGCGCAAGACGCTGGAGGCGGAGGCGGATGGCATCTATGCCCCCCGCCGCTCCAAGGACCGGCTGTTCTACCAGGTGCTGGATGCCCACGAGGAAGCCCGCCGGGCTGAGCGCGACAACGAGCTGAAGGCGAGCGACTGGAAGCGGCTGATCGCCGAGCAGGCCGAGGTCGAATCGGATCTCCAGGCGGTCTCGTCCGAGCGGCAGGAGACGAAGCGGGCGCTGGAGCAGCTGCGCCTGCTGCAGCGGCTCGACCCGATCATCCGCGAGATCGACCGCGAGCACGCGCAGCTCGCGGAGTTCGAGGCGTTGGAAGGGCTGCCGGCGGATTTCGAGGCGGAGCTTTCCCTGCTTCTGGATCGGTTGCGTGCCAACGAGGCGGCACTGCGCGCCGCGGAGGCAGACAAGGCGAAGTTTTCCGACGATCTGCGCGCCATCCATGTCAACGATCCGCTGCTTTCGGCCTCTGCAGCCATCATGGCCGCCCATTCGGGCATCGGCGCCTATGTGAATGCGCGCAACGACATCGGCCGGGTGCGCGCCGAGGTGGAGGATTTCGATCAGCGGCTGGCCCAGGCCGCGCGCCGTCTCGGGCTATCGGCCGTCTCCGATCTGGAGAGCCGCCAGCCGCCGGACGCCGATCTGGCGCGGCTGCGCATGCTGGTGGAGGAGGGGGCAAAGCTCGACCGCGGGCTGCGCGATGTGCGCGAACGGATCGAGGAGGAGCACGACACGCTGCGGCGGATGGAGGAGAGCGGCCCCGACCGGCGGTTGCTCGACCCGAAACCCTGGGCGGAACAACTGGCGGCGCTACAGCCGGAGCTTGCCGACCTGCAGCGTGCCGGAACGCTGCAGGTGCGCCTGTCCCGCGCCGAATCGGATCTGGCTGCCGCCATCGCCCGCCTCCAGCCGCCAGTCACGGATCTGCGCGCACTGCTTGCTTTGCCGCTGCCGGAGGCTGCCCTGCTCGCCGAACATCGGAGGCTGATCGAGGAGGCGCGCCTGCAGGCAAAGGCCGCGACCGCCAGGGTGACTGCCCTGGAGGAGGAGGCGGCGCAGACGGCGCATCAACTGGCGGCGCTGGAAGGAACCGGCCGGATCGTTTCGCACGAGCAGATTGCGGCCAGCCGCGCTGAACGCGACAGCCTGCTCGCGGACCTGCGCAATGCGCCGGAACCGTCCGGGTTCGGCCGGCTGGCAGGCGCTATCGCCGATGCCGACATGTTGACTGACGCGGCACTCTCCGACGCCGAGCGCGTGTCGCGCCACGCACAACTGATGCTGCGCAAAAGCGAGCTGGAGCAGGGCCTCACTCTCGCAGCCAAACAGGCGAAAGAGGCCGACATCACGCTCTCCGACGAGCTGACCAACTACGAGGACGGCTTTCGCGCCGCCGGTATCCGCCCGGGAACGCCAGAACGGATGATCGAATGGCGGCGAGGCATCGACGAACTCTTCCGCCAGCTGCGCGATAGCGATGCGCTGCGCGACGAGCTGGAGACATTGAAGCTGAAGGAGGAAAAGGTGCGCCCGGCGCTGCTGTCGCTTGCCGATGCCACCGGCTTTGCCGCCGCCGCCCTGCCGACCACGGCACTCGCCCGCGGGCTGGAGCGGCGCCTCAACGAAATTGCCCAGGCCTGGGTGGAAAGCCGTGCCGACGAAACGAAGCGGGCGATGGCCGAACAGGCGCTTGCCCGTCTGGAGGAGCGCGAGCGGGGCCTGCTCGACGAGATCGCCCGCTGGCAATCGGGCTTTGCGAGCGCGATGACCGCCGTCGGCCTGCCGGAGGATGCCGAGCCGCCCATGGCGCTGGCCGCATTGGAGGCCTGGCGCACGGTGCCCGACCTTCTGTCTGAGCGGCAGAACCGTGAGCGGCGCGTGCGTGGCATGATGCGTGACATGGAGGCGTTTGAAGCGGCGAGCGCCAAGGTCGTGGCGACCGTCGCCCCAGATCTCATCGGTGTTCCCGCCGAAGTGGCGGCTGCCCTCCTGCACGAGCGGCTGATGGAAGAGACGGCAGAAAACAAGCATCGCTCCGCGCTGTCTGCCGAACTGGAGCGCGTCGGGCTCTCCCTCGCCCGGCTGGCAGGCGAGCGGGCGGATTTGGCGCAGGAGGCGGAACGTCTCGCCGCGCGGCTGCAGAAAACGCCGGAGGACCTGCCGCAGGTGCTCGACGACCTGCGCCGGCGCCAGCATCTGGAGCGGGAGCTGCGCAACTGCCGCGACCGCTTTGTCGAACACGCCGGCGGCGCCTCTGAGGAGGAGATCCGCACGGCGCTGACCGGCTTCGACCGGATTGCCGCCGGGCTGGAGATCGACCGGCTGACCGCCGGCGAGGACCGGCTGATCGAGCGGATGAATGCGCTGGGCATCCTGCAGGCTGAAAACGAGCGCCGCCGCCGCGACCTCGAAACCGGGTTGGGAGCCGAACGCGCCGTCTTCCAAAAGCTCGCGGCCGAAACGGAAGCCAGGGAGCTTGCCCGCCGCTGGGTGGTGCTGAAGCTCGCCGCCAGCCTCCTGTCGTCCTCGATGGAGGCCTACCGCGAGCGCCAGGCCGATCCGG
>CAYNED010000335.1:0-2813 GCA_964396135.1 uncultured Neorhizobium sp.
GCTGGCGGAGGCCCTTCAGGTGTGTGACGCCGATGACGCGATTGGCGCTATCGTCTTGACCGGCTCCGAGAAGGCCTTCGCGGCCGGGGCCGATATCAAGGAGATGCAACCCGTCACCTTCGTCAGTGCGTATCTCACCGACTTCCTTGGGGGATGGGAGACAATTGCCGCAACCCGGAAACCCATTATTGCTGCGGTTTCCGGCTACGCCTTGGGCGGTGGATGTGAGCTTGCGATGATCTGCGATTTTATCGTCGCGTCAGACACCGCGAAGTTTGGGCAGCCCGAGATCAAGCTCGGCATCATTCCCGGCATGGGCGGATCTCAACGGCTCACTCGCGCCATAGGCAAAGCAAAGGCGATGGACTTGGTCCTGACGGGTCGCATGATGGATGTGGCCGAGGCGGAAAGGGCAGGGCTTGTGGCGCGCGTTGTGGCGCCGGAGCGTCTCATAGACGAGGCGCTGGAGGCGGCGGCCAAGATTGCCTCCTTCTCTCGTACCGCTGTTCTTATGGGCAAGGAAGCGGTGTGCCGTTCTCAGGAACTGTCTCTCGCGGAAGGCTTGCGCTATGAACGCCGGCTGTTCCACTCTCTCTTCGCGACCGAGGATCAGAAGGAAGGCATGGCTGCGTTCGTTGAGAAGCGAAAGCCGAACTTTGCCAACCGCTGATGCTTTTCTCCCGCCAGCGCACCAAATTGCGCGTTGACGAAATCCGGCTTTCGGGATATATGCCGCGCCACAGATGGGAAAGCCATATCACGGCTTCCTCTAATGCTCCCTCATTGCTGAAGGTAAGGTCGTAGGCGACCGGTCGCGGCAACGGCGGAGTTTGGTTCGAATTCGTAGAGAGGCATACATGGCCAATACAACTTCGGCGAAGAAGGCGACCCGCAAGATCGCTCGCCGTACTGCAGTGAACAAGGCTCGTCGTTCGCGCGTGCGCGGCTTCCTTCGCAAGGTTGAAGAAGCGATCGCAGCCGGTGATCCGTCGGTCGCGGCAGAAGCTCTGAAGGCGGCTCAGCCGGAACTTCAGCGCGCAGCCTCCAAGGGCGTTGTGCATCGCAACACTGCGTCTCGTAAAGTCTCGCGCTTGGCAGCCCGCGTGAAGGCGCTGTCAGCCTAAGATCGTCATAATCAAGACTTTGTGAGAAAGCCTGGCGGCTCGCCGGGCTTTCTTGATTCAGCTCGTTTCAAAAAATTTGTGACTGTTCTTCTAATCGTCGATGTCAATTCGGTAACAAAACTTACTGAATAAAAACAAAGGCTTGGGCGAGGTCATTGATTGCCTCCTCGCCGTGGTGGCTCCTGCTCCTATCAAAATATGAGTCAAGATTTTTTTTATTTTTTCTGTGATTGGATGCCTTTCGGGGCTGTCATTTTTCAAACTCATTGATTCAACTGCGATTCTCCCAGGGCTCCTTTTGGCGATGCCAAACCGCCTGCGAGAGTCAACGCCCGCCATCTGATTCCGGCTAAATTTCGGCATTGATCTTGTCGGTCGATCCTGCCTAAATGCCTTCAGCAAGGGCACGGGGACAACTTCGAGAAGACCTCTGGCAGCCGCAGCATCTGCTGCGGAGCGGCGTTTTCTTGGCTTTTGCAGCGGGACATTCAAGCCCGTTCTTCAAATAACCGGCGGTTGTGTACCGAGAGTTGCGCGCGACTCTGGGAGAGACATCGGCATGCCTAATGTATGCCGGTTGCCGGCAAACAGGAGGAGATGGATTGTCAGGCGCCATGACGAGAAGCCTCGGCGGAGGCTGAGGTGCCGAGACTATCTTCGCTTTGGCTGGCGAAGGTGGGGCAGTGAAGGGGCAATGACGGGAAGTCTCATGAGGGGATGGACCGGTATTGAATAGTGGTGTTCCGGCGGTGCGCGAGGTGCTGGCGGAACAGAAAGAATTGAGAAGGCGGCGAACACATGCAGACGAATACCGTACCAGCCCGTGCAGCAGGCGATGCAGACCTTGCGCGGCAGGGATTCGATCCACTTACCAATCAGGCGGCAGGGGAAACACCGGATATGAAGCATGAGGCTCTGTTCGAGCGATTCAGCAAGCGCCTGAAGGCACAGGTTGGTCAAGATGTCTTCGCAAGCTGGTTCGGTCGTTTAAAGCTTCATTCCATTTCCAAGAGCGTCGTTCGTCTTAGCGTTCCAACCACCTTTCTGAAGGCGTGGATCAACAACCGTTATCTGGATCTGATCACCACGATCCTGCAGGCAGAGGATCCGGCCATCCTCAAGGTGGAAATCGTCGTTCGCACCGCAAGCCGCGCTGCCCGCCCCGCTGTTGCCGAACAGCGCTCGCCGCTTGTCGACAGTGCGCCGCCGGCGACGGCCACGCTTCCCTTCCCTCGGAACACAGGTCCGCGAGAGATCGGCAAGATTGCAAACTTTCCAACACCCTCCGCCACGCGGACCGCTACCGCGACCCCTCTTTTCGGTTCGCCACTCGACTCGCGCTACACCTTTGAAAACTACATAGAAGGTCCGTCCAACCGTGTGGCGCTTGCTGCCGCCAAGACGATCGCAGAAGCCGGTGCCGGTGCGGTACGGTTCAATCCGCTGTTCATTCATTCTGGTGTCGGCCTTGGCAAGACGCATCTCCTGCAGGCGATTGCCAATGCTGCCGTGTCCAGCGCTCGCTCGCCGCGAGTTGTCTATCTCACAGCCGAATATTTCATGTGGCGCTTCGCCACGGCCATACGGGACAACAATGCGCTGACCTTCAAGGAGCAGTTGCGCGACATCGATCTGCTGATCATCGACGACATGCAGTTCCTTCAGGGCAAGTCGATCCAGCACGAATTC
>CAYNED010000336.1:0-2804 GCA_964396135.1 uncultured Neorhizobium sp.
CGCCGCACTGGCGCTCAGCCTGGCCGCCTGTGGCGACGCCGGCGAGGACGACGCGGGCGAGGACGTCGAGGTCGCGGAGAACGCCGCCGAGGACTTCGAGGACGGCACCCGCATGAAGGAGCTCGCCGAGGCGGGGAAGATCTCCGTCGGCGTGAAGTTCGACCAGCCCGGCCTCGGCTTCAAGGGCGCCACCGACGACATCCCGAAGGGCTTCGACGTCGAGGTCGCCAAGATCCTCGTCGCCGACCTGGGCATCGACCCCAACGACCCGGACATCTGGACCGAGACGATCTCCGACAACCGCGAGCCCTTCCTGCAGGAGGGGCGCGTCGACCTGGTGCTCGCGACGTACTCGATCACCGACGACCGCCGCAAGGTCGTCGGCCAGACCGGTCCCTACATGGTCACCGGCCAGCAGCTGCTGGTCCCGGCCGACAGCGACGTCGAGAGCATCGACGACCTGCAGGGCAAGGAGGTCTGCTCGGTGACCGGCTCGACGTCGATCGACCGGATCAACGAGCAGGGCGCCAAGGGCGTGGGCTTCGACTCCTACTCCGAGTGCGTCCAGAAGGTGCTCGACGGCACCGTCCAGGGCATGTCGACCGACGGCACCATCCTGGCCGGCTTCGCCGCCCAGAACGAGGGCCAGCTGAAGGTCGTCGGCGACGAGTTCTCCGAGGAGCGCATCGGCGTCGGCTACTCGAAGGACAGCCCCGAGATGTGCGAGTGGATCAACGAGACGCTCACCGAGGCGTTCGAGGACGGCACGTGGGCCGAGGCCTTCGAGTCCACCCTCGGCCCCTCGGGCGTCGAGACCCCCGAGCCGCCCACGCTGGACGAGTGCGCCTGACCCTCGCGGTCACGCCTCACGCATGAACCCATGACCCGGGGCGGCGCACCACGCGCCGCCCCGGGTCCGGGTCCCCCACCACCGAGAAGGGAAGCCGGCTTGAACGCAGTCCTGGACAACCTCGACCTCTACTTCAGGGGCTTCGGCTACACCGTCTTCCTCTTCCTCTTCGCCTCGGTCCTCTCGATGATCCTCGGCACGCTGCTGGTCGCCTTCCGGGTCGGTCCGATCGCCGTCCTCAGCAGGGCCGCCGCGTTCTACGTCACCACGGTGCGCAACACTCCGCTGGTCATCGTCTTCGCCTTCTTCTCCTTCGCCGCGCCGGTGCTGGACATCAAGTTCAACTGGCTGCAGATCCGGTTCGGCGACTTCAACCTGACCGCCTTCTTCGGCGCCGCCGTCGTCTCGCTCTCGCTCTACACCTCCGCGTTCGTCTGCGAGGCGCTGCGGTCGGGGGTCAACGCCGTACCGCTGGGCCAGGCCGAGGCCGCCCGCGCCATCGGGCTCCCGTTCGGGGGCGTGATGCGCCAGGTGGTCCTCCCCCAGGCGTTCCGTGCCTCGGTGCCGCCGCTGGCCAGCGTCCAGATCGCCCTGATCAAGAACACCTCGGTCGCCGCCGTCTTCGGGGTCGCCGAGGCCGTGGCCCAGATGCGCGCGTTCACCAACAACTTCGCCTCCGAGCGGACCGCCATCTTCATCGCCTTCGCGCTCGGCTACATCGTGCTGGTGGAGCTCTTCTCCTTCGCCGCCAACCGCCTCGAGCGCCACTGGAGGATCGCCTGATGAGCGCCAGCGTCCTGTTCGACGCCCCGGGACCGCGCACGGTCAAGCGGCACCGGCTCTACAGCGTCCTCGCCCTTGTGGCCTTGCTCGCCTTCCTCGCCTGGGCGGTGAAGCGCTTCTACGACGCCGGCCACCTCGAGGCCGAGAAGTGGGAGGTCTTCGTGACCCCCCGCTTCGTCGAGGCACTGCTGATCGACGGGCTCCTGGAGACCGTCAAGATGGCCGCCACCGCCGTCGCGGGTGCCGTGGCCCTGGGCTTCGTCCTCGGTGTGGGCAAGATGTCGGACCACGGCTGGCTGCGCTGGCCGGCCTGGGCGGTGGTGGAGTTCTTCCGGGCCGTCCCCGTGCTGCTGCTGATGGTCTTCACCTGGTACGCGCTCGGCATCTCCGGGGGCAACTCGTCCTACTGGGCCGTCGTCATCGCCCTCACCCTCTACAACGGCTCGGTGCTGGCCGAGGTGCTGCGCGCCGGCGTCAACGCGGTCCCCAGGGGCCAGGCGGAGGCGGCGTACGCGATCGGCATGCGCAAGACCCAGGTGATGAACATCATCCTGATGCCGCAGGCGGTCAAGATCATGCTGCCGGCGATCATCAGCCAGTGCGTGGTGGCCCTCAAGGACACCGCACTGGGCCTCTACGTGCTCGCCCCCGGCCTCACCCTGATCTCCCGGCAGATCTACCTCGAGTTCGACAACCGGGTGCCGACCATGTTCGTCACCGCCCTGCTCTACATCCTGGTCAACCTGGTCCTCACCTGGATCGCCACGCTGGTGCAGAAGCGCTTCGTCGGGGAGAAGAAGGCGCTCCAGGTCTCGATGGTCGGCGGCGCCCCGGACGCCGACAAGCGGGTCTGAGCCAGCGGTCGGGTCAGGACCACTGCTCCGAGGAGGCGTCCAGGCGGGCGACGTCCTCGGCGTCCAGCTCGAGCTGCAGCGCCTCGAGCGAGGCACGGATCGACTCCGGGCGACTCGCCCCGGGGATCGGGATGACGCAGTCGTCCTGCGCGAGCTCCCAGGCCAGGGCGACCTGCTGCGGGGTGGCGTCGTGCTTGGCGGCCACCTCGCCGAAGTCGGCGTACGACGAGCCGAGGTCGCCGGCGTGCGAGATGCCGCCCAGCGGACTCCACGGCAGGAAGGCCAGGCCGAGCTCGGCGCAGAGCTCCAGCTCGGGC
>CAYNED010000337.1:0-2786 GCA_964396135.1 uncultured Neorhizobium sp.
CAACACGATCAAGAAGGAGCGCGACATCGCGCGTGCCTTTGCGCTCGGTGTTGAACTCTTTGCCGTCGACAGCCATGAGGAAGTTGAGAAGATCTCGCGTGCCGCTCCCGGCGCCCGCGTGTTCTGCCGCGTGTTGACCGATGGCGAAGGCGCCGAATGGCCGCTCAGCCGCAAGTTCGGCTGCGTGCCGCAGATGGCCGTCGACGTTCTCGTCTACGCGCACCAGCTTGGTCTCGAGTCCTACGGCGTGTCCTTTCATGTCGGCTCGCAGATGATGAAAGTCGATGCCTGGGATTCGGCACTCGCCGACGCCAAGCGCGTCTTCGCATCGCTGGCCAAACAGGGCATTCATCTGCAGATGGTCAATATGGGCGGCGGTTTCCCGACCAAATACCTGCGCGACATCCCGTCGGCGGAAGCCTATGGCCAGGCGATCTTTGCGGCGCTGCGCTCGCATTTCGGCAACAACCTGCCGAAGACGATCATCGAGCCGGGCCGCGGCATGGTCGGCAATGCAGGCGTGATCAAGGCCGAAGTCGTTCTCGTTTCGAAGAAGTCAGACAACGACAACCATCGCTGGGTCTTCCTCGACATCGGCAAGTTCGGCGGTCTCGCCGAGACGATGGACGAGGCGATCCGTTATCCGATCCGCACCGAGCGCGACGCGGATGACATGGAGCCCTGTGTGCTTGCTGGCCCGACCTGCGATTCTGCGGACGTGATGTACGAGAAGAACATGTATCCGCTGCCGGTATCGCTCACCATCGGCGACGAAGTTCTGATCGAAGGCACAGGCGCCTATACGACCACCTATTCGGCGGTTGCCTTCAATGGCTTCGATCCGCTGAAAAGCTACGTCATCTAACGCAATCTGCGGTTCCCGTTCCTCCAGGCGGGAACCGCATCTCCACCTTTCCTTTCATCACCGCTGATAACGGTATTGGGTACGGGAGGCCGCCATGGCCGCTGTTCTTGACACTGTGCGCGCGCTTTTCGCGCCGACCACATACACCATCGACCTCGAAACACCTGCGGACGTCGTCGCTCGGGAAAATCTGCTGGACCGCGTCATGGGTCCGGAGCGGCGCCTGAAGTCTTCGGAGAAGATCCGTAGCGGCAGGCTGCCGGCGCAAGGCCTTGCCCTTGTTGCACGCGATGAGAGCGGTCACGTCATCGGTACCGTTCGGCTGTGGAATATCGAGGCCGGGATCAGCCAGAACGCCACGCCGGTCGAGGCCCTGCTGCTCGGTCCGCTTGCGGTCGAATGCACCCAGGAAGGCCGCGGCATTGGCGGTGCGCTTATGCGCGCAGCGATCACGGAAGCTGCACACCGCGGCCACGGTGCCGTCCTCCTGGTCGGTGATGCCGCTTATTACGAGCGGTTTGGCTTCTTTGCGGACAAGACAAAACACCTTGTCATGCCAGGTCCCTTCGAGCGTTGTCGTTTCCTGGCGCTGGAGCTGAAGGCAGGATGGCTAGACGGTGCCGCGGGGATGATCGTCCCCAGCGGACGCAAGCTGGGCTGAGCCATCCCGCTCCCCAGTTGAGGAGCGGGATGATTGCCGAAGCTCTTAGATCTGCTGCTGGGGCATTGATGATTGCGGAGAGGGCAGGGCCTTCACGGCCTCTTCGTCCTCATCTCGTCCCTCACGACGTGCAGCATCAACACCTTTCGGGAAGCCGCTGCGGTCGCTGTAGTCCCAATCCTCGTCTTCGCGCATGGACTGCTGTCGCGTGCCGAGTGCTGCGGCCAGGTCGAGCAAGGTTACCCCTGCGACCATGGCAAGAGCGATGGCGGCATTGCCCCGCTTCGGATTGTCGTCCTTGAGGGCCGTACTCAGCACGGCCAGATCAAGGGCGTCGCCAGCAAGGCGGCTGTAGAGACCTGCCTTCTTGTCCAGCGAAAGTGTCAGCATCCCGCTGGCGATCTCGCGCGCGCCGAAAGCCCGAATCAAGGTTTCGGAGCCCTCCATGCCAAGAGTTCGGCTGATGCGGCGCGCTGCGAAAAGCTCAGCCACACCAAGTCCGATGCTGAACCACCCGAGATTGCGGGCGAGCCGGTCGGTGGCGGTGAGGGAACTCGAGCCGGTTGAAAGAACCCGCGGGTTGTCCTTCCGCTCGACGGTATTCGCTATCAAGCTCATGATCGATCTCCGTTCTTGTTATGGCTTCAATACGACCTTGATGCAGCCGTCCTGCTTGTTGCGGAAAAGCTTGTACATCTCCGGGCCGTCTTCGAGCTTCGCCGTATGGGTGATGACAAAGGACGGATCGATCTGGCCTTCCTCGATTCGGCGCAGAAGGTCGTCGGTCCAACGGTTGACGTGGGTTTGGCCCATGCGGAAGGTGAGGCTCTTGTTCATCGCCGGGCCCATCGGGATCTTGTCGACCAATCCTCCGTAGACGCCGGCAATCGAGATGATGCCGCCGGGACGGCAGACATAGATCATCTCACGCAGGACGTGAGGGCGATCGCTTTCCATCATCACCATCTGCTTGGCACGGTCGAGGATCGTGTCCGGCTGGCTCATGGAGACATGCGACTCCAGGCCGACGGCGTCGATGCATTTTTCCGGCCCTTTGCCCGAGGTCAGGTCATTGAGACGTTCGACGACGCTTTCCGTCTCAAAGTTGATGGTGATCGCACCACCTGCTTCCGCCATGGAAAGCCGCTCCGGAATGCAGTCGATCGCCACGACCTGCTTGGCCCCGAGGAGCACGGCACTGCGGATCGCCATTTGGCCGACCGGGCCGCATCCCCAGATCGCGACCGTATCGGTTGGTTC
>CAYNED010000338.1:0-2783 GCA_964396135.1 uncultured Neorhizobium sp.
CACCTGATGCTGGTCGATTTGCGTAAGAAGAATGCCACCGGCAAGCGCGCCGAGGCAGCGCTTGGCCGCGCCTACATCACCTGCAACAAGAACGGAATCCCGTTCGATCCGGAAAAGCCCTTCGTCACGTCCGGCGTTCGTCTGGGCACCCCGGCTGGCACCACCCGGGGCTTCAAGGAGGCCGAGTTCACCGAGATCGGCAATCTGATCGTCGAAGTACTCGACGGACTGAAGACGGCCAATTCCGATGAGGGCAATGCCGCCGTTGAAGCTGGCGTACGAGACAAGGTTGTGGCGCTCACCGGCCGCTTCCCGATGTACCCCTACATGTAAGGACCGGCGATGCGCTGCCCCTATTGCGGTTCTGAGGATACTCAGGTCAAGGATTCGAGACCGGCGGAGGATAACACTTCCATCCGCCGGCGACGCATCTGCCCGGAATGCGGGGGGCGCTTCACCACCTTCGAGCGTGTGCAGCTGCGCGAGCTGATGGTCACCAAGAAGACCGGCCGCAAGGTTCCCTTCGATCGCAACAAGCTGGTGCGCTCCTTCCAGATCGCGCTGCGCAAACGCCCGGTTGATAACGATCGCATCGAGCGGGCGGTGTCCGGCATCGTCCGGCGCCTGGAAAGCTCCGGCGAAAGCGAGATCTCTTCCGAACAGATCGGCCTGCAGGTGCTGGAGTCCTTGAAGACGCTCGATGACGTCGCCTTTGTCCGTTACGCCTCGGTCTATCGCGATTTCTCCCATGCTGAGGATTTCGAGAAGGTGATCGACGAAATCAACGCCAAGATTGCCCGCGACCCCGGGCTCGAGTCGTAGGGCCCGATGAGCGTTTCCAGCCAGGACCGGCGCTACATGGCGGCCGCCATGCGCCTGTCGCGCTGGCACACCGGCCTCACTGCCACCAATCCGTCCGTCGCCGCCCTGGTGGTGCGCGATGGCGCAATTGTCGGCCAGGCCGTGACCGCGCCGGGCGGCCGGCCGCATGCCGAAACCCAAGCGCTCGCCGTTGCCGGTGACAAGGCGAGGGGCGCCACGCTTTACGTCACGCTGGAGCCCTGCTCGCACCATGGGAAGACGCCCCCATGTGCCGACGCGATCGTCGCCGCCGGCATTTCACGCGTTGTGGTGTCGCTGACCGACCCGGATCCGCGCGTCTCCGGCCGCGGTCTCGCCATCCTGCGCGACGCCGGCATCGCGGTGGAAAGCGGTTTGATGGAGGAGGAGGGCCGCCGGGTGCTCGCAGCCTATCTCATGCGCCAGACGAGGGGACGCCCCTATGTGACTCTGAAGCTTGCGGTTTCGGAGGACGGCATGATTGGACGCAAGGGTGGGGGGCAGGTCGCCATCACCGGTCCCGCCGCCCGCGCACAGTCGCATATGCTGCGCGCCGAGACCGACGCCATCCTTGTCGGCATAGGCACCGCGTGCGCAGACGATCCCGAGCTCACCTGCCGCACACCCGGCCTCGAAACACGGTCGCCGCTCCGCGTCGTCCTCGACCGCCGCTGGGAACTTCCGCCGACGTCGAAGCTTGCGCGGACCGCGCGCGAGGTGCCGGTACTGGTGGCCTCAATTGGTCACACCGCTTGGCCGGATGTGACGTCGCAGAGGCGCAGTGAACTGAACGCCGCGGGCATCGAAACCCTCCAGACCGAAACGCTTGCCACCCTTCTCAACTTGCTCGCCGCGCGCGGTGTCTCATCGCTCCTCGTCGAAGGAGGTGCGACGGTTGCGGAAAGCTTCCTCCAGGCGGGCCTCGTCGACCGCATCCTCCTTTTCGAAGGGGCCCTCACGATCGGTGCTGGCGGCATTGCATCGCCGGTCACGCGCGCCGATATACCGGCGGGCTTCCGCCTCTGCCGCGAGGCAAGTTTCGGCCCCGACCGGCTCACCAAATTTGAAAGGTCCTCCTGATGTTCACCGGCATCGTCACCGATATTGGTACCGTGTCCGCCGTCACGCCAATGGACGAGGGCGTGCGCCTTAGGATTGCCACCAGCTATGACCCTGCGACCATCGACATCGGCGCCTCCATCGCCCATTCCGGCGTCTGCCTGACGGTCACGGCGCTGCCGGGCGAGGGCGCAAACGAGCGCTGGTTTGAAGTCGAGGCCTGGGAGGAGGCGCTGCGGCTCACCACCATCGCCGGCTGGCGCGAAGGCACCCGCATCAACCTCGAACGCGCCCTCAAGGTCGGCGACGAGCTTGGCGGCCACATCGTCTCCGGCCATGTCGACGGCCGCGCAGAGATCCTCTCTGTCGAACCTGAAGGCGAAGCGGTTCGTATCCGCCTGTGCGCGCCCAAAAACCTTGCCCGTTTCGTCGCCCCGAAGGGTTCGGTGGCGCTCGATGGCACCTCGCTCACCGTCAACGCCGTTGACGACGCCGAATTCGATATCCTGCTGATCCGCCATACGCTTGCCGTCACCACCTGGGGCGACCGCAAGCCTGGCGACTTCGTCAATTTCGAGGTCGATACCATGGCGCGCTACGCAGCGCGTCTGGCAGAGTTTCCGGCAGGCAC
The DNA here is from genome assembly GCA_964396135.1 of uncultured Neorhizobium sp. Classification (GTDB taxonomy): domain Bacteria; phylum Pseudomonadota; class Alphaproteobacteria; order Rhizobiales; family Rhizobiaceae; genus Neorhizobium. The sequence goes on from CAYNED010000338.1 coordinate 2,531, forward strand.
CTCCTGAAGCAGCGTTCGCACGCAGCGGGCACAAACAAGCTGCGGCACCATGTCGGGTCGCCGCCGTGCCGCCCGTCCTCGATGGTATAGGGTTATCCTGACCCGTCAGAGGAGAAACGAAAATGGCCAAGAACACTATCTGCCTGTGGTATGTGAAAGACGCCGAGGAGGCGGCCCGGTTCGAGGCCCAAACCTTGGCCGACGGCGCAGTCGGCGCCGTTACCCGCGCCCCTGGAGACTATCCGGATGGCAA
>CAYNED010000339.1:0-2776 GCA_964396135.1 uncultured Neorhizobium sp.
GGTGAGCTGACCGTTCAATTGTCGAATTCCAAGCAACACGCCTGGGTACGTCGTCCCGGGCGTTTTTTCTTATCTGCGCAGTGTCAGGCCGAGGCCGGCGCGCAGGGTTTCGGTGTCGCTGCTGCTTCGGTCCGTGTATTCGTATTCCAGGCCCCCGGTGAGGTCTAGATAGCGGCTGAGGCTCCAGGTGAGGCCGGCTCCGGTAAGCCAGGTCGTCTCGTCCGGTCCTTGCGGGAAGACCCGTTCGGTAGCGCCGCCGGTTAGGCGGCCAACCAGGCTATGACGCAGCTGATGAGTAAGGGTTGCCGTGGCAGTATATTCTACCCAACCACTTTCCCCCGGCGTTGCAGAATCTTGCAGCGTCGTGCGCAGGGCGAGCTCCAGGTCCGTTCCGCGTTGCGGCGACCAGACCGTTCGCCCGTCTATGGTGAAGCCGTCGAGGGCCGTAAGACGCGCGTCGTCATATTCGACACGTTCGTAACCTGCCCCAAGCTCGCCTCTCAGTTTTTCTCCCAGATCCAACTGTACGCCGCTGCGACCGCCATAGGTCCAGGATGAACGCTCGTAGCCGGCCGCGTCGCGTGTGTTGTCATAGAAGTTTCGTCCTCCTCTGACTTCCACAAAGGGAATGAGTGCAGGCGAAATCTCGTACCCGAGGCGCAGTCTTCCATCGACCAGGGTATGGTCACGGTCGCTCAGGTCGAGACTGGATCCGTTGCCCAGTCTTGCATCGCCATAAATCTCGCGGCTGATGCCGAGCCCCGCAAGCCCACGAAGAATGCCTGCATCCCGTTCAAGTGTGACGCCGCCGTTGAACTGGTGCACGCCGGATTGGGTTGAGGCGCCGCCGATGGCGTTCGGGTCGCTGTTGTCCTCGCGCTCGAACTCGTAGCCAGCGGAAATGTTGGCAATTGTGTCGTCGGCGAGATCAAGCCGCAGATTGCCGTCGATCCGACCCTCGGGCTTGGGCTGGTCCCCTCCACCGAAATTACGTTCATTGGTCGCTTCACCATTGATGGACAACTCGTGGCGTGCCCAATCCGAGGTCAATGTGCCGCGAAAGGTGGTGCCAAGATAGCTGCGCCTTGTTTCGGTGCTGCCATCGCGGATCGTTTCCCGGTTGATCGACTGGCTGATGGAAGGGCGAAGGAGGAGGGTGCCTAAACGGATCCCTGTCGGATCCCCCGGAACCGGTACCGCCTCCTCGTCTGTCGGGTCGTCCAACGGGGGATCGACGAGGTCCGTGTAGGATTGGTTGAGGTCGTCCACGTAAGGCGGGTCGTTTGCGGGGGTGCTGTTGCCTGAGGGTATCGCGCCCGTAGTCAACACTGCGGGATCGGATAGACTGGTGGTAGCCGAGGCATTGCCGGCAACGGTATCGGCTGGTGCCGAGCCGGATCGCGATGTCGCTGCCGGTGCCTCGACAGAGGAGGTGCCAGTGCTTCCCTCATCTGCATCGCCGCGCGCAGTGCCTGTCGTATTGGTCGTTGCGCTGAAGGTACTGGACGGCCGCGGCTCGACGGAGGAGGGGTAGAGCGTTTGCGCGACAGCCTGCACCGGAGAGGCGAGCGTGGAACAGGCAAGCAGAACTGTCAGCACTCGCCTATGCTGCGCCTTTCGTCCAGCCGATTTGCCTGTCGTCCTCATTCTCATCCGGGGCCCTTGCGATCGTTACGCAAAGGTAAAGTCATGTGGTTAACAGATGGTGTTGTCCGGCGGTGGGGTCGCCGCTTTGGTCGGGTTTCTTGGCCGTAGACTTCAAATTGCAAAGGCGCTACATGCCGCTAATGAGCAAGAGCGCACCCCAGCCGGTTGAACGGGACGTGATCCAATCCGCCCTGCGGACCATCAGCATCGAGAGAAACGGCCTCGAATCGCTTGAACGCGCTTTGCAGGCAGGACTTGGTGCACCGTTCCAACGTGCCGTCGAGCTCATCCTGGGCCTCGCTGGTCGGGTGATCATTACCGGCGTCGGCAAGAGCGGCCATATCGGCGCGAAGCTCGCGGCTTCACTTGCCTCAACAGGCACGCCCGCCTCATTCGTGCATGCAGCCGAGGCCAGTCACGGAGATCTGGGAATGATCTCCCGTGACGATGCGGTGTTGGCTGTGTCCTGGAGTGGAGAAACGGCAGAACTGCAGACAATCGTTGCCTATTGCCGGCGCTTTTCGATCCCGCTGATTGCGCTAACGGCTGGGGAGATTTCCACCCTTGCACGCGAATCCGATATCGTGCTGCTTCTGCCCAAAGAGCAGGAGGCATGCCCGCACGGACTGGCGCCGACCACCTCGACGCTGATGCAGCTTGCGGTCGGCGATGCGCTGACTGTTGCACTGCTCGAAGCACGCGGCTTCACCGCCCTCGATTTCCGTGTCTTCCATCCGGGCGGCAAGCTCGGAGCGATGCTCAGCCATGTCGGCGACGTCATGCACACTGGGGACCGCATTCCGCTGGTGCCCCAGGGCACGCCTCTGCCGGATGCGGTGATGGTGCTTTCCGAACGCCGCTTCGGCTGCGTCGGCGTTCTGGATCAGGATGGCAAGCTCTGCGGCATCGTGACGGACGGCGACCTGGCGCGAGGCCTCAACCTCAATCTCGGCGCCATGCTGGTCGACGACATCATGACGCGTCAGCCTAAGACCGTGAGCGAGAAGACGCTGGCGACCGCGGCGATGGCTGTCTTGAACCAGCACAACATCTCGTCCCTGATGGTGACGGACGAGAACCGTCACCCGGTTGGCATCGTTCATTTCCACGACCTGCTGCGCATCGGCGT
>CAYNED010000340.1:0-2772 GCA_964396135.1 uncultured Neorhizobium sp.
CATGGTGATGGCGGCGACCACCATGTCGATGACGAGGAAGGGCAGGATGATGAGGAAGCCGATCTCGAAGCCCCGGCGGATTTCCGACAGCATGAAGGCGGGGACGAGCACGCGGTAGTCAATCGCTTCCGGTGTTCCGACGCTTTGTCCCCTCTCCTCCGCCAGGTCAACGAAGAGTGCCAGATCCTTGTCGCGGGTGTTGACGCTCATGAAGGCCCGGAAGGGCTCTGCGATCCGCTGCACCGCCTCGGCCTCATCGATCTGGTTTTCCAGCATCGGCTGGACGCCTTCGCTCCAGGCGCGGTCGAAGGTCGGCGCCATGACATAGAAGGTCATGAACAGCGCCATCGAGATCAGCACCAGATTGGACGGTGCCGTGCCCAGCCCCATCCCGGATCGGAGGATGGAGAAGGCGATGACGAAACGTGGGAAGCTCGTCACCATGATCAAAATGCCGGGTGCGACCGACAGGATGGTGAGAAGGCCAAAGGTGCGGATGATCCAGGCTGCCGCCGAACCGTCCACTGGCAGGTTCAGGAGATCTGCCGGCGATTGCTGTGCGAGTGCAACCCCGGGAGCCGCTGCCAACGCAAGGAGGAGGAAAATCAGCCGAATCATGCGGACACGAAGGTTCTGGACATCAACCTTCGATCTCACCCTTGCAGGATGCGGTCAACACTGCCGGCGAACGATCCCCCGTTATCGAAGGGCGCCGTGCCGCGGCTATTCAATCACCATGGTGCGGAACATGACTTTGGAGACCTTCCCCTGCGAACGCAGGTCGACGCGCTCCTGGATGTCGTCGCGCAGATACTGGAACCCTCGCGGTCCTTCGATCTGCTGCAGAGAGACGGTACGCATATAAGCCAGAATATCCTGGTGGATTTCTTCGGCAAGCGGCAGTTCCGCCGGCCCCTTGAAGGCGAGCGCGACTTCAAGGCGGACCCAGTTTTCAGAGGGATAGGCAAGATTGGTGGTGATCGGATCGAGCAGAACCACGCCATTTGCCTCAGTCGCGATCTTGGGGATGCCCTCGTCCTTGCCCTCTCCATGTGCGCCGCCCGCTTCCGCGGCAGCATGATCCTCGACCGGCGCGGCCGGTGCGATCATGTTGCCGAGAAACCAGCCGCCCCCGGCGCCAATCACTGTGAGACCGGCCACGCCGATGATCAACAACAGAGGCGACTTCTTCTTGCCCCCGCCTTCGGCATTCTGGGTGTCGTCCATAACCTTGTCCTGCCTAACCTGGCTCGATCAGAAGGGCGAGTAGAGGTCAACGACCTGCTGCCCGATCGGCGGTTGCTGCACCTCTGTCAGGCGGCCACGGCCGCCATAGGAGATGCGCGCTTCCGCGATACGCTCATAGGAGATCGTGTTGTCGGCATCGACATCCTGAGGCCGAACGATGCCCGCCACGTTGAGGATGCGGATTTCATGGTTGACCCGGACTTCCTGGGAACCGCTGATCAGGAGGTTGCCATTCTCCAGAATTCCCGTCACCACGGCGGCTACGAGTAGCTTCAGCTTTTCGGATCGCTCCGTTGAACCCTTACCCGAGGAATCCGTGCTGGAGTCGGTGCCCAGGTCGCCGCTGGCGCCGGTATCCGTGCTGAAGCCGAGGAAGTTGGAGATCTCCGCTCCCCACTTCAAACTGGTCCCGTTGGTGCGACTGCGCTCCGTTTCATTGTCGAACGACGCCCGGTCGTTGATCTGGATGTCAACGGTGAGGATATCGCCGACGTTCAGCGCGCGCGCATCCTTGAACAGAGCACCCTGCGAGTCGCTCCACAGCGAATAGCCGTTGGAAAGCTGGCGCGGCTGCTTCGGATAGGATGCCATTTGCGGCGCAGACGCATATTGCAGTCCGCTGCCGATGGGGCTCATGGACGGCGCGTTGCCGATTTCCCTGACCGTCTGGCTCTGACATCCCGTCAGAAGGAGGACGGCCATAAGGGGTGCGAGGCGCTTCGTCATGAGGGTTCTTTCGAGGTATTGGGATCGGAAGCGCTGGCGATGATCGTCGCGATCATTCCCGCCTTCTGGGGGTCCATTTCGCTGAGCACGAGCCCGGATTGCCGTGCCGGCAGCTTCATGATGATGGCCGCGGCAATTTCCAGGTTCATCTCTTCCAACTGCGGCGCGGCCGCGTCTGCCTTCATGGTCTTGAAGATCTCGATCAAGCCCGCCTCTGCCTGGACCAGGAAGTCGTTGCGGCGTTGCAGCCAGTCCTGGTACTCCGCCTTACGGTTCTCGAGCACCGAGATCCGTTCATCCACATCCGCCTGCAGCGTTTCCAGCTCCTGTTTCTGCAACAGGTAGCGCTGGTCACGCGCGGCATCGGCAATGTTGGTGCAGAATTGTTGGATCTCGCTTTCTGGCGAGGTTGCCGAGACAGTGGCAGGCTCCTGGGCGCTGACCTGCGGCACCAGCAACACGACTGCACACAGGGCGATCGCCCGGCGGACGACGCTTTTCGGCACGGTTATCGTCAACGAAGAAGATGCATATGTCATTGCAGCACGAGCTCCGCTTGCAGGGCGCCCGCTGACTTGATGCCCTGGAGGATGGCAATAATGCCGTCCGGCTTGACGCCGATATTGTTGAGCCCGGCAACCAGCGTGCGCAGGTTGGGACCGTCCAGGATCGCCACGGGGCCGCCTTCCTTCATCGCCATGATGTCTGTTTCGGGCTGAACGGCCGTCACACCTCGTGAGAAGGGCTCCGGCTGAACGATTTGCGGCGTTTCTGTCACCTGAACAGTCAAGGTTCCGT
>CAYNED010000341.1:0-2760 GCA_964396135.1 uncultured Neorhizobium sp.
GATGCCTCGGCGGCGATCGCAATGCGGCGCGGCTTCATGGCTTCAGGGATGTTGCGCAGAAGGTCGATGTGAAGCAGGCCGTTCTTGAGGGACGCTGCCTGGACCTCGACGTGATCGGCAAGTTGGAAGCGGCGCTCAAAGGCGCGCTTGGCGATGCCGCGGTAAAGATATTCGCTCTGTTCAGCGGTTTCCTCTTCGCCTTTTTCGCCTTTCACCGTCAGCACATGCGCGTGTGCCTCAATTGAGAGCTCCTTCTCGTCGAAGCCGGCAACCGCCATGGTGATGCGGTAGGTGTTTTCGCCGGTGCGCTCGATGTTGTAGGGCGGATAGCTGGGCGCCTGTTCGGCCTGGCCGCGGGTGTCAAGCAGGTTGAAAAGTCGATCGAAACCGACCGTGGAGCGGTAGAGGGGGGAGAAGTCGACGTGACGCATGAGTGTCCTCCTGGGAAGCGACGTTGTGCGATTTATTTGGTGATCTCCACATCCCGATAAGGCGATGCGGCGACCGTTCGACGAGCCCGTTTGGCGCCCGCAGAAGTTAGATGGGAATTGCTTTTTTCGGCGTCAAGACCTCCGGTTGCCACTGCCTGAACGGCTGAACCATACATGAATGCGACGATCAAGCTGGGTTCAGCCGGAACCACTATAACCACAGCGATCGACGGCCAGAGTGTCGTCGTCGACTGAAGCCACGTCCCTTCTCTTCAGTCCTGCTGCCGGAGCAAGGCTCCCTGCCTGCTCCGGCTTTTTTTCTTGACCTTGCCGATCCAGCGCCTATCGCTTGGCTAAACCTCGCGAGCCCAGGACCGATGGACGACATCCTTCACCTCACGCCGGACAATTCGCCACCCGCAAACTACACCGCCGGCTATTTCAGCGGCCACAAAGGCGTGCAGTTGCGCTATGCGATCTTTCGATCGCAGATCTCGCCGGCCCGGGGCACTGTCGTCCTCTTGCAAGGCCGCAATGAATTCATCGAGAAATATTTCGAGACGATCCGCGACCTCAACGCGATGGGCCTTTGGGTCGCCACCTTCGATCTGCGCGGCCAGGGCGGCTCGGATCGCATTCTGAAGAACAAGCGCAAGGGCCATGTCCGGCGTCTTTCAGATTACGAGCGTGACCTGGAGATCTTCCTCGAGCATATCGTCCTGCCGGACACGCGCTTGCCTTTCTTCCTCGTGGCACATTCGACCGGAGCGCTCGTTGCTCTCTCGGCCGCGCCACGATTGTCCAACCGCATCAGCCGAATGGCGCTTGCGGCGCCTTACGTTGGCCTGCGCCACGAACGCCTGCCGATCGGGCTAATCCGTCCGCTCGCCGCCCTTGCCAGTTGGACCGGCTTTGGCCGCCTCTCAACCGGTAAAGATCGAAGCCACCGCCCATTCAAAGACAACCCTTTGACATCGTCACCCGAACGTTTCGAGCGTAACGCGGCCATCATCGAGGCACATCCGGAGCTGACGATCGGCGCCCCAACCTTCCGCTGGCTGCACGAAACCCTGAAGGGCGCAAAACGGGTGGCGCTGCAGGAACACCTGACAAGGATCACCGTCCCGACCCTTATCCTTGCACCGGTTCTCGACGGCGTAATCCCCTACGCCGCGCAGGAAGAACTGTCGCGCAACTTCCGCGCCGGCCAGTTGGTCACGATCAACGGTGCCCGTCATGAGCTCTTCCAGGAGCGTGACGTTTACCGGGCGCAGACGCTTGCGGCGATCGAAGCCTTCATGCCTGGGCTGGACGGGGGCATGGATCTTGCGGAAACAGCGGCCTGAGCCGATCGCTCCTCAACCGCCGGCGAGGATGCTCATCGCCTGAGCGTGAAGCTCCGCCGTTCCCGCAGCAAGAATGTTGCCGCCTGCTTCGGGCCGGCCACCGTCCCAGGTGGTGATCACCCCACCCGCCTGCTCGATCAGCGGAATGAGCGCACCAACGTCATAAGGCTTGAGGCCACTTTCGATCACGAGATCAACGTGGCCGGCAGCAAGAAGCGCGTAGGCGTAGCAGTCCGTTCCATAGCGGAAGAGACGAACATGCCGCTCCACCGCGTGATACCGCTCCGCCTCTCCTTCAAGAAAGATGTGCGGTGAGGTCGTGAACAGGATCGCGTCGGACAGGCTCTTACAGCCGCGTGTACGAATCTGCCGCTCGCCGTCAGGGCCGCTGTACCAGGAGCGCTTTCCATCAGCGAAATAGCGCTCGCCGGTAAAGGGCTGGTCCATCAGCCCCATGATAGCGCGCCCGCCACTCTGGAAACCGATCAACGTGCCCCAGACCGGCACACCGGAAATGAACGCACGCGTGCCATCGATCGGATCGATGACCCAGATATGCTCGCGGTCAAGCCCGATGCTGTCATGCTCTTCGCCGAGAATCCCGTGACCTGGAAACTGCTTCTCGATCAGCGCCCGTATCGCGGTTTCGGCAGCGCGATCCCCTTCCGTGACCGGGTCAAACCCGCCCTCGAGCTTGTTGGTGACATAGGCGCCGGTCCGAAAGCGTGGCAGCGTTTCTGCCTTGGCAGCATCCGCAAGGGCATAGAAGAAGGCGCGGTCGGGGAGCATGATGGACCTTTCTTGGAAATTGCTCGCCTGTTCTACCGCGGCAGCGCTCGGATGCAATGTGGGGGAGATGCAACAGCGCTGTCCAAATTATAGACACCAGCTGAAGTTGATTGACATTTGTGCACTACGACAATAGCGTAACGTCACAGTCTTTGACTGTAATGCCCTCCTTGGGTGTTTCCTCCCTAGACTAG
>CAYNED010000342.1:0-2755 GCA_964396135.1 uncultured Neorhizobium sp.
ATCTTGCCGGTGACCTCCAGCTCGCCGTAACAGACGAAGCCGCGCGCATGGACCACGCGCTCGGGAATGCGCTCGCGGTCGAAATGGGTGATCTTCTCGAGAAACTGGTAGTTCTCGAGAGTTGCCGGTCCACGCGAGCCAACCGTCCGCTGCGACTGGTTGTTTGCGATCGGGTGGCCCTGTCGATTTGTCAGCACGCGGTCATCGCGGCCGGAGGGCATGTTCGATCCGCCCTGAGACATGTTCTTCTCGTCCATCGTTTTTCCCTCTTCTCTGGAATTGGTGGTGCGCAGCGCCTTCGGCGCACAGCTACCCGTCAGTCAACCAATGGCTTGCATATCGGTTCCATCAACCATCGCGCTATCGCCTGTCCGGCACCGTGAGGAGCGGTCACAGCAAGCTTTGACAATCAGGAAATGCCTTCGTACTTGTTCCTGCATCAAAGGAATGGAGTCCCGCATGGACGGTGCAGATCTCTCGGTGGCCGGAACGAGCCAGGACAAGCTAGATCTGCAGGGCATCGTTGAGGATATCCACCACGCGTTGATGCCGCGGCTGGGAGAGGGCAAGGTTGCCGACTATATTCCGCAGCTTGCACATGTAGACCCACGCAAGTTCGGGATCGCGGTGATGAGTGTTGACGGCAAAGTCTATACGGCTGGCGACTGTCACGAACCCTTCTCGATCCAGAGCGTGTCCAAAGTCTTCACCTTGACGCTTGCGCTTGGCAAGCACGGTGAGAATGTCTGGAAGCGCGTGGGGCGCGAGCCGTCAGGTTCTGCATTCAATTCAATCGTGCAGTTGGAGCACGAAGAAGGAAAACCGCGAAATCCGTTTATCAATGCCGGCGCGATTGCCGTCAGCGATCTGGTGCTGGCGGGGCATACGCCACGCGAAGCGATCGGGGAGATCGTGCGCTTCGTGCAATATCTGGCCGATGACGATCAAGTTGCGATCGATCCTGCCGTGGCAAAGTCGGAGCTTGCCACGGGATACCGCAACATTGCGCTTGCCAATTTCATGCGCAGCTTCGGCAAGTTGGATCATCCGGTCGATCACGTTCTTGGGGTATATTTTCATCATTGCGCCTTGGCGATGACCTGCACCCAGCTTGCCCGTGCCGGGCTGTTCCTGGCCGCTGCCGGGCGAAATCCGCTGACCGGGCATACTGTTGTCTCACAGCAGCGCGCGCGCCGCATCAACGCGCTGATGCTCACCTGCGGCCATTACGATGGATCGGGCGACTTTGCCTATCGGGTCGGACTGCCGGGCAAGAGCGGCGTCGGTGGCGGCATCCTCGCCGTGGCGCCGGGCAAGGCCTCGGTTGCGGTTTGGTCACCGGGCCTCAATCACAACGGCAATTCGCTGATAGGCTCTCTGGCACTGGAAATGCTGGCGCATCGCACCGGCTGGTCAGTCTTCGGACCATAAAAAAGGGGCGCGGCCGAAACCGCACCCCTTCGTCCTGGGAGGACTAGCTCAGTCTTCGTTCGCCGCCATCTGCGAGAGAACCTCGCCGCGCCCGCGCATCCGCAGGATCAGCGGCACGATAAAGGCGAGCGCCGCGACCACGAAGAGAACTGCGGCGATGGGAGACGTGAAGAGATAGGTGACGTCGCCCTGGCTGATGGCGAGCGCGCGACGGAGCTGCTGTTCCGCGAGCGGCCCAAGGATCAGGCCGACTACCACAGGCGCGATTGGATAGCCGAAGACGCGCATGACATAGCCGAGCAGGCCGAAGGCGAGCAGCATGCCGAGCTCGAAGACCGACGGGTTGGCGCCGATGGTGCCGAGCGTCGCAAACACCAGGATACCGGAATAGAGCCAGGGCTTCGGGATCGTCAGAAGCTTCACCCACAGGCCGATCAGCGGCAGGTTCAAGACGAGCAGCATGCCGTTGGCGATCAGCAGCGAGGCGATCAGACCCCAAACGAGCTGCGGGTTCGTCGCGAAGAGCAGCGGACCGGGCTGCAGGCCATATTGCTGGAAGCCGGCCAGCATGATCGCGGCCGTTGCCGTCGTCGGCAGGCCGAGCGTCAGGAGCGGCACGAGCGTCCCGGCAGCCGAGGCATTGTTGGCCGCTTCCGGACCGGCGACGCCTTCAATGGCGCCATTGCCGAATTCCTCCGGATGCTTGGTCAGCCGCTTCTCAGCCGCATAGGAAAGGAAGGTGCCGATCTCGGCGCCGCCGGCCGGCATAGCGCCGATAGGGAAACCGATGACGGTGCCACGCAGCCAGGGCTTCCAGGAGCGTGCCCAGTCCTGTGCATTCATCCAGACCGAGCCCTTTACCGCCTCCACCGTTTCGGGTCCGCGCAGGCCCTGTGCGGCAACGAACAGCGTTTCCCCAATCGCGAACATGGCCACCGCCATGGTCGTTACCTCAATGCCGTCGAGAAGGTCGGGAACGCCGAAAGACAGCCGGGCCTGACCGGTAAGCTGGTCGATTCCGACCATGGAGAAGGCGAGGCCGACAAAGAGCGCCGTCACCCCGCGCAGGGTCGAATCGCCGAAGGCCGCGGAAACGGTCACGAAGGCGAGCACCATCAGCGCGAAATATTCACGCGGTCCGAACTGGATGGCGACCTGCACCACGTAGGGGGCCAGGAAGGCCAGCAGCAGGGTGGCGATCAGTCCTGCGACAAAGGAGCCGATGGCGGATGTCGCGAGCGCCGGGCCGCCGCGGCCGGCCTTCGCCATCTTGTTGCCCTCGAGCGCCGTGACGATCGAGGCGCTTTCGCCCGGCGTGTTGAGC
>CAYNED010000343.1:0-2732 GCA_964396135.1 uncultured Neorhizobium sp.
TCTCGTAGGTGCGGGCGTTCTCTGCGATCTTGAGAATCTGTTCGTTGACCTCGTCGTCGGACACGTCAACAACTTCACGAACAACCTTGATGCCGTCGGTCGGCTTCAATTCGATCGGCGGGATGACTTCGTAAGCAAGCGTGAATTCGAAGTCGGCTTGGGCTGCGAGGATCTTCTCGGCTTCAGCTTCGTCTTCAGTCATGGTGATGGCCGGCTGGGTCGCCGACTTCTCACCGCGCTCGGACAGGATCTTGGATGGGCGGTCGCGGACGATCTCGTTGACGAGCTCAGCCATGATCGACTTGCCGTACATCTTCTTCAGATGGGAAACCGGCACCTTACCTGGACGAAAGCCGTTGATGCGGACCTTGTCCTTGGCATCGGCCAGGCGCTCATTCATCTGAGCTTCCATGTCCTTGGCCGGAATGACGACCTTGATTTCGCGCTTCAGCCCTTCAGCGAGCGTTTCGGTAACCTGCATTTTCAAACCTTCATATCGTGGCGGCGGTGCTCAGACAGCCGTTGTTTCAATGAGCACGACGCCGGAACCTGAGTGACCGGCCGCGACTTCTGGAACGCTGATCTCTAGCCAGTAATGGCTCCCGATCCTGCTCCGGCGGCTCTGGTGCGGGTAGAGAGACTTGAACTCCCACGCCTTGCGGCACCAGAACCTAAATCTGGCGTGTCTACCAATTTCACCATACCCGCGCTCCAGCCGCACAAAATCCCCGCAAAGGGGCCTTCGGAGCGCGCGTCTCTATATCACCCGTTTTTCCCGGCGCAAAGGGAAAATGACGGGTTTGCGACGCAAGAGCGCCAGGCGGTCAAAACGCCGCGCACCGGCACAGGAAGGATCTTAATTGTCCATTAACCATCAGTCTATAAGATAAATCTAATCCTTCCTCGGGAACCAACGCGTGAGCGTCAGGTTCGTGATGCGAATCGAGATCGGTCCCGCGCTCCTCCCCTATCGGGACCGATATAAGCCAGCGCCCTCCTCCAAGTTGCGCTGGCCTTCGTAATGGCGCCTGCCGGTCCTCCCCCGGCAGGCGTTGTTCGTTTGGCCACAAGCAAGTCTCTTAAATATCCGTAAATCGCATTTCCATCTTGCGTTGCAGAGGTTGCATAGGTGGCATCCACCTTTGGATCTGCTCCTGTTTTGCATTGCAGCATATGGTCGGCCCATCAAATTCAGGGCGCCCGAAGCGCCAACAACAGAACCAGAGGCAAGACAATGAACATCGCTCGCAAGATCAACAACTGGCGCAAATACCGCGAGACCATCACCGAACTCCATCGCATGAGCGACCGTGAGCTGCATGACCTTGGGATCGGCCGCAGCGAAATCCGCCGCGTAGCCCGGACCGCTGTCGGCTACTAAATTCTGCAGCGACCCGACGCTCGAACGCCCGCTTATGCGGGCGTTTTTTTTGGCGCCTTTTGCAGCACTGCCTTCATCTTCATCAACCCACTGCACATTTGCATGGCAGTCGCACTTTTTTTGCACTGCACCTTCTTGTTATTCAGGTGTATAAGTTCGTTCATGGCCGGTAACCGAGATCGGCTCGAACCACTAAGGACACCACGATGAACCCGCTCCGCATTGCCAAGAACTGGCTCAGCTATCGCCGCACGGTCACCGAGCTTGGCAGCCTTTCTAACCAGGCTCTCAACGACATCGGTCTGACGCGTTACGACATCCGCCACGTCGCTTCCCGCTCGTTCCGCTAATCCGCTCGACGAGCGGACGCTCCGAACGATCACGACCTGCTCATGGGCACCCGCTAGGGTGCCTTTTTGATTCCGGAGCGTTGGTTGGCGTGATATGAGCGCCGGCATGACAAACAGTTTTTCTCCTATCCACATCATCGGCGGCGGGCTAGCAGGCTCCGAAGCCGCCTGGCAGGCAGCACAGTCCGGCGTGCCGGTCATCCTCCACGAAATGCGGGGCGTTCGCGGGACGGATGCTCACAAGACCGATGGTCTTGCCGAGCTTGTCTGCTCGAACTCCTTCCGGTCCGACGATGCGACGGCAAATGCCGTCGGCGTCATCCATGCCGAGATGCGGCTTGCGAACTCGCTGATCATGGCCTGCGCAGATCGCAACCAGGTGCCGGCCGGCGGAGCGCTGGCCGTCGACCGGGATGGATTTTCCGATGCCGTGACCGAAGCGATCGATGCACACCCGCTGATCACCGTTGTGCGCGAAGAAGTTGGAGGCCTACCGCCAAGGGATTGGGATCTCTGCGTGATCGCGACCGGTCCCCTCACCTCACCGTCACTTGCCCAGGCTATTCAGGCGGAGACAGGGGAGGATTCCCTCGCCTTCTTCGACGCGATTGCGCCGATCGTCTACCGCGAGTCCATCAACATGGATATCTGCTGGTACCAGTCGCGCTACGACAAGGTGGGTCCTGGCGGGACCGGCAAGGACTACATCAACTGCCCGATGGACGAGGCGCAGTATAACGCTTTCATCGATGCGCTGATCGCTGGCGACACGACCGGGTTCAAGGAATGGGAAGGCACTCCCTATTTCGACGGATGTCTGCCGATCGAAGTGATGGCGGAGCGCGGACGCGAGACCTTGCGCCATGGCCCGATGAAGCCGATGGGCCTGACAAACGCCCACAACCCGACCGTCAAGGCTTATGCAGTGGTTCAACTGCGGCAGGACAACGCGCTCGGCACGCTCTACAATATGGTCGGTTTCCAGACGAAGCTGAAATACG
>CAYNED010000344.1:0-2730 GCA_964396135.1 uncultured Neorhizobium sp.
AGCCCATGCCGTATCGCCCAACGCCCCCACACCCTTTCTGCGGCAGCGATCGAGCTGAGAATTGTCCCGTCCATATCGAACAGGAAGCCGGCATAGCTTTTCAAGAATGGGGTATGTGGTGGGGACACAAGGGCTCCGATAGGACTTGGCTGCGGCAGCCCCCCGAATACCGTCTTCAGTAAGAGAGGGCAACCGACGGCGATTGCTAACGAAGCTCCGCACCTCTCTGCATCCGCGACAGCCATTCCGTACTGGCCTGTATTCCGCCCAACGGGAAGATATGAACCTGCTCGATCAGGCTTTCAGGCTTCTTGGCTTTGTATGCCGCAATGTCGGCAAGGAAGTCGCTGGGTTCATAGGGAACGAGCAATTTGCGAAGGTCCAGCGCACGCTTTTGCAGAACGCTGAGCGACGGACCAACCCCGCAACTGATCGCGAACTTGATGAGCGTCTGCAGCTTGGTGGGGCCGGCGACGCCGATGTGAATGGGTAGCTTGACACCGGCCTCCTTTAGCCGCTCCGCCCATGTGATCACGGGTGCCGCATCGAACGCGAACTGGGTGACAATTGCCATTTTCGCATCCGTACGCTCGGAGAAGGCCTGCTTCCACTGCAGGGCCTCGTCCACACGAAGCGTACCGCCCTCTATATCAATGTCTCGGTTACCTTCGGGATGGCCGGCGACATGCAGGCGATCAAAGCCAAGCCGGTCGAAGACACCTGTCTCCAGCATCGCGATCGAACTATCGAGTTCCCCGGCCGGCTGAGGCGAACCGCCGCCCAGGAGGAGCGCCTGCGTCACACCGGCCTCCTCTCGATAACGACGCACCCAGGATTCCAGCACCATCCGGTCCGGGATGATCCGGGCCGGGAGATGGGGCATCGGCTCGAAGCCTTCATCGGTCAGCCGCCGTGCCGTTGCCACCATGTCGTCGATCGGCGTGCCCTCGATATGGGCGATATAGACGCGGGTTCCTGAGCGCAACAAAGGACGGAAGTCTTCGATCTTGGCAGCCGTCCGAGGCATGACCTCGATCGATCCCTCCTGCAGCAGCGCGTTCAGCGCCGCAGGGGCGGCGGAACCATCATCTTCACGCGGCCTACCCATAATGCCCATAGCTCGCCCTTTGACGGATCGACCAGCAGCCGCCGTCTCCTGTCGATGAGTGAAAGGAGCGCGGACGCAACGCGCGTCCGCGGGTTGCAGGCTTAGCCGGCCCGCTTCGTGCGCCAGCTTTCTGCGTAGCTCTCCCGCGCCTCCCGGGAATAAGGCGTCGGTGAAACACGAACGCGGATTTCCGCTTGCTTGTGGCGTTCTGTCGATGTCTTCCCGGTGCCGCCGTTTGGCTCGCCCCAGATCATCGTCAGCACGTCCCCTTCCTGGACATCGGCATCGACGACGCCCAGTGAAAGCATGCAGCGCTCATTGTAGCTGTAGCCGTTGAACATCGACATCCCGACCATCTTGCCGTCATGCATAACCATGTCGGCGCTGGTCGAGGCATAGTTCGGCTGCGGGAAATCGATCCACTTGTAGTGATCTTCGCCCGGCTGGAAGGCCGAAGCGATGACCTTGACCACGTCCTCGGCATTCCACTCAAAGGTTACCTTTTTGCGGTTCTTGGCGTCTTTCAGCTTTTCGAGCGCCGGCTTGCCGATGAAGTCCGACTTCCAGCCGATATAAAAGCCGTAGCCGAGTTCGAACGGGTTCACGTAATAATCTTCGATATTACTGGAAACGAAGCTGCCACCGATGGCGCCGGACGCCTCGTAGCTGTCTGCACCGAGCCAGTCGCGATAGTCTTTCATCATGCCGTCGCCGGTGTAGATGCCCGGCAGCGGCGACGGGATCCAGCCCGATTCAAGCGTATTGGTGGAATAGGCGCGGCTACCAACCTGATGAAGGTCGACACCCGCGTCCCGGGCCGACTGAAGGATGACGCTGCGGACATATTCGAGATCTGCATACGGACCCCAGATTTCGAGACCTGGAGCCCCCGCCATCCCGTGACGCAGGGCCTGGACGCGCTTTGACCCGACATTGATCCAGTCAACGTGGAAGAACTTGATATCGGGTACCGGTCCGCCGTTCATCTTCTCGAAGATCTTTGGAGCATCTGGCCCTTGGATCTGGAAGCGATAATGCGTGCGATAGACGGCCTTGCCGTCGGGGCGCGAGGGCGACCGCGGGTCACGATGAAGCCGCACATTCCACTTGCCGATGGCCTGCTGGAACATCACCCAGTTCGCAGTGGGCGCACGACCCACCAGGATGAACTTGTCTTCGCGCTCGCGGAAGATGATCATGTCGCCGATAACATGACCCGCTGGCGTAACCGGCACGAAGTGCTTGGCGCGATTGAGGTCGAAGTTTGAGAAGCTGTTGATCCCGACATGGTCAAGAAATTCGGCAGCCTGCGGTCCTTCGACAATGACCTCGTCCATGTGGTGTGACTGATCGAAGAGCACCGCCGACTCCCGCCAAGCGCGTTGCTCGTCCCGCCAGTTGGTGAACTCCGGTGCCACGACCGGATATACATACATGCCGACGCGCGAGTTTCGCAGCATCTCGACAACGTTGCCGCTTGCATCAATGGCGCTGGACAGGCTGGAATTGGTCACGGTCTCTCCTCCCTGAGATAAAGTGTCGATGTATACATCAACGCATTTTCAAGAAAACCGCAAGAGGCAATTGGGACGCTAAGCCCACAATTGCGCAAGCTGATGTAT
>CAYNED010000345.1:0-2717 GCA_964396135.1 uncultured Neorhizobium sp.
CTCGCCCCCATCGCATACCGGGAGGTGGGAGAAGAATGAACAAGACGCTTATTTCCAATGGAATTCTGGCGCTGGCTGCTGCGGCAGCGTTCAGTTCGACGGCTATGGCTGGGGGGCTTGAGCGCGGCGGCTACAACATCGATCTGTTGTTCGATGAGGGGCGGTTCGCAGCTGAATCGGCGGTGACCTTCGTCGCGCCGCAGCGTGAGCTGAAGAACGTGCGGGATGTGGACACGACAACCGGCTTCCCAGCAGCCTCCGCCACTGGACCCGGTGGCGGCAATCTGAATGGATTGCCCAACTCCTCTGATGGCAGTGAAAGCTACTGGGTTCCTCGGATTGGCGCTAAAGCCGCCATCGGTGACGCAGCCGACTGCATGTTCGATTACTCGGAGCCATGGGGGGCGCATAAAAACCCCGGCCGGAACTGGGCTGGTGCCAACGAAGACATTGAGACAAAGGTTGAAAGCCGGAACTACGCGGTCACCTGCTCCTACCGCTTTGATGCGGGACCGGGCCAGCTCCGCCTGATCGGGGGCACGTTCTATCAGGAGGTTTACGGCTTCCAAGAGCGGCTTGTTCAGGCCTTCCCGGCAGGCGTTCCTCTGACAGGCGTTGGCCGTTTGGACCTTGAGGGCGATGGCTGGGGCTGGCGCGCCGGCGTGGCCTACGAAATTCCCGAATACGCCTTCCGTGCAAGCCTCGTCTACAACAGCGAGGTGAAGCTGGACGACATCACCGGCACGCTTGATCTGTCACAGGTCAATGGAACACCCGCGTTTGACGTCCACGGCGCTCAAAACATGCCGGACGTAATCGAGTTGAAGGTCCAGTCCGGCATAGCGCGCGACTGGTTGGCGTTCGGCTCCGTGAAATGGACCGACTGGAGCCAGTTCCAGAAGATTCCGTTCTGCTCGGCGGCGGTGACCGGAACCTGCACGACGTCGAACGGGATCACTTCCCTCGACCTCGGCTACCGCGACGGCTGGACCGTATCAGGCGGTGTCGGCCACAAGTTCAATGAACAGTGGAGCGGTGCCGTCAGTGTCACCTGGGATCGGGGGACGTCGCAGGACTTCGGCACCCAGACAGACACCTGGACCCTGGGCGTCGGCGCTGCCTACACCCCGACGAAGAATGTCGAGTTCCGGGTTGCCGGTGCTCTCGCTCTTCTAACCGGGGGCAGCTCTAATACTGTCACCATCGACGGTGAACGGTATGGTACCCGCGCGAACTACACGTTCGACGACGACCTCGCCGCTGGCGTCTCGACCTCTCTGAAGGTCCGTTTCTAGTGGTTCGACAGATCGAAAGCTTAAAGCCCGGTGTTTGCGCCGGGCTTTTTTGTGCCTGTTCGTCCGTGCCACCACAACCTTGTGACGATTTAGCAACATCTTGATTTTAGCATTTGCCGGTGTCGGGAGCGGGCGCAAAATGTCCATTTCCCGCCACAAACGGGGAGCAGCGGTAAGGGCGAAAGAGGCGGACTGCGGGGGCGGGGCGCCTGAGTTGGAGTGTCATGGGCGGGAATACATTGCGAAAGCTGGATGTTGCGCGGACGAGGGGCGTTTCTTCTTCGAATTCAGGACAAAAGCTGTCATCGCGGCGCAGGGTCCTAATCCTGCCGAGAAGCGCAGGTACGGTCTCCCCATGTGCCGGTTTTGCCGGCTCGGTTGAAGGCGTTCAGGCTTCAGCGTCACTGCCAGCTGACGGTAGTTGCATGCCCCTTGGAAGAGCCTGAACGATGTCGATGTCTGGTAAAGGATCCATGAGAGTATTGCTTCTGGGGGTATGTCTTGCCTCCGCCATGGCCGGTTCTGCTGCAGCCTTCGATATCAACGCGGGCGTGACGAAGGAGTCCGGGCCCTTCGATCTCTTCAAGTTCGGCTTCAAGGCCTACAAGAGCGGGCAGAAGGAAGAGGCGGTCGAAGCCTATCGTTACGCAGCCGAAAAAGGGCACACGGGCTCCCGGTGGGCGCTTGCCAACATGTACGCCTATGGCGACGGGGTCGCCAAGAATGACTTCGAGGCCTTCAAAATCTACAACGAGATCGCCGCGGCCGGCATAGAGCCCGGTTCCGAAGATACCGGTTTCTTTGTCAACGCGCTTCTTTCACTGGCAGGTTATTATCGCGACGGTATTGCGGGAAGCCCGGTCAGGCGGGATCTTTCGCAGGCGCGCCAGATCTATTTCCAGGCGGCGTCCGCCTTTGGCGTGGCCGAGGCCCAGTTCCAGCTCGCCAAGATGATCCTTGCGGGCGAGGGCGGGTCGCGAAATGTCCACCAGGCAAAGAAATGGCTGAACCAGGCGCGCAAGAGCGGACATGCGGGCGCCATGGCCGTGTTTGGCGACGTGCTTTTCCAAGAGGGGCAGACGGTTCGAGGCCTCGCATTCCTTACTGCGGCGCTTGATCGCTGTGGCCCGAAAGATTGTGGCTGGATGCAGCTGCTTCAGGAGCAGGCTTTCTCCGTTGCCAATGAAGAAGAGCGCCGCGTGGCAGTTGCGCTCTCGCAGGAACTGACGCACGCGGTCGAGTGAGCCTCGGCGAGAAAATCAGGCGGCCACTTGGAAATCGAAGATCGCCGTGACCGGCACGTGGTCTGACGGCTTTTCCCACCCGCGAACATGCTTTTCGATGGCCGTCGACTGCAGCTTGTCGGCAGCCTCCGGCGACAGCAACATGTGGTCGATCCGGATGCCGTTGTTCTTCTGCCAG
>CAYNED010000346.1:0-2715 GCA_964396135.1 uncultured Neorhizobium sp.
ATTGTCGAGCAGCGCCTTGTTCCATTCGCCCGCCGCATTGTGCAGGTCGAGCGCAGCACCGGCGGCCGCCAGCGACGGAAAGCCCAGATGATCGTCGAGCGGATGGAAGAGTTTCAGGTGCAGGAGCGAAAGCCGCCCCTCGGTCTCCGCCGGCAGCCGGTGGGTCACGTTGCCCGCCCGGTAGTCATAGGCCGCGATCCAGCCGTCGCGACCCTCCACCACGCTCACCCGGTCCGGCCGCAGCAGGTGCAGCTCCCGCAGGGCGTCTTCCAGCACCAGCGGCTCCACATAGGCATTGCCGGAGAGCATCAGGTGGCCGTAGAGCGCCTCGAAGAAATCCGGCCCCGCCTGCCGCCCGTTGGGCTGCGAGAGCAGCGACAGCGCCGGATGCCCGCTCACCTCCGCCTCGCCCTCATAGGCAAGCCACGGCACCGAAGCCGCGGCCTCCGCCACCAGCCGCACGGCCCGGTGCGCCACCGGGTTCTTCATGAAGCCCGCCCGTGCCAGCCCGCCATAGGACCGGCCGGACCAGTTGGCCATCCCATCGCCCGCCAGGATCGCAAACCCACCCGCCGCCTTGGCTTCGACTGCCGGTGCTTCGCCCAGGCGCCCGCGTCCCGCCGCAGTCGCCCACGGCAGCCTGAATGGAGATTTCATGAAACCTGTCCCTTGTTCTGCGGCCAACCGTGGCCGGTCGCTCTGCAGCCAGCGCTCAGCCGGCTTGCCTCACAATGCGCTGGGCCGCTTCGATTCTTCTTCCAGCAGCTGGTGCAGCCGTTTGAGCTCGCGCCGCGAGCGGATCTGGCGCGCGGTGACCTCTTCTGCCTGCAGCCCCGTCTTGTCGCCCTCTACCCGCAGATGGAAGCTCCGTTCTGCGGCAACAGGCCGGTCATTCCAGGTATAGGTGCCGACCGCGGTAATCGTCATCTCTTCCACGTCCTCAAGCCTGCCTGACGCATCGCGGTCTCGAAGTGCTGCCTTCACCAGGTTCTCGAAGGGCCCAAGGTCGAGATATTCGCCGCTTGAAATTGGGCCCTGCAGCAGCTCGCTGCGCTGGTCGCGGCTCTCGCTCGCCCCCCGCTCGATGTCGCTCAGCGAGCGGATGATCTCCCGGTCTGCGAGTCTCAGCCTGATGATGATCGCCTGGATGAAGACAACCTCCGGGCTCATATTGGTCAGCATGCAGCGCGAGCTCATCGAATGCCCGCCCCCGCGCGTGATCATGATCTTCGGCCGCAGCTGGTGCCGGTAGCTCATGTAGAAGAGCTGCAGATAGGCCAGCCAGACGCAAAGCGTGGCCACGCTCGCCACCGCCGAAACAACGCCATAGTTCTCGCTGAGCCACGTCCACATTCGCTTGCTCCTGATCGGCACCAGCGGATGCAACGAGACGGCAATGGTCGGGTTCCCGCTCAAACGACACAACAACCCAGTGCCCGTGCAAACTCCCGGGCATGCCCCGCCACAAGGTCCGCCCGGTCGCGCCCGTTGATGATCTTGCGCGCGCCCACCAAGTCCTCGCGGCCCGGAGCGAAGTAGTCCTCCAGCCGGTGCCCGGTGAAGCTGCCGCGGCGCATGCCCTCGATCAGGATCGCCACCGACACGTCCATCTCCATCGCCCGGCACGGATCGGCAACAAGGTCCACCCCCGTCACTTCCGACATCACCTCGTAATTCCGCCGATGGGTGAGCTGCACCAGGCCGCGGCCGAGCCAGCACTTGCCCTCGCCGTCGCGCCGCCAGTAGGGCGTCCTGACCGAGCCCAGCCGCCCCGCGGCGAAGGCGGCGTCCAGCCTGCGGATCGCCTCGGCATCCGTCCGCGCCAGCGTTTCGCGCACCGGCTGCATGGTGGCTGCCGTCTCGTGGAAGGCGGTCGCCAGTACATAGGCGAGCTCCCGCCGGCCTGACTCTGCGCCGTCGTCGCCGGTGCGTGCGCACCAACCGTCGAGGAGGGCGGAAAGCCCCTCGACCTGCCTCTGCGTCAGCCGGCCGCGAAACGGCTTCTGCCGCGCCCGCGCAAAGAAGGACGGGCGGTCGATGGCCCTGGAAACCATGGCTGTTAACTCCGTCGGAGAAATTCGGCGATCTTTCAATCGGTTTAGAAAAACTAAATCGTTTGAAGTGGTTAGACGCAGATTTACAATTCCTTCATCTTGTGGAACCAACGGCGCCACAGGACGTTTTGGTCGGCCTTTGAGATGGAGAGATCATGATGATGAACCCGCAAGCCCCGGCCCCACAGCCAAAGCAGCAGCCTATCCCGCAGCACGTTCTCGATCGTCTTGAATCCGAATGGCGCCAGATGCGCGAAGCGTCCCTGCCCCAGCCGCGCCTGGCTGCAGCCGAGTAATCTAGATCCCCCGCACCCGCGGCTCTCCCTGCCCCTCGATCAGGAGAGCCGTGAGCGCCCAGACCAGCGCGTCCAGCCGGTCGGGCGAGCGGCCCGAGGACAAGCCCTCCGGCCCGAAATCACACATCTGGTCTTCCAGCTCCACAAAACGCCCCGCATGCACCACCCGCCGCTGCTCGTAGAGCGCGGCAACCGGCTCGGCGCGCAGGTATTTGCCGCGCGTTGCCCTGACCTGCGTCAGCGGTAGCGACACGTCGACGCTTCTCAGCATCGCCGCCACCATCTCGCCGCCCTGGTTCACCTCGGCAACGATCCGGTCGGCGGCAAAGCGTCGGTAGGTGTTCGCCACGGCCTTCGCCCAGCCG
>CAYNED010000347.1:0-2702 GCA_964396135.1 uncultured Neorhizobium sp.
GAAGTGCTGGCGGTGCTCTTGATCGCCGCCAAGTACAACCTGCCCGTCTGGCCGCATGCCGGTGGCGTGGGCCTGTGCGAATACGTCCAGCACCTGTCGATGATCGACTACATCGCCGTTTCCGGCACGAAGGACGGCCGGGTGATCCAATATGTCGACCACCTGCACGAGCACTTCGTCGACCCCTGCGTTATCCTTGACGCCGCCTACATGCCGCCATCACGCCCTGGCTTCTCGATCGAGATGAAGCCGGATTCGATTGCGGAGTATACGTTCCGGGGGTGACAAGTCTCCGCTGACGAAAAAGCCCCTCGGGTCCGACTGGAACGAGGGGCTTTTATTTGGTTGTCCGGCGATGGACTCAGATCCGGCCGGCCTCGATCTCCGCCAGTTTCCCATTAACCCGATCACGCCAGGCGCGGTTGTCGATTAGCGCCTGCGGGAAGAGGCCCGGCAGCGCGAAGAAGGGTGCCGAGGCATCATCGCTGGCAGGCTGGGCTGCAGCGGCCTGCAGTTCCTCCCGCCGCGGATCGTCGATGTCCGGCGTCTGCTTGGCATAGGTGATCCAGAGCGCTGTCGCCAGCGCCGCCGTGTCGGCCTCATCGCCCTTCGCCAGCGCCTCGACCGTCCCTGCGAAAACGCGTTGCGGCAGTTTCTGGCTGCCATCCATGGCGATCTGCTTGGTACGATGAGCGATCGTCGGGTTCTCAAAACGCTCGATCAGCTGGTCGATATAGCGAGACAGGTCGATGCCCGGCACGGGGTCGAGCGTTCTCATGGCCCACCGCATATGCCGCCGCGCAAGATCTCGGTATTCGCCGACCGCCATCACGTCACGAACATATTCCAGCCCTTTCAGCTGTCCGAGATAGGCAATCATCGAGTGGGCGCCGTTGAGCAGCCGCAGCTTCATTTTCTCGTAGGGCTCGACGTCGTCAACGAAGAGCGCGCCTGCCTTGTCCCAGGCCGGGCGGCCGGAGACGAAGTGGTCCTCGATCACCCATTGCATGAAGGGTTCGGTTTCCAGCGACAGCGCATCCTCGGCGCCCAGCATCTCCGCTGCCCGCGCCCGGCCCTCGTCGGTTGCGGCGGGTACGATACGATCGACCATGCTGGAGGGAAATGCGCCGTGGCCAGTGATCCAGTTGGCCAGCGCCGGATCACGGGCGCCGGCCATCTCGATCACCAGGCGGCGAACGATGCGCCCGTTGGTCGGCAGGTTGTCGCAGCACAGAACGGTGAAAGGCTCCTGCCCTGCCGCATGACGGCGGGCAAGGCCTTCCACAATATAACCGATGACGCCGACGGGCGCAGTCGGATTGGCGAGATCGGCCGCTACTGCCGGATGGTTGCGGTCGAGGCCGCCGGTCGAAGGGTCGAGGCCATAGGCCTTTTCCGTCACGGTGATGGTGACGATCTTGATGGCGGGATCGACCAGGAGGCCGAGCAGTTCATCGCGATCCTCGACGGCCGAGATCCCGCGGATAATGGAGCCCACCACGTGGACGCTTTCGCCGGCGCCGCTGCGCGTGACAACCGAATAAAGATGATCCTGCGCCCTGAGATCGCGCACGATATCAAGCGAACGGAGGCTGACACCGACGATGCCCCAGTCTCCCGGCTCCTTGGCCAGCGCAAGATCGTTGTAGACGGCCTGGTGCGCGCGGTGGAAAGCACCGAGCCCGATATGAAGAATGCCCGGCTTCAGCTCACGTGGATTGAAGGCTGGCTGAACGACGGTGTCGGCAAGCGTGGCGGAGGCTGACAATCTTTGCATGATCAGGATAGTCCGTATCTCGAGTGGGAGAGTGCACGTTCAATACCGCGCAGTTCGGCAAGGCCCTTCAATCGGCCGATGGCCGGGTAACCGGGCTGGGCGCCGCGGGTGAGGTCGTCGAGGATCTCCTGCCCATGATCAGGGCGCATCGGAATCTCGTGATCGGCGCGACCTTCGGCCTTCCGGCGCTTCTCCTCGGCAACCAGTTCTGCGATCACCGCCACCATGTCGGTGTGACCTTCCAGGTGCTCGTCCTCGAAGAAGGAGCAGGGGATCGCCTCGTCGTCACGATGAACGTTGCGCAGGTGGACGAAGTGGATGCGCGGCGCAAACCGCTTCACCATGGCCGGCAGGTCGTTATCGCCGCGTGCGCCGAGCGAGCCTGTGCAGAAGGTCACACCGCTGGCGCGGCTATCGACGGCGTTCAGCATGTGGGCGTAGTCGTCCGCCGTCGACAGGATGCGCGGCAGACCGAGCAACGCCCATGGCGGATCGTCCGGGTGGGCGCAGATGTTGATGCCGAACTCTTCCGCCACCGGCGTCACCTCCGACAGGAAGTCCACCAGATGTTGTTGCAGCTTCTCGCGGCTGATGCCGTCATAGGTCGCCAGGTGATCGCGCAGCTGTGGTAGAGTATAGCCGTCGGCGGAGCCCGGAAGCCCTGCCCCGACGTTCCTGGAGAGGGCGATCCGACGCTCCTCGGACATTTCTGCAAATCGCTGCGCTGCCTTCTCGCGCAGAGCTTCATCATAGTCTTCCGCCGCGCCAGGGCGCTCCAGCAGGTGGATGTCGAAGGCGACGAAGTCCACAAGGTCGAAGCGCATTGCGCGCGCGCCATGACGTGTCGGCCAACGAAGGTCGGTGCGGGTCCAGTCCAGCACCGGCATGAAGTTGTAGCAGACGGTGCGGATGCCGCTTGCCGACA
>CAYNED010000348.1:0-2700 GCA_964396135.1 uncultured Neorhizobium sp.
GCGCGCTCCAAATCGCGCGCCCAGCGAATATTGGCTTCCTCATCGAAGCGCGCCTTCAGCTCGACGAGTGCGGTGACCGACTTGCCCATCTCCGCGGCATCGATCAGCGCCCGAACGATCGGGCTGTCGTTGGAGGTGCGGTAAAGCGTCTGCTTTATCGCCAAAACATCCGGGTCACGTGCCGCCTGAAGGAGGAACTGCACCACCACGTCGAAGCTCTCATAAGGATGGTGGACCACCATGTCCTTTTCGCGGATGGCTGCGAAGCAGTCGCCGGCGTGTTCGCGCACGCGTTCGGGAAATCTCGCATTGTATGGCTCGAAACGCAGGTCCTCGCGGGGCGCCTTGGTGATCTCGGACAGGGTGTTGAGCGCCAGCAGCCCGGGAAGAACGGCAACACGGTTGTCCGGAACGCCGAGTTCCTGGACGACGAAACGGCGCAGTTCGGACGGCATCTCGGAATCGGTCTCGATCCGGATCACCTTGCCACGGCGGCGCTGCTTCAAGGCGGTCTCGAAGAAGCGGACAAGGTCTTCGGCCTCTTCCTCGACCTCGATATCGCTGTCGCGAATGAGGCGGAAGGTTCCAGCGCCCTTGACCTCATAGCCGGGGAAGAGGCGGTTGGTGAACATGCCCACCACGTCTTCCAGCGTGATGTAGCGAATGGTCGCGCCATCGTCGGGAAGCCGGATGAAGCGGTCGAGTGTCGGCGGCAGGCGAAGGAGGCCCGTCATCGGCTCGCGGCCGTTGAGGCTGTGGAGCTGCAGCGCGATCGAGAATCCAAGATTCGGAATGAACGGAAACGGGTGGGCCGGGTCGATGGAGAGCGGCGTCAGGATTGGGAAGAGATCTTCTTCGAAATCGGTTGCAAGCCAGTGGCGGTCCTCATTCGACAGCGCCGCCGGGCGCACGATCAGGATGTCTTCCTGGGCCAGATACTGCTGCAGTACGGCAAGCGACGCCTGCTGCTCCATCTGCAGGTTATCGATTTCCTGAAGGATACCGTCCAGTTGTTCGGCAGGGGTCTTCCCGTCCGGACTGCGGATGACGATGCCCTGCCTCACCTGCCCTTCAAGGCCAGCGACGCGCACCATAAAGAACTCGTCGAGATTGGCAGCGGAGATCGACAGGAAGCGAATGCGCTCCAGAAGCGGATGCGCCGTGTTGAGTGTCTCTTCCAGGACGCGACGGTTGAACTGCAGCCAGGAAAACTCGCGATTGATGAAGCGGTCCGGACTCGCCATCAGATCATCAAACTGCGGATCCTCAATCGCAGCCTGGTCGGTTCCCGTCGTCACATCCATTTTCAGCCCCCAATCACTCTCCCGGCAGTATTACAGATTGGCGACGGAACTATGACAGTCAATCGCTGTCTTCTGTATTGCCGACCTCGTTTAAAACTTCCGCAGCCAGAGGCCGAGTGATCCGCGTCCCGCGAGCAAGCGCCAGTCGATCGAGCCGTTCCACAATCGTCTGCGCGGCGGCGAGAGACCGCTCCATGCGCTGAACGATGTAGCCGACAAGCTTGTCATCGATGTGAAGCTGCCGATCCGCAAACAGCTTGACGATCACCTGCGCCAGCAGATCCTCGTCCGGCTCACCGATCTCCACCACCGTTGCAGCCTTCAGGCGCGAGCGCAGGTCTGGCAGGGTAACCGGCCAGGACATGGGCCAAAGCCGAGAGGTGATGAGGAGCGTATGACCGTTTTCGCGAACGCTATTGATGGTGTGGAAGAGCTCGGTGTCGTCAAATCCGCGCCGATCGGCATCCTCGAACAACACCGGACCCTGTGCGGCGAGTGCGGCGGCGCCGGATCCAGCTTTCGCGTCGATGCTTGCCGCACGGCTCCGCTCCTGCCAGATCGCGGCCAGATGCGATTTGCCCGAACCGACCGGTCCCGCCAGGATGACTACCGGCGCCGGCCAATGCGGCCAATGGTCGATGATTGATACGGCCGCATCCAGCCGCGCCGAGACCATGAGGTCGTCGCGCCCGGTAGCGCTGGAATAGGGGAAAGAGAGCGGCAGCTGCTCATGGCGCCGCCGGTCGCGCTCTGGGTAGTCGGTCATGGCTTGTCCTGGGAGTGCTCCAGCACCTTCGGCTGCGAAACCTCTTCCCATGGAAGTGCGGCAACGCGCCCGAAGTAGAGGTCGCTGTCAAGATACCGCGATAGGGCAAAACGGACAAGCACGCCAACCACGGCAGCCGCCGGCACCGCAATCAGAAGGCCTACAAAACCGAAGATCAGGCCGAACGCGAACAATGCGAACATCAACCAGACCGGGTGGACACCGATCCGCGAGCCCATCAGCTTGGGCTGCAGGATGTTGCCCTCGATGAACTGGCCAGCGAAGAATACGGCTGCTGTCGCGATGATCCAGGTGTAGTCCGGCCAGAACTGGACAAGTGCGACCCCGACGGACAGAAGCAATCCGACGAATGAACCGATATAGGGGATGAAGCTGATCAGACCTGCGGCAAAGCCGATGAGCAGCCCGAAATTCAACCCGATCAAAGACAGGCCGATGGCATAGAAGGCTCCAAGGATGAGGCAGATGGAGCCTTGGCCGCGGATAAACCCCGCAATGGCGTTGTCCATGTCCCGCGCAAGCTGACGGACCGTTGCGACCTGATCTCGCGGGATCCAGCTATCGACCTTGGCGATCATCTTGTCCCAGTCGAGAAGAATGTAAAAGGCC
>CAYNED010000349.1:0-2681 GCA_964396135.1 uncultured Neorhizobium sp.
ATGCCGAGCGCCATGATGACGATGTAGCTGTTTTGCAGGATGATGTTGGTCAGGTTGAGTGGCTTGAGGATGACGCCGTTGGTGGTGAAATAGAAGAAGACGACGATCGCCAGCAACGAGATCATCATCCCGTATTCGCGAAGGTTGTCCTTCCAGAATCCCGCTCCTGGCTTCGGCGCAGCCATCGTGTCTGGCGCGTTGCTCATACTTCTTTCTCCTTGCGGCGCATGATGGCACGCATGATGTTTTCTTGAGTGGCCTCCGCACCGGCCACTTCCCCGACGAAATCGCCCTCGTGCATCACCATGATCCTGTCGCAGATCCCGATCAGTTCGGGCATTTCCGACGAGATCACGATGACCGCCTTTCCAGCGTCCGCCAGCTCATTGATGATCGAGTAGATCTCGTACTTGGCCCCGACATCGATGCCACGGGTCGGCTCGTCGAGGATCAACACGTCAGGGTTCGTGAACAGCCATTTCGACAGCACCACCTTCTGCTGGTTGCCGCCCGAAAGCTTGCCCGTTTCCTGGTAGACGTTGTGGCTGCGGATGCGCATGCGTTTGCGAAACTCCTGCGCCACCTTCATTTCCTGGATGTCATCGATGACACCGCGAGACGAGACCCCACCCAGATGGGCAAGCGAAACATTCTTGCGAATGTCCTCCGGCAGGATGAGACCGAGCTGCTTGCGGTCCTCGGTGACATAGGCCAGACCCGCCTTGATCGCCCGATGAACGTCGGAGACATCGACTTGCTTGCCGTGCAGGCGCACCGTGCCGGAGATATCGCGGCCCCAGGAGCGGCCAAAGACACTCATCGCAAATTCGGTACGTCCGGCGCCCATCAGGCCCGCGATGCCGACGATTTCGCCCGCTCTCACCTCAAGCGAGACATTCTTGACGACCTTGCGCTCGGAATGCTGCGGATGATGGACTGACCAGTCCTTCACCTCGAAGATCACGTCGCCGATCTTGGGCTCACGCTTCGGGTACCGACTGTCCATGTCCCGGTCGACCATCCGCCGGATGATCTCGTCCTCTTCCACAGCGCCCTCGTGGCAGTCCAGTGTGCCAACGGTGCGCCCATCGCGCAGCACCGTGATGCGGTCCGCAACGGCCGAGATCTCGTTCAATTTGTGGGAGATCAGGATCGAGGTGATACCCTGGGCGCGAAACTCCTTGAGGAGCTCAAGAAGTGCGGCACTGTCGTTTTCATTCAAGCTGGCGGTCGGCTCGTCCAGGATAAGGAGGCGCACATCCTTGGACAGCGCCTTGGCAATCTCAACCAGCTGCTGCTTGCCGACGCCAATATTGGTAATCAGCGTGTCCGGCGCCTCGCTTAGTCCCACCTTTTGGAGAAGCGCCTTGGTACGCTCATGAACCGCAGAGCGATCGATGACCCCAAAACGGGAGGGCGGGTTGGACAGAAAGATGTTTTCCGCAATCGACATCAGCGGAATGAGCGCAAGCTCCTGGTGAATGATGATGATGCCGAGGCTCTCAGAATCGTTGATGTCCCGGAACTGACGCTCTTCGCCGCCAAAGAGGATAGAGCCTTCGTAGCTCCCATGCGGATAGACGCCTGACAGCACCTTCATCAGCGTCGACTTGCCAGCGCCGTTCTCGCCTACCAGGGCATGGATCTCACCCTCACGCACGGCAAAACTAACGTCGGAAAGCGCCTTAACGGCGCCAAAGGATTTTGAGATGCTGCGCATCTCCAGAATAGGTAATTGCTCGGCCGAAACCGCGGGTGCAAGCATCCGGAAACTCCGATTGGATGAAGGGCGCCTGCGGATCTGCAGGCGCCCCCTTATGGCTTACTTGATTTGGTCGGCGGTGTAGTAACCGCTGCCAACCAGAACCTCTTCCCAGTTGTCCTTGTTCACGACAACCGGCTTCAGCAGGTAAGACGGAACAACTTTCACGCCGTTGTCGTAGGTCTTGGTGTCGGTGACTTCCGGCTCCTTGCCGGTCATCACGGCATCGACCATGTCGACGGTAACCTTGGCAAGCTCGCGGGTGTCCTTGAAGATGGTCGAATACTGTTCGCCCGCAAGGATCGACTTGACCGAAGGCACTTCGGCGTCCTGACCGCTGACGATCGGCATCGGCATGTCGCCGCTACCGTAACCAACGCCCTTCAGGGAGGACAGGATGCCGATGGAGATGCCATCATAAGGTGACAGCACCGCATCGAGACGCTTGTCGGCATAGGTCGAGCTCAAAAGCGCGTCCATGCGTGCCTGCGCCGTTGCGCCATCCCAACGAAGCGTTGCAACCTGCTCCATGCCCGCCTGGCCGCTGCCGACAACGAGTTCACCGCTGTCGATCATCGGCTGCAGAACGCTCATGGCGCCGTCGTAGAAGAAGTAGGCGTTGTTGTCGTCCGGCGAACCGCCAAACAGTTCGATGTGGTATGGGCCTTCCTTACCGGAAGCCTTGAGGCCATCGACGAGCGACTGCGCCTGCAGAACGCCGACCTGGAAGTTGTCGAAGGTCGCATAGTAGTCGACATTGCCGCTGTCGCGGATCAGGCGGTCATAGGCGATGACCTTGATGTCCTGGTCGGCGGCCTGCTGCAGGACGTCCGAGAGGGTCGTGCCGTCGATCGAGGCAATGACGAGGACCTTGGCGCCCTTCACGATCATGTTCTCGATCTGCGAGAGCTGGTTGGGC
>CAYNED010000350.1:0-2661 GCA_964396135.1 uncultured Neorhizobium sp.
CAGAAGAAGCTGACCTTCTATCGCGGCGGATATGACCAGTTCGAGCGCCAAAAGGCCGAAAATGACGAACTGCAGATGAAGGCAAAGGCAAAGAACGACGCTGCCCGAAAGCATCTGCAGAGCTTCATCGACCGGTTCAAGGCGAAGGCTTCCAAGGCCAAACAGGCGCAGAGCCGCGTTAAGGCGCTGGAGCGGATGGGAACAGTGGCTTCGGTGATCGAGGACCATGTCCAGCCGATCACGTTCCCGGAGCCGGAAAAGCAGCCGGCTTCGCCGATCATCGCCATCAACGGCGGCGCCGTCGGCTACGAACCGGACAAGCCGATCCTGAAGAACATCAGCCTCAGGATCGACAACGACGACCGAATTGCCCTGCTCGGGTCCAACGGCAACGGCAAATCAACCTTTGCCAAGCTGATCGCCGGGCGGCTCGATCTCCAGGCGGGCGAGATGAAGCTCGCGCCGAGCCTGAAGGTCGGTTTTTTTGCGCAGCACCAGCTCGACGACCTCGTGCCGGGGGATTCGCCCGTTGAGCATGTTCGCCGCCTCATGCCGGCGGCGCCGGAAGCAAAGGTGCGCGCTCGCGTGGCGCAGATGGGTCTGGCGACCGAGAAGATGGCAACGGCCGCTAAGGATCTTTCCGGTGGCGAAAAGGCGCGTTTGCTGATGGGGTTGGCCGCTTTCCACGCGCCTAACCTTCTCATTCTCGACGAGCCGACGAACCACCTGGACATCGACAGCCGACGGGCGCTGATCGAGGCACTGAACGATTATGAAGGTGCCGTCATCCTGATCAGCCACGACCGGCATCTGATCGAGGCAACCGTTGACCGACTCTGGCTGGTCAACAACGGAACTGTGTCGGCATTCGAGGGGGACCTAGAGGAATACCGCGATCTGATCGTAGCCTCCGGTAAAAAAAAAGAAGAAAAGCCGCAGCTGAATGAGGAGGCTTCATCGAAAGCCGACCAGCGGAAGGCAAATGCGGAACGTCGGGCTTCTCTCGCTCCGCTGCGCAAGAAAATCAATGAAATCGAAGGTATAACAGCAAAGCTTGAGAAGCTGATTCGGTCTCTTGATGCAGAACTTGCAGACCCGGTTCTCTACGAGAAGCATCCGGCCAAGGCCGCCGAAAAGGTCAAGCAACGCGGCGAGGCTGCGGCCAAGCTGGCGGCCGCCGAGGAGCAGTGGCTGGAGCTTTCGGCGGAATATGAGGAGGCGATGGCGGGATAAGGGGTCACGCCTTCTTGACCCAACGCCCTTCCGGCGATTGCTGCCAGTAGGTCAACCCATGGCCTTCGCCCTTCAGGCGCTTCCACTGAGAGCGGGCATTCTCCAACTGCCCGGAGTCGTATCCGTCGAACATGAAGACGATGCGCTCGTAGGCGTCGAGCGGCGGCGGCTCCGCACCATCCACCAGGAAGCGCACTGATGCTTGGTTGGCATTGTCCGGGGTGGCCGTAATAAGCACGGGCTGCGCCGCCGCGTGCTCACCAGCATCGGTTCCATGCGGAAGGAAGCTGTCTTCGCGGTATGTCCAAAGATGGGCGTCGAGAAGATCCCGCCGCCCCTCCTCGCGCGTCTGCACCACCACCCGCCAGCCCCGCTCAAGGCTCTTTTCCAGAAGCGCAGGCAGCGCGTCCTCGAGTTTCGATTCAGTCAGGTGGTAGAACAGAACGTCCGTCATCGTGTCACGCTTCGTAATGATCCCGCACCAGCCGGTCGAGCAGGCGAACGCCGTAGCCGGAAGCCCAGGACTGGCTAATCTCCGTCGATGGCGAGTTCATCGCTGTCCCCGCAACGTCGAGATGGGCCCATGGAGTTTCGCCAACAAAGCGTTTCAGGAATTGGGCGGCCGTGATCGCGCCAGCGTGACGGCCCCCCGTGTTCTTCATATCGGCGAACTTGGAATCAATCATCTTGTCGTATTCCTTGCCGAGCGGCAGCCGCCAGAGCTTTTCGCCCGTTGCCTCACCTGCAGCCGAAAGGCGTCCTGCCAGTTCGTCATCGTTTGAAAAGAGACCGGCGTGCTGGTTGCCCAGCGCGACCAGAACCGCGCCCGTCAGCGTGGCCAGGTTGACCATGAACCGGGGCTTGAAGCGTTCATTGCAGTACCACAGGGCGTCGCCAAGGACGAGGCGACCCTCAGCATCGGTGTTGATGATCTCGATGGTCTGACCAGACATCGAGGTGACGATATCGCCGGGACGCTGTGCGTTGCCGTCCGGCATGTTCTCGACCAGGCCGAGGATGCCGACGACGTTGACCTTTGCCTTGCGGGCTGCCAGCACATGCATGAGACCGGTCACGGCGGCAGCGCCGCCCATATCGCCCTTCATGTCTTCCATGCCGGCACCGGGCTTGATGGAGATGCCTCCTGAATCGAAGACCACGCCCTTGCCGACAAAGGCCACCGGCGCCTCTCCCGCCTTCCCGCCCTTCCACTGAATGACGGCAAGCCTTGGGGGCCGCACCGATCCTTGAGCAACCCCGAGGAGAGCGCCCATCTTGAGATCACGCATCTCCTTCTCGGTGAGAATTTCGACCTCAGCCCCGAGCTTCTCCAGTTCTTTCGCCTTTTGGGCAAACTCCACCGGGCCGAGCACGTTTGGCGGCAGGTTGACGAGATCGCGCGCCAAGATGACGCCCGCTGCAGTCGCC
>CAYNED010000351.1:0-2658 GCA_964396135.1 uncultured Neorhizobium sp.
ACTCGTTGACGATCACCGCGTATTTCTTGCCGTGGCTTTCGGACAGGATGCGGTTCAGGAGCGTGGTCTTGCCGGAACCCAGGTAACCGGTGAGCACGGTGACAGGAACGGGCTTGGGCGTGACAGTGTCGGTCGTCATGAGAACCTCGGCGAATGTGGAGGCGCCGCAGCGGCGCGAAAGGTGTCGGCCAGATATAAGGGCAAGGCCGGGGCAGTTCAAAGGCTAAATGTTATAAGGTCACGCGACAGCCGGTTGCGCTCCCGTGGGGCGGAGAAGACTACCGCAATTCGTCTACATCAAACGCCGCCACATCCTCCAGCAGTT
Source organism: uncultured Neorhizobium sp. (assembly GCA_964396135.1). Lineage (GTDB taxonomy): Bacteria > Pseudomonadota > Alphaproteobacteria > Rhizobiales > Rhizobiaceae > Neorhizobium. Next base: position 326 of record CAYNED010000351.1, read on the forward strand.
CCACGATACCCGTCACTGAGTGGGTCAAGATTGCTTCACCCTTCTCGGCGGTTGCGGCGGCGGCATTGCCGGCCACCCCTGACGGGTTCAAGTCCGACATCTTCCAGCCGAAGGCATGCGGACCGTAGGCGCGAAGGTGGCGAAAACGGGAAGCGAACTCGCTTTGTCGAGAGGGAAAGTCTGCCGCCTTGGTCATGTCGACACGTTCGGGGCAGAGGGCCAGCATGACCGAGGTTTCGATGTCGCCACCATGGATGTCGATCGCCTTTTCCTCCGGTGAGATCAAGCCAGTTGGGAGGCCGAAGCGGGTCCAGCTTGTTGCAACGGCCAGCATGTTGAATCGGACCCGTGCTTCGGTCGCGACGATCGTCATCAGCGGCGCGTTGCCGCCATGGGCGTTGAGCATCACGAATTTCCGCAGGCCCTGCCGATGCAGATCTTCCACCATTTTCAGCCAGCGCTTCACTGCTTCATCGAATGCCAGCGATCGCGTGCCCGCAACATCAAGATGCTCGACAGAATAGCCCACCGTTTCGACCGGCAGGAACGTCACCGGCAGGTGTGGCGGCAGCACCCCGATCACGCGCTTGACCACGCCATCCGCGATCAAGGTGTCGGTCTCGAACGGCAGGTGAGGGCCGTGCTGCTCATGCGCGCCGAGCGGCAACACGACGATCCAGTCCTGGCGGGTATCCGGCGGGAGTGACAGATCATTATCCTCGAAATTCGGCTGGGGGTGGGGCATCTGGCGATCATATCCCGGTTTCGGTAAGGGTAGGCATGGCGAGCATAGTGCCAGGTTCGGTCCGGCATAAAGACGGGGAGACGACATGGTCAAGAAGAAGGACGGCAAGAAGAAGGAGGAGAAGAAGAACAAGTCGAGCAAGAAGAAGGCTGGCGAGGGTCCGGCGCCCAGTGAACTTGCCGCCGGTGAGCTTGCCGCCGCCGTTACGCAGGCTGCCCGCTCGATGCGCACCGCGCTCAGCCGCAGCCTTGCCGAAAGCGGCCTCTATGCCGGGCAAGACGGTGTGATCCTAACCCTCGCAGAAAAGGACGGTTTGAGTGCCGGACAGCTCGCCGCCCATCTCGGCGTGAAGGCACCGACGATGACCCGCACGATCGGCCGCATGGAAGCGCAGGGTTTTGTAGAGCGCCGGGACGACGGCGACGACGGGCGCCTTACAAAGGTGTTCCTGACGGAGCAGGGGCGCGCGACGGTGGAGCAGATCGGCCGGAGCATTGCCAACTGCGGTGCGGCCGCCGTCCGAGACTTCTCCGAAAAGGAAATCAAGTCCTTGCTCCGCCTGCTGAAGGCCATGGACGACAATCTGCAGGCTCCAGCCGTAGCCGAATAGCTCGCAGACATCTCATCACCACGGTTGCGAACTTCCCTTAAAGAAATTAAACGGGTTTAAAAGCCGGCTTTGACCCGGTGATATGCCTGGTCGGAGGGGACGTGGCACAAAAGATCAAGCTATCGACCATTGCGGAAAGTCTCGGACTCTCCACCGCCACCATTTCCCTTGCGCTGCGAGACAGCCCGCTGGTCGCGGCCGACACGCGCGAGAAGATCAAGGAACAGGCCCGGGCGCTCGGCTATATCTACAACCGTCGGGCAGCAAGCCTGCGCACCTCCCGCTCCGGCATCATCGGGGTTGTCGTGCACGACATCATGAACCCGTTCTACGGCGAGATCCTCAAGGCCATCGAGAGCGAGCTGGACCGCAACCGGCAGACCTTCATCCTGTCCAACCATTACGATTCGGTAGAGAAGCAGCGAACCTTTATCGAGACGCTGCTACAACTCGGCGGGGACGGCGTCATCATGTCGCCGGCCATCGGCACACCTGTCGAGGACGTCAAGCTGGCGGAAGCCAACGGCATGCCGGCAATCCTGGTAGCGCGGTCGATGGAGGGCGTCAGCCTGCCCATGTATCGTGGCGATGACAGCTACGGCATTTCGCTCGCCACCAATCACCTGATCGGGCTGGGTCACCGGTGCATTGCCATGATCGGCGGCACCGACCAGACGTCGACGGGGCGCGACCGCTATCAGGGCTATGTCAACGCCCTGCGCAAGGCTGGCATCGCAGTCGATCCGAACCTGCGCATTCCCGGGCCGCGCACCAAGCAAGGCGGCTTTGAAGCGGCGGTACATTTCCTGTCGCTGCCGCAAAAGCCGACGGCGGCGGTCTGCTGGAACGATCTTGTTGCGATCGGCCTGATGAACGGCATCGCCCGTGCCGGTCTCGTGCCTGGGCAGGATATCTCGGTGACCGGCTACGACGACCTGGAGGAAGCCTCGATCGCCACGCCGGCACTGACAACCGTCT
>CAYNED010000352.1:0-2633 GCA_964396135.1 uncultured Neorhizobium sp.
CGTATCTCCCCGTCGATCTTGATCGCGTAGTCGACCTTCTCCCCCTTCTTCCCGACGGCGTCAGCAGTGAACTCTGGAACAACTTCTGACGGATCGAAGACGTCGTAACCTAAAGACCGTAGGAACGGCAGGACAACCGCTGTCTTAACCGCTTCTTCGGTAGCCATGGTGCTGGAGTGCGACTTCACGCGCTCTGAGATGGCGCGAAGGCTTTCATCAAGTGTACTCATGCAGCTCCCCTCCCGGAATAGCTGCATGGTTACCTCCGGATGCAACTGGGTCAACCGTCTCGTCAAGTCCTACAGGAACTCTGGATGTTCGCGGGGCCAGTTCAGGGTGATTAGCGATCGGTCGCAGTACGCTTGGTCTTCTCCTACCGCGGTATTCGTAGCTAAACCCATCTCTAATCAAGGGCCACATTGACATCCGCCCCCATTCCCGCTGAATGGGCCGCATGACAACCAGCGCCGCCCATCCTACAAGCCGCCTGCTGGCCGTGCTTCTCCCTCTTCTTCTAGCCGTGGGCCTTTCCGGCTGCGCCGGTCGCGTTGAAGGCGTGCTGGTGCCGACGGCGAGTGCCGCAATGGCGCCGGGGGAGCAGGTGGACATGCTGGTGGCGACCACGCGGTCGCGGTCCGAGGATCCCGGCATCCTGTTTTCCGGCGAGCGCGGCAGCGGTCTGAAGATGACCGACATCGCGATCTCGATCCCGCCGGACGCCAGCCGCAAGATCGGCGAAGTGCAGTGGCCGAGGAAGCTGCCCGCGGACCCGGCGACGGAATTTGCCACCGTGCGCGTATCGCCCCTTGCCGATGCAACGGATGCCCGCGCCTGGGTTGGTCGCCACTTGCCTCCAAGCCGGCGCGTGCTCGTCTTTGTTCACGGCTTCAACAACCGTTATGAGGACGCCGTTTATCGCTTTGCGCAGGTGGTCCACGATGCCAAGGCAGATGTGGCGCCGATCCTCTTCACCTGGCCCTCGCGCGCCTCGATCTTCGACTATAATTACGACAAGGAAAGCACGAATTACTCGCGTGACGCGCTGGAAGAGATGCTGACCGCCATCGCCGCCGATCCTCGGGTCGGCGAAATCACCGTCATGGCGCACTCGATGGGCTCCTGGCTGACGGTCGAGGCTCTGCGGCAGATGGCCATCCGCAACGGCCGCGTGGCGCCGAAGATCCAGAACGTCATCCTCGCCTCGCCCGATCTCGATGTCGATGTCTTCGGCAAGCAGTACGAAGCACTGGGACCCGGCCGGCCGGATTTCACGCTCTTCGTTTCCCGCGACGACCGGGCGTTGCAGCTGTCACGGCGCATTTCCGGAAACATCGACCGCCTCGGGCAGGTGGACCCGACGGTGGAGCCTTACCGCACGCAGTTCGAGGCCGCGGGGATCTCGGTGATAGACCTAACCGCCTTGAAGAGCGGCGACGCGTTGAACCACGGGAAGTTTGCCCAAAGCGCGCAAGTCGTTCAACTGATCGGGACCCGGCTGCTTTCCGGCCAGACGATCACCGATTCCAACATCGGTCTTGGAGATCGGATCGGCGCGGTGGCACTCGGAACGGCGCAGACGGTCGGAGGTGTGGCGAGCGCCACGGTCAATGCACCTATTGCTGTCTTCGACCCGAACACGCGGCGCAACTACGACGAACAGCTGCGACGCGTCGGCCGGTCGTTCGAGAACACCATCATCTCCACCATCCCGGAATAACAGCCAGTCAGCTGCGGATCGCTTGCCCGTTCACGTCGAAGCGGTGCAGGCTGGACGCGTTCGGCGTGGCGAAGACCATATCGTCCGGAGCATAAGCATGCTCGCCGAAGAGGCGCACCGTCAGCAGGCCTGTTGCTTCCGTCTTGAGATAGACAATCGTATCGGCGCCCAGGTGCTCGACATGCTCGACGCTACCTTTCCAGGTGCCGCTGTCGCGCGATAGCGCGATGTGCTCGGGGCGGATGCCGATGGTCTTCGCACCCGCTTCGGCGATGCGTTCAGCCTCGATGAGGTTCATCTGCGGCGAGCCGATGAAGCCAGCGACGAAGAGATTGGCCGGGCGGTTGTAGAGCTCCATCGGTGAGCCGATCTGCTCGATGGCGCCAGCGTTCAGCACCACGATCTTGTCGGCCAGCGTCATCGCCTCGACCTGGTCGTGGGTGACGTAGATCATCGTGGCCTTGAGGCGTCGATGGAGGGCTGCGATTTCGAGACGCGTCTGAACCCGAAGTGCCGCGTCGAGGTTGGACAGCGGCTCGTCGAAAAGGAAGAGTTTTGGTTCACGCACAATGGCGCGGCCGATGGCGACGCGCTGGCGCTGGCCACCAGATAGCTCGGACGGGCGCCGGGCGAGATAGGGATCGAGCGACAGCATCCCGGAAGCCTTGGCGACACGCTCCTCGATCACCGCCTTGCCCTCGCCTGCCTGCTTCAGCCCCAGCCCCATATTGTCCTTGACCGTGAGGTGCGGATAAAGCGCATAGGACTGGAAGACCATGGCGATGCCGCGCTTGGCCGGCGGCGTGTTGACGACCTCTGCACCATCGATCCGGACACTGCCGGAAGTAGCATCCTCCAGCCCCGCGATCACCCGCAGCAGCGTCGACTTTCCGCAGCCGGAGGGGCCGACGAAGAT
>CAYNED010000353.1:0-2629 GCA_964396135.1 uncultured Neorhizobium sp.
GCTTTCCCGCCACGTCTCAAGATGCAAGAAGTCGAGATACTAGCATCCAAGCTAGAGCACGTCCGCTTTACTCGGGGTCATATCCGCATGATTTGAAGTAGTTGGCGCACTCTTGTGGTTCGAACAGGGTGACGATCTGGCCGACGGTGTTCCATAGGCCCTCGACTGTCCGCTCGGCTTTGGCGCGCAAGGCCGCCTTGAGCTTTGCGAACGCCTTCTCGATGGGGTTAAAGTCCGGGCTGTAGGGAGGAAGATAGAGTAACCGGCATCCCGCAGCTTCGATTGCGTGACGCACTCCCTCCGCCTTATGTGCAGGCAGATTGTCCATGATGACGATGTCGCCCGGTGCCAAGGTTGGAATGAGAACCTGTTGCACATAGGCCTGGAATGCAGCCCCATTCATCGCGCCGTCCAAGACCATGGGCGCGGTCATGCCGGATAGCCTGAGCGCTCCGGTGAATGTCGTCGTCTTCCAGTGCCCGTGTGGGATCGGGGAGCGGCATCGTTCTCCACAAATGGCTCGTCCGCGAAGCCGTGACATCTTCGTGCTCAGGCCTGTTTCATCGATGAAGACGAGGCGCGCCGGATCGAGATCGAGCTGGCCGTCGAACCAGTCCTGGCGACGCTTCAGGAGGTCGGGACGCTCCTGCTCCAATGCATGTGCGGTCTTTTTTTGAATGTCCAGCCGCGCCTCCGCAGCCAGACATCAAGTGCGCTACGGCCAATGGAAACGGCTCTCTTCTCATGCAATCGCAGGACCATCTCGTTAAGGGTAATGTCCTTTGCCTCTTCGATCATGCCGACGATGAAGTCCTCGTGGGCATCGAGGCGCGAGCCACCGCGTCGGCCCTGCCTCAAAGGTGACAACCGACCAGCCCGCGCACTCGCAATCCAAGCGATGGCTGTTGAAATCCCAATCCCAAATCGGGCGGCCGCTGAACGCGCCGACATGCCACCCTGTGACGCAGCCAGCACGCGGCTACGCAGATCATCGCTGAAAGCTCGGGTCATATTGCCTCCGACCAAATCACCAGTCGGAGACAAGGAATCAGAATTCGGCAGCCAAGGGAATCCTCAATGCGATTCCGCGTTCAACGGACGCGCTCTAGGGTATGTCGGCCTCGGTGACTGGGCTCAATCGCTCGGTGGCCTGATGACGCTGAAGCTGTCTTCCGTAAGCGCCACCATACCCTTCGCGCTGATGCTGATCGTCCTGCTGGTGCGCCCTGCCGGTCTAATGGGCGAGCGCAACTGAGATGGGATCCATGCGTAACATTCTTCTTCTTGTCACGGTGCTGGTTCTGTTAATCGGCATTCCTCCCTTCCTTGGCCTCGGATGGCAGAACGCGCTCGTCAACGTGCTGATCGCGAGCCTCTTTGCGCTGGCGTTCAACCTGCTGATGGGACAGGCAGGGCTGCTTTCGTTCGGACATGCGGCCTATTTCGGAGTGGGGGCCTTTGCGGCACTGCATCTGATGCGGGCCATCGAAGGTGGGCTTGCTTTCCCGACACCGCTCGTGCCGCTGGCCGGTGCGGCGACGGGTCTCCTGATCGGACTGGTCGCGGGCTATTTCGCGACCATGCGCTCGGGCGTCTATTTCGCTCTGGTGACCTTGGCGATCGCCGAGCTATTCCACTCACTGGCGCCGCAGTTGCAGGGTCTGTTCGGTGGCGAGTCCGGCGTGTCGTCGATGCGGATGCCTTGGAGCGGCATCGTCTTTGGCTCGATGCTCGAGGTCTATTATCTGACGCTGGCTTGGGTGCTGATCTGCGGCCTCGGCCTCTGGGCCTATACCCGCACACCATTCGGTCGGTTGACACTGGCCCTGCGCGACAACGAGCAGCGCGTGCGCTTCCTGGGGTATAGCGCCCATACCGCCAAGGTGATCATCTTCTCCCTTTCCGCGATGGTCGCTGCCGTGGCGGGATCACTGCAGGCCATTTCGAACGAAACCGCCAACTACTCGCTCTTTGCCAGCAGCGTGTCGGCACAAGTCGTGCTGCAGACCTTCGTCGGCGGTTCGACCATTTTCTTCGGGCCGGTGATCGGCGCCACCGCCTTCACGCTTTTCTCCTTCCTGGTCTCGGATGTCACGCGTTCCTGGGTGTTTTACCAGGGCCTGATCTTCGTGCTGGTCATGCTCTATGCGCCGAGCGGTATCGGCGGTGTCCTGGAGCACCATGTCCGCAATCGCGCCAAGCTCGATTGGGGTCGCCTTCTGCCGCACTACCTGCTGGCACTGACCGGCGGCCTTCTCCTCACGGCCGGGATCGTCTTCCTGACGGAGACGGTCGCGGTCCTCTTCGGCGAGGAGTACGCGATGATCAGGCGGAACGCAGGCGACGGCCTCCCGGTCTATGAGCTCTTCGGCGCCACCTGGAGCCCGGTTGGCGTGGTTACATGGCTGCTGCCCGTCGTGCTGCTCGTCGGCGGCGGGGCGATCCTCATTCGTGCCCGCCGACAGATTAGCGTGCTTTGGAGCCGCGATCACGACAGGCGTGGCGGAGAAGCGGCGCCTGCCGTGCTCGGAGGTGTAAAATGAATGAGACGCTAACTGGTCAGCCTGCACTGCGACTTGCCGTCGTGACGAAGTCCTTCGGGCCAATCGAGGTCATCAAGGGGCTGGAC
>CAYNED010000354.1:0-2594 GCA_964396135.1 uncultured Neorhizobium sp.
GCATTCGCTGTCGGGAACGATGGCGATCTCGGAAACGACGCTCAAGGACACGATGCTGTTCCTGATCGACGAGCAGAACAAGAAGGGCGGCCTGCTCGGCAAGCAGATCGAGGCGGTTGTCGTCGATCCGGCGTCCGACTGGCCGCTCTTTGCCGAAAAGGCTCGCCAGCTGATTTCCCAAGACAAGGTAGCCGCCGTTTTCGGTTGCTGGACCTCGTCATCGCGCAAGTCCGTACTACCAGTCTTCGAGGAGCTCAACTCGATCCTGTTCTATCCCGTCCAGTACGAGGGTGAAGAGTCTTCGCGCAACATCTTCTACACAGGGGCTGCTCCAAACCAGCAGGCCATTCCGGCAGTCGATTATCTTGCCGAAACGGAAGGCGTCGAGCGCTGGGTTCTGGCCGGCACGGACTACGTCTACCCGCAGACGACCAACAAGATCCTCAAGGCCTACCTGATGTCGAAGGGCGTGGCCGAAGAAGACATTATGATCAACTACACGCCGTTCGGTCATTCCGACTGGCAGACGATCGTGACCGACATCAAGAACTTCGGCTCCGCCGGCAAGAAGACCGCCGTCGTGTCCACCATCAACGGCGATGCCAATGTGCCCTTCTACAAGGAGCTGGCAAACCAGGGCGTGAAGGCGGAAGACATTCCGGTCGTGGCCTTCTCTGTCGGTGAAGAAGAACTTGCCGGCCTCGATACGGCCCCGCTCGTCGGCCATCTGGCGGCCTGGAACTACTTCCAGTCCGTCGACGCCGAGGTCAATGCCGAGTTCATCGAGACATGGCACGCCTTCACCAAGGACGACAAGCGCGTCACCAACGACCCGATGGAAGCCACCTATATCGGCTTCAGCGCCTGGGTGAAGGCCGTGGAAGCGGCCGGCACCACCGATACCGACGCCGTCCTGGACAGCATCATTGGCGTTGCCGTCCCCAACCTGTCCGGCGGCTATTCCACAGTCATGCCGAACCACCACATCACCAAGCCGGTGCTGATCGGAGAGATCCAGTCAGATGGCCAGTTCGAAATCGTGCAGCAGACCGCTGCCGTTGTCGGTGACGAGTGGTCCGACTACCTGCCGGACTCCAAGGACCTGATCTCGGATTGGCGCAAGCCGATGGAGTGCGGCAACTTCAACGTCGCCACCGGCAAGTGCGGCGGCAAGGGCAGCTGATCATCACCTGCGTCTGATCTGACATCGTCACGGGCGGAGACGTTTTGTCCGCCCGTGGCCCGTGAAGGGGGATAGACCATGACGACCACACCGTTCGCGGCGACCATGCGCATTGTTGTGCTATTGCTGTGCTTCTTGATCACGAGTGTGAGCTTGAGTTTTGCCCAGAGCAATCCCAAGCCGCTGATCGACTCCCTTGCTGCGGCGAACTTCAAGCAGGCGGAGGAAATCGTCGGGAAGCTGGCGGCGTCCGGCGATCCGCGCGTTGTGCCCGCGCTCGAAGCGTTTGCTGAAGGCGATCTCTATGCCCGCAAATCCGACGGTGCGGTTTTCATCACCAGACAGGCAGGCTCCAAGCTTGCCCTCATCGACCCGGTGAGCGGAGAGGATGCCGGTGAGGCTGCCAAAGGCGCCGTCGCCAAGATCAAGATCAACAACAATCTGCGCAGGGTGGTGCGCTCGGCCCTTGGAGGACTGACCCTTCTCAGCCCAGACCGGAACGTGCGCCTGCAGGCTGCTCGCTCCGTGCTGCAATCGCCAAGTGCCGAGAACCTCGATCTGGTGGAGGCGGCACTTGCCAGGGAAACGGATGGCGAAGTCAAAGCTCGGATGGAAGAAGCGCGCGCTGTATCGCTGCTGGCCTCCAACCGGTCGGTTGAGGATAAGCGCGCAGCAATCGATACCGTGGCTTCCCTCGGCGGGCGAGGGGCCATCGGCATCCTCATGTCCGTTTCCTCGTCTATTGAGGAAGATCTGCGGCCGGATCTCGACAGGGCCATCGTTAGGCTGGAGGGGCAGCTTGCCCTTTGGGACATGGCCCAGAACATCTGGTACGGCCTGTCGCTGGGGTCCGTTCTTCTGTTGGCGGCCATCGGCCTTGCCATCACCTTCGGCGTCATGGGCATCATCAACATGGCGCATGGCGAGATGGTCATGCTCGGCGCCTATTCCACATTCGTGGTGCAGCAATTGATCCGCTCAAACGCACTGCACCTATTCGACTGGTCGCTGGCCATCGCGCTGCCGGTCGCCTTTCTCGTGACGGCGGCCGTTGGGCTGCTGATCGAGCGGGGCGTCATCCGCTTCCTGTACGGCCGGCCCCTGGAAACTTTGCTCGCCACCTGGGGCATCTCGCTCATCCTGCAGCAGGCGACCCGCTCAATCTTTGGTCCGACGAACCAGGAAGTCGGCAACCCCTCTTGGATGTCCGGCTCCTTTCCTCTCGGTGGCATGACGGTCACCTGGAACCGCATGTGGATCATCGTCTTCTCGCTGACCATCTTCTTCGCGCTGCTGGTGTTGATGAAGCGCTCTGCCTTCGGGCTGCAGATGCGGGCGGTGACGCAGAACCGGCGCATGGCGTCTTCCATGGGCATCCGCACCCCCTGGGTCGACGCTTTCACCTTCGCGC
>CAYNED010000355.1:0-2565 GCA_964396135.1 uncultured Neorhizobium sp.
ATTTTCGTCAACAACGGCGGCTGACAGAAGGTCATATTGCTCGAAGATCTGCGCCGCCTCTTCCTGGTCCATCTCGGCCGGAATCGGATGATTTGTTTCCCGCATGATGCTTTCGATCCGAACCTGGCGCTTGGTGCGCAGGATACGGTCGAGGTCGATGATGCCGAGCAGCTTGAAGGTGGGGTCGATGACGAAGATCTGGGTAAACGATTCCGGCAGCTCCTCGTCTTCGCGCATGTAGTCGATTGTCTGGCCGACGGTCCAGAACGGCGGCACCGCAACGAATTCCGTCTGCATCCGCCGACCAGCGGATTGTTCCGGATAATCCAGCGCCCGGCGAAGCCTTACCCGCTCCGTAAAAGGCAGCTGCGCCAGGATCTCGTCGCGATCCTCCTTGTCCAGATCCTCCAGGATGTAGACGGCGTCATCGGAATCAAGGGCACCGATGGCGGCAGCGATCTGCGCATTCGGCATCTGTTCGACGATCTCGAGGCGGATTGCCTCGTCGACCTCGGTGAGTGCCGTCAAGTCGAAATCGGCCCCGAGCAGCCGAACCAGCGCGAACCGCTGATCCTGCTGGATTGCCTCCAGAAGGTCACCAAGCTCTGATTCGTGTAGGCGGGCGACGTTCTGGCGCAGGAAAAGCACGTCACGGTCGGCAATAGCCGCACCAACCATGGTGAGGAAATCAGCGCGGACCGAGCCGTCCTCGGCATAGATGTCGTGGATCGCTTCTTCGGTCCGGGTCCGGGCGAGGTCCTGTTCGCTGATGTCGCTCATGTCTCGCCCCGCTTGGCCCCGTTCGCGCCATGGAGAATGGCGAGCAGAACCGTAATGTCAACAACCGGATAGAGGTGCGGCGGCCGCCGCACGGAGACCTGCTAGACGAATTGGCGCGAACGGTCCAGCGCCTCGCCTCAAAGCATTTGAGAAGCGTGACGCGACCGGCTACGTCAAGAACACCGCCATGAGGACTTGATGATGCGCCTTCCTATCCTTCCCTATCCCGACCCGCATCTTTCCATGGTCTGTGAGCCGGTGAAACAGTTCGACGCTTCGCTGCGCACGTTTGCTGACGACCTTCTGGAGACGATGAGGCTGGCCCCTGGCGTCGGCATTACCGCTGCCCATGTGGGTGTGCTGAAACGGTTGTTCGTGCTGGAGCTCGAACCCGGTTTTCCCCGTGTCTATGTCAATCCAGAGATCCTCTCTGTTTCTGCGGATATGATGCGGCACGTCGAGGGCAGTGTCTCGATGCCGGGCTTCACGGAGGAAGTGGAGCGGCCTGCGGCAATCCATGTTCGGTTTCAGGATCTCGACGGCGAGTTTCACGAGAGCACGGCGGAAGGCTTCCACGCAGTGTGCATCCAGCATGAGATCGACCAACTGGACGGAATATTCTGGCTGAAGCGATTGTCGAGGCTGAAGCGCGAGCGGCTCCTGCGGAGATGGCAGAAGCAGAGCAACGGTTGATCCTCTCGAACCAAACTCCCTCCTGTACGTTAGGTGAGCGAGACGTCCGAAAGGAGATCCAGATGGCGACGACCCGCAATCCCGACAACACGACCCGCGAAGAAGACTATCGCGACTACGATACCCGCAATATCGACGACGGCTGGCCCTATGCTGATCCCGCGGGAGCGGCGACCAAGCCTGTTGGTAATGCAGCTTACGGCGATCCGAATGCGAACTTCGACCGCGAGAGGAACCGCGGATACCATGTGGACGGCGTCGATGAAGAGGGCTTCGAGGAAAAGAGCCGTGACAGTGTTCTCCCAGCCACCGACAGTTTCATCGACTCCGATGACGTCGAAGAGCGGGTAACGGAGGCACTCGAAAACCTAGAAGATGTTTCGATGGAGAGCATCGATCTGCACGTCGAGCGCGGTATCATCACCCTCGAGGGTGTCGTCGATGACAACGCAACGTCGTCACGCATTGCGCGGACCGCAGAAGGAGTGCGAGGCGTACAATCCGTCGTCAACAATCTTCGGGTCGCCGGCGTTGACATGCATATTCCACAGGACGACTGAGCGCGCCGTACAACACGGATGCCTGTTCCCCGGATTTCCCAGTCCAAGGAACAGGCTCTCTTCAACGCTTGAGAACACCTCCAGCAGCAGTAACGGCGTCCGGAGTATCCACATCAAGATGTGCAGCTGCCCCGATCTCGACCTCGACGATCGGCAGGCCGGATGTTTCGATGACAGCGCGGGCGCCGACGTCGCCCTGGAGCCCGCGTACCGCTTCGAACGCCGAGCGCGGTAGAAGAACCGGGTTTCCCCGCTTGCCGTTGTGCGAGGCTCTAACGATGACATTGCCGCCTGCCTCCTGGAACGCCGCGATCAGCTGATCCAAATTTTCAGCTGTCACTCCGGGCATATCTGCAAGCATGACAAGCGCGCCATCGCAGCTCGCGAGGGATGGAAGAGAAAAGCCGCACGCGAGTGAGGTGCCGAGTCCTTCGGCATATTCGGGATTATGTACCGCCGTCAGATCGAGCCCTTGCAAGGCCTGATCGATGTCTTCGCGACGATGGCCGGTCACGGCAATCAATGGACGCGC
>CAYNED010000356.1:0-2559 GCA_964396135.1 uncultured Neorhizobium sp.
AAGTGGTTCATGTCGGCGCCGATGAGCGACGCATTCGTCATGTTGGCCAAGACCGGCGAGGGGATTGGCTGCTTCCTGGTGCCGCGTCTCCTGGAGGATGGATCCGCCAACGGGTTGGAATTCCAGCGGCTGAAGGACAAGCTCGGCAACCGTTCCAACGCCTCGTCCGAGGTGGAATTCACCGATGCGTTCGGTTATCTGCTGGGCGAGCCCGGGGCGGGAATTCGCACCATCCTCGATATGGTGACGCTGACCCGCCTGGATTGCGCTCTCGCCTCTGCGGGCATCATGCGCGCGTCGCTGGCGGAAGCCGTCCATCATTGCCGGGGCCGCAGCGTCTTCGGCAAGAACCTCATCGACCAGCCGCTGATGACCCGTGTGTTGGCCGACATGGCGCTCGACGTGGCGGCAGCCACCGCGCTTGCGTTCCGTCTGGCCGACGCCTTCGACCGCGCTGCCACCAGCCCCACGGATGCAGCCTTTGCCCGCGTCATGACGCCGGTCATCAAATACTGGAACTGCAAGATCGCGCCGTCGCTGATCTATGAGGCAATGGAGTGCCTTGGTGGCAACGGCTATGTCGAGGAACGCCCAGTCTCCCGTCATTACCGCGAGGCGCCAGTCAACGCGATCTGGGAAGGCTCCGGCAACGTCATGGCGCTGGATGTGCTGCGTGTCCTGTCGCGCGGCAAGGATCTGTTCGACATGGTCCTTGCCGGCTTCGAACGCGACCTTGGTGCGTCGGGCCGCAAGACGATAGAGGTCCTGCGGGCAGCCATGGCGCTCTGCGAGACGGACGAGGGCGCCGCGCGTCTTCTGGTAGAGCAACTGGCGCTTGCCGCCGGTGCCGCGGAACTGGCCCGGCTTGGCGCAGGGAAGATCGCCGACGCCTTCCTGGAAACGCGGCTCGCCGGCGGCTGGCGCTCCACCTATGGCATGCTCGACGCGCGGTTCGACGCCGCCTATATCGTCGACCTTCTCTATCCCGCCGCAAGCTGACCAACGGCCAGCAGCACAAGCGGGATGGTAAGGAAGGAGAAAACCGTTTGGACGGTGGCGGTAGCGGCATAAAGGTCCGCGTCTCCGCCCATCTTCTTGGCGAGGATATAGCCATTCATCGCGGTTGGCACGCTGGCGCTTAAAGCTAAGAGTACCATGGTAGAACCGGCAACCCCCGCCAGCAGCGCAGCCGCGATCATCACGGCCGGGAAGAAGGCGAGCTTCAGCGCCGATGAAAACAGGACGAGGGGCCGTGGCTTAAGCGCGTCGGAAACACGCAAACCGGCGCCAACCGCTATGAGCCCGAGGCTCAGCGCCGCCCGCGCGACAAGATCAATCGTTGTCATCAGCGGCGCATAGACGGGAACGCCGATCTGGTTGACGATCACCCCCAACAGGCTGCTTATGATCAGCGGGTTCGTGATGATCCGAAGCAGAAACGCGCCGTAGCTCGCTTGCGCGCCGGAAAACCAGAGCAGGACCGCCACGTTGATGAAGTTGATGGGCAGGATGATCACCGCCATCACCAGCGCCACCACGGTCAGGCCTGGCTCACCGTAGAGCTTCTGGGCGATTGCAAGCGCTATGAAGGCGTTCCACCGCGTGGCGGTCTGGAAGACAGAGCTGAAGGATGACGCGGCAACGCCCGCCCGCTTCAGCGGCAGCCAGAGCCCGAGCACGAGGGCGCACATCAGAAGCACCGCGCTGACGGCTGCAATGCCGATCGAGCCTATTTCCATGCTCGAGAAGTCCGCAGTTGCGAGCGTGTGGAAGAGAAGCGCCGGAAACAGCACGTAGTAGCCGCACTGTTCGAGTCCCTCCCAGAAGGTTCCGTTGATCAGCGGGCTACGTTTCAGCGCCACGCCGAGCAGGACCAGAAGGAAGATCGGAAGAATACTCTCGAAGATGATCAGCATGAGGAGCCAGTATGCAAGCCGTCAGAAAGAAGGCGTGAGGCTTATCTCTCCAATCCGGCGGGCGCAACGCCGCGGTTTCTGTGAATGACGGTATTGCCGCATTGTGCCGGACCTGCTGGCGCTCTATCGGCGAACAGTCAGTTGGAGTTCAGATCATGCTTGCAGTGCCGGAAGCTCTTGTCGATCTCGTGCCCGAGAAGCGCGTCAAGAACCGCCTTCATACGGAAGCGGCGATTTTCAAAGCAGCCCGTGATCTTCTGGCAGAAGAAGGGTTTCAGGCCTTTGGCATCAATGCGATCGCCCGACGCGCCGGCTGCGACAAGCAGTTGATCTACCGTTATTACGGCGGCCTCGAAGGTTTGCTCGATGCAATCGGTGCCGATCTCGGGGGCTGGGTCAAGGACCGTATCCCCGAGGATACAGGCGGCATGTTCGTCCTCACCTATGGTGATCTGATGGAGCGGCTGGCGCTGCTCTACATGGACGCCCTTCGGCACGATCCACTGATCTGTAAGATCATTGCCTGGGAGGTGTCGAAGGATACGCCGCAGGTGAAGCGCCTAGCCGAGGCGCGGTCCAAGGCCTTGTCGAAATGGCTGGATCGGATGCGCGGCAACCTGACCGCCCCCAAAGGCGTCGATGC
>CAYNED010000357.1:0-2551 GCA_964396135.1 uncultured Neorhizobium sp.
GCCGTACCGTAGAGCAGGAACGGGTTGAGATCATAGCCAAGGCGGGCGCGGAGCGAGCCGTTCCAGCCGGCCTTGCCTTCAACGCCACCGCCAAGATCCTGTTCTTCGCCGTTGTAGCCTGCATCGGCTTCAACACCGTAGACAATCTGGCCGCTCTGCATGTTGTAGCCGCCGAAGAGGCCACCACCGAAAGCACCTTCGCGATCGCCACCGTCGAAACGACCCCAGTCATAGGCGCCGTAGGCACCAACATAGGCACCGCTCCAGTCGCTGACGGGCGCCGGCTGCTCGTAGGCAACCGGGGCTTCCGGGATCTGGTCGACGGCATCAGCGGCCTGGGCGGCCGAGATGATGGTGAAGGTAGCAGCCGAAGCCACCAGAGTTGCGATGAGAGTACGCATACAAATTCTCCTGTTCTGCTGTGCCGGGACTGATGCGACGAGACTGCCGCATCGCTTCTCCGGCGCGCTGAGACGGAAATTGTCTGGCAAATGAGGACAAGAGAGAGCCGAATTGTGAATTGATTGTGGCTCCCAAACGGCAAAACAGCGATGTTGCATCGCGGCAACATAATGTTTCTTAACCATATTTTGGAGACAACCGCAGATGCCGGTCTTGCGTGGCTGCATCCTGCGGTCGGGCTCTCTTTCTTCATGGAAGCTTAACCACTCCTTTTGACGGCAACCAACGAGGAAGGAGTTCTGCAAGGGAGGCAAGCCCCGCCGCCGCTCTCTTCTTTCATTGGAGCCTATGACGCACTACCTGTAGGACATCACCAGAATGCGATTCGAGCCCGGCGCCGGAAGTGTCACATGCGTGCCATGGCGCCACCGGGCGAAGAGGACGGAATGAATTCAGCCAAGCTGCCTGAGGGCGGCGTTCTCTATGACGAAACTGAAGACGAGGACGACGACGTCGGATCTGCCGAGCCGATGCTCGAGCGGCCGCTTGGCATCGACTGGAACGAGGCGCTCAAGAACGACAGCGGACTGAAGGGTGCGGACCTGATTGCCGAATTCGTCAAGCACCTGCCAAACGCGCCCGGCGTTTATCGCATGTTCAACGAGGCCGGCGATGTGATGTATGTGGGCAAGGCGCGCAGCCTGAAGAAGCGCGTCGGCAATTATGCCCAGGGGCGCGTTCACTCCAACCGACTTTCGCGCATGGTCCGCGATACGACGCATATGGAATTCGTCACGACGCGGACGGAAACCGAAGCGCTACTGCTCGAGGCAAATCTCATCAAGCGCCTGCGGCCTCGCTTCAACGTGCTTTTACGCGACGACAAGTCGTTTCCCTATATCCTGATCACCGGCGATCATCGGGCACCGGCGATCTTCAAGCACCGCGGCGCGCGAGCTCGCAAGGGCGACTATTTCGGCCCCTTCGCCTCGGCGAGTGCGGTGGGGCGAACCATCAACTCGCTGCAGCGGGCCTTTCTGCTCAGAACATGCACCGACAGCGTGTTCGAAACACGCACACGACCTTGCCTGCTTTATCAGATCAAGCGCTGCTCCGGCCCCTGCACCCATGAAATCAGTGACGAGGGCTACTCGGAGCTTGTCAGCGAAGCCAAGGACTTCCTGTCCGGCAAGAGCCAGAACGTCAAATCTGCGATCGCCCGACAAATGGCGGAGGCTTCGGAGGATCTCGATTTCGAGCGCGCCGCCATCTACCGCGACCGGCTGGCCGCGCTTTCCCATGTGCAAAGTCACCAGGGCATCAATCCGGCCGGCGTCGACGAGGCGGATGTCTTTGCGATCCACCACGAGGGTGGGCTCACCTGCATCCAGGTGTTCTTCTTCCGCACCGGACAGAACTGGGGCAACCGCGCCTATTTCCCGAAGGCCGACCCTCAGATGACCGGCGCGGAGGTGCTCAACGCCTTCCTGGCGCAGTTCTACGACGACAAGCCGGTGCCGAGGCAGATCCTCCTGTCCCAGACAGTGGAGGAGCAGGAACTGCTGGCGATGGCGTTTTGCGAGAAGGCCGGCCATCGGGTGACGATTTCCGTTCCGCAACGGGGCGAGAAGCGGGACCTCGTCGAACACGTCCTGGGGAACGCGCGCGAGGCACACGGTCGCAAGCTCGCCGAGACTTCCTCCCAGGCACGACTGTTGAAAGGCTTTGCCGAAACCTTCGGCCTCTCCTACGTGCCTCGGCGCATCGAGATCTACGACAACTCGCACATCATGGGCACCAATGCCGTGGGCGGCATGGTGGTCGCCGGGCCAGAAGGCTACGTGAAGAACCAGTACCGCAAGTTCAACATCAAATCGACGGAGATTACCCCCGGCGACGACTTCGGCATGATGCGCGAAGTGATGACGCGCCGCTTCAGCCGACTTCTGAAGGAGGAAGGCAGGCCGGACCGTTCAAATGCAGCCGCCCCCGAGGATGCGGCAGATGCCCCCTTCCCGGCCTGGCCCGACGTGATCCTGATCGATGGCGGCCAGGGTCAGATGTCGGCGGTGCGCGGGATCCTCGATGAACTGGGCATCCGCGACGTGATTACCGCCATCGGCGTTGCCAAGGGCGTCGACCGCGACGC
>CAYNED010000358.1:0-2549 GCA_964396135.1 uncultured Neorhizobium sp.
TCTACCAGGTCAAGAACGGCATCGAGCCTTGCATCGCGCGCGCAATTGCCTACGCCCCCTATTGCGACATGATCTGGATGGAAACCGGCAAGCCGGATCTCGAGCAGGCTCGCAAGTTCGCGGAAGCAGTGCACAAGGTCCATCCGGGCAAGAAGCTCGCCTATAACTGCTCGCCGTCGTTCAACTGGAAGAAGAACCTCGACGATGCGACAATCGCCAAGTTCCAGAAGGAGCTGGGTGCGATGGGCTACAAGTTCCAGTTCATCACGCTCGCCGGCTTCCACCAGCTGAACTACGGCATGTTTGAACTGGCGCGCGGCTACAAGGACCGGCAAATGGCGGCCTATTCGGAGCTGCAGGAGGCGGAATTCGCAGCCGAAGTCAACGGCTACACCGCAACCAAGCACCAGCGCGAAGTCGGCACCGGATATTTCGATGCCGTATCCATGGCCATCACCGGCGGCACCTCGTCGACCACCGCCATGAAGGAATCGACGGAAACGGAGCAGTTCCGCCCCGCCGCCGAATAAGCAATGCCCTCCCCGCAAGGGAGGGCATCAAGAACCCCCGAAACAAGAGGAGAAATGCCATGAATGTCCAGACACGGGTCAAGGAACGTGCAGAGGAGCAGTCCTCCGCCATGTCGGCAGACCAGCAGGCTGCCATCCGCATGCTCGCAAACGACCTGCACAGGTTGAACCAGTCGGTGATGAAGGCAGTCGAGGCCGGTGTTTCGGTCGAGCTGGTGCGCTCCGCCCGCCACCATGGCGGCAGCGGAAACTGGGGCGACCTGTTGATCCCGGTCGTGGTGACACAGGCACAGTAAGCCTGGAGATGGCGCTCTTCGAGGGACCAAGACAGGAATCGGCGGCGAGCGAGCCGCCGATTCTATTTCCAGACGAGGTGGCAGAGACGGTGTCGATCGGCAGTCGCCGTCATACAAACCGCTGCAGACGCGTCGCTACCGCGTCCCCCAAGCGAACGGATTTCAGAGAATGGCAGGGAGCGCCAGGACCGCTGCAATGCCGCTGATGCAAATAACGAGAAGACGAAGGCGCATCGCTTTGGCGGCCTCTTGGGCCTGAGCTACGGCGACGGCTTGAGCGCGGCGGGCATTCTGCATGGCGATCCCCATTGTCATTCTAGTCGCAACCTTCCCCTTTCCGGAGCCGGTACACCAGCAAAAAACATAGGATTGGGCTGGCATTGTGGCAGGATCACTCAGGCAGCTTAACAACAGCTGAATCCTAGACCCCTACAATGCCTCCCCGCAAACATGGCCCGAAGCCCAGGCCCATTGGAAGTTATAGCCGCCCAGCCAGCCAGTGACGTCCACGCATTCACCGATGAAGTAGAGGCCCGGAACGGCCTTGACTTCCATGGTGCGAGAATCGAGTTCGTTGGTGTCGATGCCGCCAAGGGTGACCTCGGCGGTTCGGTAGCCTTCCGAACCGGCCGGAGTGATCTCCCACGCCTGGCCTGCTCGGCGAAGTGACTCCAGCATGCGATCGGAGAGATCAGCGAGATGGCCCGCAACGGCGGCTTTGTCTGTCAAGAACTGCGCCAGTCGCTTCGGTAGCACTTCACCCAAGGCCGTCTGCGGCGCCTGGCGTCCGTTTTGCTGGCGGGCCGTTTTCAGAAGAGCAAGAATGTTCAGGTCCGGCTCGACCTTGAGTTCAATCCTGTCGCCTTCGCGCCAATAAGAGGAGATCTGCAGAATAGCCGGGCCGCTGAGACCGCGATGGGTAAACAGAAGCGCTTCGCGAAAGCTCGTCTTGCCATGCCGCACCTCGGCCGGAACACTGATGCCGGACAAGGGGGCTATCTGCTCCAACAGCAGCGGGTCGAGCGTCAAGGGAACGAGCCCTGGCCGCGTTTCCACCAGCTTGAGGCCGAACTGCTCGGCAAGCCGGTATGCGAACCCTGTCGCCCCCATCTTGGGAATTGACTTGCCGCCGGTCGCGACAACCAGTTTAGGCGCCTCGACTTCGCCACCAGATGCGAGCCGGATACGGTAGCCACTCTCGGTTCTGTCGACGGACGCAATCTCTTGCTGCAGTTCCAACACCACCCCAGCCGCCTGCATCTCCGCCAGCAGCATACGAATGATGTCTTTTGCGCTGTCATCGCAAAAGAGTTGACCCAGCGTCTTTTCGTGCCAGGCGATCCGGTGCCGTTCGACCAGATCGAGAAAGTGCCGCGGCGTATAGCGGGCCAAGGCGGACTTGGCGAAATGAGGGTTGGATGAAAGGTAGTTGGCCGGGGATGTATGAAGATTGGTGAAGTTGCAGCGTCCACCTCCGGAGATGCGGATCTTCTCACCCGGCGCCTTGGCGTGGTCGAGCAACAGCACCTTCTTGCCGCGGCCGCCTGCCCGCATCGCGCACATCAAGCCGGCAGCTCCCGCGCCAAGGATTACTGCGTCGAACGTCCGGGGCAAATTGAACTCCTAGGTTATTGCCTGCTGTTTTCGATCCTCCCGGGAAAGTCAATGGCGGCCCCCTCGCCAAACAGCGATCTACGACTATGATGGAACTCCCATCAACCTT
>CAYNED010000359.1:0-2548 GCA_964396135.1 uncultured Neorhizobium sp.
GTGGTCATGACGATGATATGGGCGGTCATCGGGATGTTCTTCGGCGTATGGGCGGCCGCACAACTTGCTTGGCCATCTCTGAACTTCGATACCGCCTGGACCAGTTTTGGAAGAATCAGGCCCGCGCATACTACGGGCGTGATCTTCGGGTTCGGCGGCAATGCCTTGATTGCTACATCCTTCCATGTTGTCCAGCGCACATCGCGGGCAAGGCTCGCCGACCAGTTCAGCCCGTGGTTTGTTATCTTCGGCTTTAACCTCTTCTGCATCCTGGCCGTTACCGGCTACCTCATGGGCCTAACGCAGTCCAAGGAGTATGCCGAGGCGGAGTGGTATGCGGATATCTGGCTGGTGGTGGTCTGGGTCACCTACTTCATCCTGTACATCCGCACTCTGGCACGGCGCAAGGAACCACACATCTACGTGGCTAACTGGTACTACATGGCCTTCATCCTTGTTGTCGCGATGCTTCACATCGTCAACAACATAGCCATTCCTATCTCCTTCAGCCAAGCCAAGAGCTATACGGTATGGGCGGGCGTGCAGGATGCAATGGTCCAGTGGTGGTATGGACACAACGCAGTCGCCTTCTTCCTCACAGCAGGGTTCCTGGCGATGCTGTACTACTACCTTCCGAAGCGTGCGGATCGGCCGATCTTCTCCTACCGGCTTTCCATCCTTAGCTTCTGGGGTATCACGTTCTTCTATATGTGGGCGGGATCCCACCATCTGCATTACACAGCCCTGCCCCACTGGGTCCAAAACCTCGGCATGACGTTCTCGGTCATGTTGCTGGTCCCGTCATGGGCCTCCGCCGGCAACGCGCTTCTGACCCTGAACGGGGCATGGCACAAGGTTCGTGATGATGCCACTCTCCGCTTCATTTTCGTGGCGGCGATCTTTTACGGCCTCTCTACATTCGAGGGATCGTTCATGGCGATCAGGCCGGTGAACTCCCTTTCGCACTACACCGACTGGACAGTTGGCCATGTCCATGCGGGAGCACTTGGCTGGGTTGCGATGATTACTTTTGGCTCGCTTTACACGCTGGTCCCGGGGCTTTGGAAGCGGGAACGCATGTACTCGGCTCGGCTTGTTGAAGTCCACTTCTGGCTCGCGCTCGCAGGGACCCTGATCTACGTCTTTGCGATGTGGAACTCCGGGATCATCCAGGGCCTGATGTGGCGGACCTATACAGAACAGAACACGCTTGCGTATTCCTTCATCGACTCGCTGGTGGCGATGTATCCCTACTACATCTCTCGAACGGTCGGAGGTCTGCTCTTCCTGATCGGCGCCTTGGTCGCTTGCTATAATATCTGGATGACGGCACGGGGCGCGCCTGTGCTTAAGGCGGAGGATGATGTGCTGGTGGTGAACCCAAACGCTCCCGCAAGCCCGGCGGAGTAGGCTGATGAGAGAACTCTTTCACAGAAAGCTTGAGCGGACGGCAATGGGCTTCGTCTTCGCGATCATCGCCGCTGCCAGCGTCGGCGGCATTGTGGAGATCGCTCCGCTGTTCACGATAGACGACACTGTCGAGAACGTGGAGGACATGCGGCTCTACACCCCTCTGGAGCTTGCCGGGAGAAACATCTACATCCGCGAAGGGTGCTATGCCTGTCACAGCCAGATGATCCGTACGCTTCGCGACGACGTGGAGCGCTATGGCCCGTACTCCCTCGCTGTTGAATCGAAATATGATCGTCCCATGCTCTGGGGATCGAAGCGGACGGGTCCCGACCTCGCCCGTGTGGGAGGCAAGTACTCCGATTTCTGGCATGTAGCGCACCTGACAAACCCGCGCGACGTGGTTCCCCAGTCGAACATGCCGGCTTATTCCTGGCTCGCCCGGAACGATTTGCGCACGAACGACCTTCACCTTCATCTCAAGGCACAGCAAACCCTGGGTGTTCCTTATACGGATGACATGGTGGCCAACGCGGCACGGGATGCCTTGGGACAGGCTTCGCCTGATTCCGATCAGGCTTCCGGTGTAACGGAGCGATATGGTGAGAAGACGCAAGTCAGCACATTCGACGGCGTCACCACACGCCTTACCGAAATGGATGCGCTGGTGGCTTACCTCCAGGTGCTCGGGCGGCTGACCGATGCTGCCTATCAGGGTACGGCCGCGACCGAAGATCCTCCGGACCCGAACAACTAGGCCAAGGAGAGTGACATGGACCTTAGCCACGAAACACTTGTCGCCTTTTCCAAGAGCTGGGGCTTGTTTTACCTGATCGCGTTTTCCGTAGGAGTGCTGATCTACACGTTCTGGCCCTCGAACAAGCGGCGTTTCGATCGGGCCAAGAAGGACATTCTCGACAAGGAAGACAGGCCATGGACGTAGAGGAAGTCGATCCCGTCAGCGGTCGCAAGACGACCGGCCACGAATGGAACGGCATCAAGGAGCTGGACACACCGGTGCCGCGCGGTGTCCTGATCTTCCTGGTCGTGACGCATCTGTTCGCCCTGCTTTGGTGGATCCTGATGCCGACATGGCCGCTCGGCACGACCTATACGAAAGGCCTACTGGGCACCGACC
>CAYNED010000360.1:0-2543 GCA_964396135.1 uncultured Neorhizobium sp.
GGCGTGGTTGCGGAGGTGGCCGATAGAACCATCGTCATGTATCGCGGCGAGGCAGTCGAGACCGGACCGACGGACCAGATTTTCCATCACGGACACCATCCTTACACGCGCGCATTGCTATCTGCAGTTCCCAGGCTTGGTTCGATGGGGGACCGAAAGCTGCCGCTGCGTTTTCCCAGCATCGACATCTCTACCGGCGAGCAGTTCCAACTCCAGGAGGTGACGGACACGGTAGCCACGACGAAGACGCCAATCCTTGATGTGAAGGACCTTACCACCCGGTTTGACATTCATGCCGGCCTCTTCGGCCGCAAGACGGGCGCGGTGCATGCAGTTGAGAAGGTATCGTTCCAGGTCTTCGAGGGCGAAACGCTGGCCCTGGTTGGGGAATCGGGCTGTGGAAAGTCGACCACCGGCCGCTCGGTGACGCGGCTCATCACCCCGACGAGCGGCGATGTGACGATTGACGGCTACAATGTGATGCAGCTCGACAAGGCCACACTTCGGGCCATGCGGCGATCGATCCAGATGGTGTTCCAGGACCCATTCGCCAGCCTCAACCCGCGCATGAGCATCGGGTCGGCTGTTATGGAGCCGTATCTCGAGCACAAGCTGGGGACAAAGAAGCAGGCGCGGGACAAGGCTGCAGATCTGCTCCACAAGGTCGGCTTGTCGCCGGACATGATGCGGCGCTTCCCGCACGAGTTTTCCGGCGGCCAGCGGCAGCGGATTGCGATCGCCCGTGCCCTGATGCTCGATCCGAAGGTGATCGTCGCGGACGAGGCAGTCTCCGCTCTGGACGTTTCGATCAAGGCGCAGGTCTGCAACTTGCTCCTTGATCTGCAGCAGAGCCTCAAGCTGGCCTATCTGTTCATCAGCCACGACATGGCGGTTGTCGAGCGTGTCAGCCACCGGGTGGCAGTCATGTATTTGGGAGAAATCGTCGAGATTGGTCCGCGTGCGGCCGTATTTGAAAACCCGCAGCATCCCTATACGAAGAAGCTAATGGCGGCGGTTCCGATCCCCGATCCCTCCCGCCGTGGGATAAAGCGAAACATGGCGGTGGAGGAGATCAAGAGTCCGATCCGTCCTGTTGATTATGTGCCGCCCGCACGAGAATATCGCGAAGTGTCATCAGGTCACCTCGTTCAGATGGCCTGAGGCTATCGCGCGCTGTCCCTGGTCTGTCGTGCTGCCGCCGTTGTTTGACAGTCGGCGGCGAAGCGTGGCAGCAACGACGCGGGGAGGAAGGCATTCATGGTAAAACGGTCGGATTCACACGGGCGGCTCGACGATGCGGCACGCGCGGGTTGGCTATACTATGTCGCAGGTCGCACGCAGGACGAGATTGCAAATGCCATGGGAATATCCCGGCAGTCTGCGCAGCGCCTCGTCTCGCTCGCGGTCGCCGAGCGGCTGATCAAGGTCCGGCTGGATCATCCGATCGCCGCTTGTCTGGAGCTCGGTGAAGCGCTGCGGGCAAAGTATGGGCTGAGGCAAGTGGAAGTCGTGCCCAGCGACACCGCAGCCGGTTCCACCACCGTCGGGATTGCCGAAGCGGGTGCCGCCGAGATCGAGCGCTGGCTGAAGCGATCAGAGCCCATCGTGCTCGCGATCGGCACCGGCCGGACTTTGAAGGCGGCGGTCGATCAGTTGCCACCCATGGAGTGCCCGCAGCACCGCATTGTCTCACTCACCGGTAATATCGGTCCTGACGGTTCCGCGGCCTATTACAATGTGATCTTCTCCATGGCCGATGCCATCAAGTCGCGACACTTTCCAATGCCGCTGCCGGTGCTGTGTTCGTCTGCAGAGGAGCGTGACACGCTCCACGAGCAAGCGCTTGTGCGCTCGACGCTGGCGCTGGGCGCGCAGGCGGATGTCACGTTTGTCGGCATTGGTGAACTCGGACCGGACGGTCCCCTTTGCATCGACGGCTTCCTGGCGAAGGACGAGATGATGACTTTGGTCGCAGGCGGTGCTGCCGGAGAAATCTGCGGATGGATCTTTGATCACGACGGAAAACTTCTATCCGGCTCCATCAATGACCGCGTCGCCAGCGTTCCGATCCCCTCCAGCACAACCTCCTGCGTCATCGGCTTAGCCCAGGGGCAGCGGAAACTCACTGCGCTCCGGGCTGCCTTGAAGGGGCGGCTGATCAATGGGTTGATCACCAACGAGGCAACCGCTGAGCAGCTGCTCTAGTAATGAGCAAAAAATCATCCAGGAATTCAGTACTTTGATGCATTTCGCTGCGGCGCAGCGATGATTTCGCGTTGACTCGCCCTAGTTGAAGATGAGTAATTGCCCATGAGCAAAGCGAATGCTCGATTCCATCTTCGGGAGGAAGATCATGACATTGAAGACAATTCTGCTGGGCGCCTGCTCAGCGCTGGCCCTGTCCAGTGTGGCCTCGGCCGAAACGCTCACCATCGCAACCGTCAACAACGGCGATATGATCCGCATGCAGGGTCTCACGGAGGATTTCACCTCCAAGAACCCGGATATCCAACTCGAGTGGGTCACGCTCGAAGAAAACGTGC
>CAYNED010000361.1:0-2530 GCA_964396135.1 uncultured Neorhizobium sp.
CCGGATCAGCGGCGGGGCGGCCCGGGTGGGGAAGCCCGGGCCGCCCGGTCGCTGGACGGACGGCAGGAGGAGGCGTGGTGGTCCGCAGCTACGAGGACGAGGTGCAGGTCAGGATGGGCCGGCCGGTGCGGGTCGGGCGTGAGGCGGTCTCCGCGCTGGCGGGGGCGGTCCCGCCGCAGTCCGTCGCAGCGTCCCAGGCCGTCGTGCCGGAGCCGCAGCCGACGGCCTTCCTGTGGCGCGGGCGGCTCTACGTGGTCCGTGAGGTCCTCGCCCACTGGTACGAGCGCCGGGCCTGGTGGACCGAGGGGGCCGCCAAGGCGGTCCACGGCGAGGGTGACGCGCCGGGTGCGCAGGTCGTACCCAGCGCCGACCGCGAGGTCTGGCGGGTGGAGGCAGGGGCGGGCCGCCAGGCAGGGACCGGGATCTACGACCTGCGCCACGACACGACCGCAGACCAGGGCTGGAGCCTGCTGCGCGTCACTGACTGAACCGCTCCACCGGACCGCCGGTGAGCCGCCTTCGAACCCTCACCCCGAAAGTCACCCGCTCGAACCGCCAGTCCGAAGCCACCGCTCGGACCGTCGCCGAGACCCGCGTGCCAGGAGGAACCGATGACCCAGGTGGTGCACCCCGGCCCGGCAGCGGTGCGGCGTCCACCCACCCCGGCGGCGGCGCTGGAGCTGCTCGACCGGTCACGCGACGGGCTGGCGAGTGCGCGCGTCGCCGAGACCCCCGGCGACCGGTACGTCGCCGCCCACCTGGCGGCGCTGCGAGCGGCCGCCGCGGTCCTCGCCGTCCGCGGTCGGCCGCGGCGGACCGGTGGGGCGCTGAACGTGTGGCAGGTGCTGCCCCGGGTGGCTCCCGAGCTGGGGGAGTGGGCGGCGTTCTTCGCCGCCGGGGCCCCTCGGCGCGCCGCCGTGGAGGCCGGTCGCGCGGACGTCGTCACCGCTCGGGACGCCGACGACCTGCTGCGCGACGCCGAGTCCTTCGCCCACCTGGTGGCGGAGCTGATGGGCGTCCCGCTGCAGCTGCCCGCAGGGTGGTGACCCGCCCGCCCTGTCCGGGTCCCCCGCTCGCGTTCCCCCGTCCGGCGGTGTCGCGAGGGTCCCGCCGCCCCGGTACAGTGGACGTGGGTCGAACACCAGTTCGAGAAGGAACCCTCTTCCCCGGGTCCTCTCGGCACCGCCCGTCCGCGGGCGCCGGCTGCGAGAGGTCTGCGCGAGGTGTCGTTCACCCACCTGCACGTGGCGTCGGGGTACTCGATGCGCCACGGTGCGTCCACCCCGGCAGCGCTGGTGTCCCGTGCCGCCGGGCTGGGGCTGGAGGCGCTCGCGCTGACCGACCGCGACGGCCTGTACGGGGCGGTCAAGTTCGTCACCGCGTGCACCGACGCGGGGATCGCGCCGGTCCTCGGGGTCGACCTCGCCGTCGAGCCGTCGGGCCAGCTCGGTCCCGGCGGTCCCGCCACGACCGGACCGGCCCCCGTACGCGGGGGAGCGGTGGTCGACCAGCGACTGCCCCGGGTCACCGTTCTGGCCCACGCGGGCGGGGTCGACGCGCTGCCGGCCGGTGCCGGCTGGGCCCGCCTGTGCCGCCTGGTGTCGGCCACCCACCTGCGGGGGGAGCGCGGGACGCCGGTGACGACGACGGCCCTGGTCGGCGAGCACGCCGTCGACCCGGTCTCCGGCCGGACCGCCGCCACCGTGCTGCTCGGGCCAGGCTCCGAGGTCGGCCGGGCGGTGCTGGCCCGGCGCGACGACCTGGCGCGCGCGGTGCTCGCCCGCTGGTACGACGCCCTGCCGCTCGGTGCGCTGGCCGTCGAGGTGGTCTGTCACCTCGGTCCGCAGGGGACCGCTGGCAGCCTCGGCCACGCGGCCCGGATGCTGGCCCTGGCCCGGGACGCCGGCGTCCCCGCCGTCCTCACGAACGCCGTTCGCTACGCGACCCCGGACGGGGCGGTCACCGCCGACGTGCTCGACGCCGCACGGCGCCTGGTGCCGTTGTCCACCCGCAACACCGACCGCACCACGGCCCGCGGGTACCTCACCGGCGCCGAGGAGATGACCGCGCTGGCGCACCGGGTGGCGCGCGCCGCCGGGGACGAGAGCCAGGCCGCCCCGCTGCTGCGGGAGACCGAGCGGGTCGCCTCCCGCCTGCGCCTCGACCCGGCCGCCGACCTGGGGATCGGCCGGGTGCACCTGCCCGAGCCGCAGGTCGTCGTCCCCGGGTGGGACCCGGCCCGCGACGACGCCGACCGCACCCTGCGCGAACGCTGCCTGGCCGGGATCGGACGGCGGTACCCGGGCGCCGGTACGGCCCGGACAGAGGCGGTGCTGTCCCGGCTGGACGACGAGCTCGCCACCATCGCGGCCCTGGGGTACCCCACGTACTTCCTCACCGTCGCGGAGGTCTGCGAGCTGATCCGGGACATGGGGGTCCGGGTGGCCGCCCGCGGGTCCGGCGCGGGCAGCCTGGCCAACTACCTGCTCGGCATCTCCGGGGTCGACCCGCTCGCCCACGGGCTGCAGAT